>JAQBPE010000265.1 GCA_028287685.1 Cyanobacteria bacterium RYN_339 | reverse complement strand
GGAAGCGCTGGCGATCGGCCTGGTGGAGGAAGTCTGGCCGGCGGGCGAGCTGCTCGCCCGCGCGGAAGCGCTCGCGCGCCGGATCATCGACAACACGGGCCCGGTCGCCGTTGCCCAGGCCAAGTTCGCGATCAACCAGGGCACCGAGGTGGACCTTGCCACCGGCCTGGCCATCGAGGCGAAGGCCTACGAGGTGATCATCCCCACCAAGGACCGCACGGAGGCGCTTGCCGCCTTCGCGGAGAAGCGTAAGCCCGTCTTCCGCGGGGAATGATCAGTTCATCTGTCCTTAAAGAACACTTACCCCCGTCTTGACCGGGTTTCGCTGCGAACACGGCGATAACACCTTCACGAGTATTGTGTGGAGGTAAGTATGTCCCGGAACGTTTTCGCCCTGACCCTGGTCGCCAGCATTGCCCTGGCTGGTTGCAGCAGCCACCCCGGCACGCTGACCGCCGCCGCCGTGGTGCCCGCCGCCTCCGTGGCCGTGATGCCCACCGTGAGCGTGATGAGCGACGCGGCGCCCTCCGTTAGCCTGACCCAGAGCACCGCCGGCGCGCAGCTGGCCGTCTCCACCTCCACCCTGCGCCTGGTTGGCCAGGAAGAAATGAGCGACGACGAGCTGGCCGATGACGCCGCCTCGCAGGGCTACTCCTTGCAGTCGAAGATCGGCACCCCGATCACCAAGACCGGCATCGTGCGCAAGACCGCGACCGGCTACTCCCTCGAGACCACCTCCGGCGTCTTCAAGAAGACCACCACCAACTACGACCTGGTGTCGTCCGTCGCGACCGTGACCACGGGCCTGGCCGACCGCCTCAACAAGAAGGGCCAGGTCAAGGGGACGTTGGACGCCAACGGCCACACGATCGACGTCGACAGCTTCAAGAACACCCTGGACCTGGGCTTCTTGACCAACTGGCTGACGCGCGGCAAGATCTCCGGCACCGTCGTGGACGGCGCGAAGAAGGCGCTGGCAGGCGTGGCCGTGGAAGCCAAGAGCGAAGACGGCTTCGTCTTCACCGACACCACCGACGCGGACGGCAACTTCGCGATCAAGACCCTCGAGGGCGGCAGCTACAGCCTCAAGCTCACGAAGACCGGCTTCGATGCCGCCAGCAGCGGTGAGCACCCCGCGGCCGTGACGTCCCGCCACAACCTGAAGTTCACCGGTCAGCTGACCGCCACGATCTAGGGTTCCTTCGTAAACAGGAACTCGGCAAAGAACCGCCGGTTGTTCGCCACCAGCTTGTAGCCTAGCTCTACCGCCCAGATAAAGGGAGGTAGGGCTAGCAGCTTTGCGAGGGGTGCGAAGCCAATGTGCTCCAGCACGAAGAGCGCGGCGCGGCCCGCGCGGATCACGCCCCCGTCGGGCAACAGCACGTGGACCGCCTGCTGGCAAGCTTCGGCCAGCTCCGGCGGGGCGGCATCTTGATAGGGAGCGAACTCGAGCAGGACCTGCCCGTCACGTCGCCTGCACCAGGCGACGCTGCGACGTCAGAACCCTCAGTCGCCGTCCCAGAGAACCAGCGGTTTGCGAGGTGTCATGAGCCCATTTTACCCCAGCTTGCCTTGATCTTGGGCTGCCAACCCCGTAAGATCCCCTGGTTCCACGCCCACCAGGAGATCCGCATGACCGCCAACGCCGTCGATCAAGATACGCTAAACGCTCGCGTCGAGCGCATCCAACAGGGAGGCGCGCCCAAGTACCACGAAGCCGCCGCCAAGCAGAACAAGCTGTTCGCCCGCAAGCGCATCGAGTTGCTGGTGGACGCCGGCTCCTTCAAGGAAGAAGGCCTGTTCGCCAACTGCAGCGCCAAGGACCTCCCGGCCGACGGCGTGATTACCGGCATCGGCCGCATCGACGGCCGCCCGGTGGCGATCATGGCCAACGACTCGACCGTGAAGGCGGGCTCCTGGGGCGCCCGCACCGTTGAGAAGATCATCCGCATCCAGGAAACGGCCGCCAAGCTGCGCATCCCGCTGTTCTACCTGGTCGACTCCGCCGGCGCCCGCATCACGGACCAGGTGGAGATGTTCCCCGGGCGCCGGGGCGCGGGCAAGATCTTCCACAACCAGGTGCGGCTCTCCGGCGTCATGCCGCAAGTCTGCCTGCTGTTCGGGCCCTCCGCCGCCGGCGGCGCCTACATCCCCGCCTTCTGCGACGTGGTGATCATGGTCGAGGGCAACGCCAGCATGTACCTGGGTTCCCCGCGCATGGCGGAGATGGTGATCGGCGAGAAGGTGACGCTGGAAGAGATGGGCGGCGCGCGCATGCACTGCACCACCAGCGGCGTGGGCGACGCGCTCGTCAAGACGGAGGAGGAGGCGATCGCCTTCGCCAAGAAGTACATCGCGTACTTCCCCTCCAACAGCATGGACCAGCCGCCGATGGTGGACGCCACGGACATCACGCCCGGCGGCAAGTCGATCGAGGAGGTCGTGCCGCCCAACCAGAACATGCCGTTCGACATGATGAACGTGATCACCCAGCTGGTAGATGCCGACAGCTTCCTGCCCATGAAGAAGCTCTTCGCCCAGGAGTTGATCACCGGCTTCGCCCGCATCGCCGGCCGGGCCGTGGGCATCGTGGCGAACCAGCCCAAGGTGAAGGGCGGCGTGCTGTTCGTGGACAGCGCCGACAAGGCCGCACGCTTCATGTGGCTCTGCGACGCCTTCAACATCCCGCTGCTCTTCCTGGCGGACGTGCCGGGCTTCATGATCGGCTCCAAGGTGGAGAAGGAAGGCATCATCCGCCACGGCGCCAAGATGATCTCCGCGATGGCCGATGCGACCGTGCCCAAGATCTCCGTGGTGGTCCGCAAGGCCTACGGCGCGGGCCTGTACGCCATGAGCGGCCCGGCCTTCGAGCCGGAGTGCACGCTGGCGCTGCCGACCGCCTCGATCGCCGTGATGGGGCCCGAGGCGGCGATCAACGCCGTCTACGCCAACAAGATCGCGGAGCTCGAAGGTGACGCCCAGAAGGCCTTCATCGAAGAGAAGCGCCGCGAGTACGTGGCAGACATCGATCTGTACCGCCTGGCTTCGGAATTGGTGATCGACGGCGTGATCAACGGCAACGACCTGCGTGACGAGCTGATCGAGCGCTTCGAACTTTACTCGACCAAGGAAGTGGAAGCGCCCTTCCGCAAGCACGGCGTCTACCCGGTCTAAAACGCCGCAGACCCTTATCCCGACAGCCCCTCGCCCCGGCGAGGGGCTGTTCACGATCATGCAACGGACGCTTAATTGTTAAGACTTGTAAATTAAGTAGGTGTTGTGTAATATACCGTAACGTCAAGTCAGCGGTTGTGCCACCCCAGGAGGTCCAGATGTCGAAGAAGCGCTCCCAGGATGGCTGGACGGGCAACCCCGGCGACCTCTCCGCGCTCTACGCGGCCAAGGAAGCCGAAGCCAACAAGCGCATCGCCGCGGCGTTTAGCTCGCGTCGCGACCAGCTGCGCTTCCAGGAGACCTTCGCCGCCCGGATGGCGGAGGCCACGGAGCCGTACGAGCTGGGCCGGCTGCTGCTCGAGGAGCTGACGGGGACGCTGGGCGCGAACCACGCCCTGCTCGCCCTGGTGGCCGAGAGCCAGTTCCTGGAGGTGTTGGCCTGCACGCAGGTGATCGTCCCGCGCTACCAACAGGAGTTGCTGGAGGAGTGCTTCGTGGTCGGCGAGCGCCTGGAGCTGGGCGCTACCGACGGCCTCGACTGGGCCGTGCCCGGCAGCGCCGAACTGCCGACCGGCGTGCAATTGACGGCCATCCCCCTTTTCCAGGCCGACGGCAAGCCGCTGGGCGCCCTGGTGATCGAGGGTGCGACCCGCGACGGCTGGCTGGAGCCCTTCTTGGCGCTGGTCACGACCGGCCTGGAGGACTGCGTGGCCTACGCCCGCATCGACCAGCTGATCGTGGACGCGGTCGTCGCCATCTCCAGCGCGCACGCCGCCAAGGTGGAGCACCCGGTGCCCCAACATGGCCGCCACGTGCGGCGCGTCGAGGAACTGGCGCGGCAGCTGGCCCACGCCATGGGCCTGCCACCGACGCAAACGAAGCGCGTGCGCATGACGGCGCTGCTGCATGACATGGAGCCCGCGACCATTTCCCAGGCCTTCGGCGACATGAAGCGCGGCAAGCTCACGGGCCAGCTATGGCGCACGTGGATGGACGACCCCTTCGTAGGCGGCATCTACCCCTCGCCGTTGGCCAACTTCCAGAAGCTGGTCAACGAGCTGCCCCTGCTGCGCTGCCGCTGGGACGGCAAGGGCAACCTGTCCGGGACCCAGGGCGACGATCTGCCCTTGGCCACGCGCGTGGTCGCCGTGGCGGAGGCCTTCGAGAACCTGACGGGCCTGCGCGCCCACCGCACCACGCTCAGCATCCCGGGCGCGCTCGACCAGATCCGCCGCCTGGCAGGCGCCCAGTATGACCCCGCGGTCGTGGAGGCCCTGTGCACGATGTTTGCGGCCCTGGAAATCGAGACGCGCGTCAGCCGCGCTAGTTAGGCCAGTACGGCTTGATCGCCTGGAGGGTGCGCCTTATCGCACGCTCCACCTCGGCCTTCGGCTCGTGGTACGGGCTGGGACCCAACAGGTCGGCCACCTCCACCCCGGCCAAGACCTGGACCGTGGCTAGCATCGAGGCCGCCAGCGCCTCCAGGTCGTAGCCGCCCTCCATCAGGGCCACCAGCTTGCCGCCGCAGAGGCGGTCGGCCCAGCCCTGCGCCTCGCGCGTCAGCGCGGCGAAACCAGCTACCGTCAGGCCCATGCGGCCGAGCGGGTCGCGCCAATGGGCGTCGTATCCGGCCGAGATGATGATCAACTCCGGCTTGAAGGCGGCGACCACGGGGGCGAAGACCTCCTGCATCGTGTGCAAGTACCCCGCGTCGCCCGTGCCGATGGGCAGTTGCACGTTGACGTTGAAGCCCGTCCCCAGGCCGGTGCCCACGTCCGCCGGCGCGCCGGAACCGGGCCAATTGGGGTGTTGGTGGGTGCTCAGGTAGAGCACGCTGGGGTCGTCGTAGAAGATCGCCTCCGTGCCGTTGCCGTGGTGGAGGTCCCAGTCCAGGATCACGACGCGCTGGAGGCCATAGGCCTGTTGGGCGTGGCGCGCGGCCAGGGCGGCGTTGTTGAAGAAGCAGAAGCCCATGGTCTGGTCGGCCAGGGCATGGTGGCCGGGCGGGCGGCACAAGGCCACGGCGGTGCGATCCTGGCCAGTGGCCACTCGGTCGACGGCGGCGATCGCCGCGCCCGCGGAGAGCAGGGCCACGTCGTAGCTCGCCGGGCAAGCCACCGTATCGTCGTCCAGCCGGCCGCCACCGCCCTCGCAGAAGGCCTTGATGCGCTCGCCATGGGCCACGGGGTGGACGCGCGCAAGGGCGTCCGCGGCGATCGGTGCGGGCTCGATCCGCGGCAGGCCCAGGGCGGCCAGGCGGGCGTCCGTGCGCTCCCAGCGCGCGGCCCGCTCGGGGTGGTCCCCCGTGTCGTGGGCGGCGAGGGCGGGATGGGTCACGATGGCAACGGTCATGCGGGCGATTTTACCACCAAACCGGAGGGCCGAATTTCGTCGTTCCCGACGGCGAACTCCGCGCCGGCGCTTGGTATCGTAGGTTCGCGGGTCCCCTTGGGGCCAGAAAGGACGACCATGCCGAAGCCACCGGTTTTCGAAGGCCGCAAGCGCGCCACTCAGCCCACGGGCCGCCGCACCGTCTTCCAGGTCCTGACGGGCCTCATGATCTTGGCGGCGCCCACCTGGGCGTTGTTGGCGACAGCGGGGGGCCCGGCCGGCGCCGTGCCGTCTCGTCCCAGCGCGCCCGCCGCCCAGCCGGGCACGCCGGCCAACTCGCCGGGGAAGGCGGCCGCCCCCGCGGCCACCACGACAACACCGACGACTAGCGGCCTGGTGGGCGCCTATGGCGCGGCCGTCACGCTCCAGGGCGCGGTGGTTGTTCAAGATTGGGCCTCGGCCCGCCGCTCGTTGGACGCCCTGAAGGCGATCAAGACGGAAGTCCCGCGCACCTCGCTGGAGCGCGCGCGCGTGAACGCCGCGACCCCGCTGATCACGGCGCTGGATGCCAGCATCACGGCCAAGAACGCCCGCCTGGCCAACGAACAAGCCTACATCCTCGCAAACACCCTGATGTGGGCGCTGGACGCCCGCTCGCCGATGGCCTCGGCCACGGGCGGCGGCGGTGGTGCGGCGGCGGCCCCGGCCGCGGTGCACCCCTCGGCCCTGCTGGAGCATCTACGTCAAGCCTCCCAGGCCGCGGCCCAGGCCCAGGTGGCGCTGATCGGACACGACCCCAAGGCGGCCAAGGCCGACCTGGACGCCGTGCGCGAACACCTCAAGGGAGCCAGCGCTTCCACCACCAGCCCGCGCCTGAAGGGCACGATCGACTCGCTCGACAAGCAGCGCTGGCGCGTGGTCGCGGCCCTGGCGAACCCCTCCAAGGCGTACCGTAGCGGCACCTACCTGTCGCGCGGCCTGATGCGCACGTTGCGGCTGGAAGGCCGCCGCGCCGCGCTCACCGCGCCCAACCCGGCCGGCGGTGGTGGCGGCGGCAGGATGCGGCCACTGCTCCAAGACGTGCCCGTGCCGACGCACGCCATCACGCCGCGGCGCGGTCCGAGCAAGCAGGTGGCGCTGGAAGCCGTCCCGTACGACAAACGGGACGTCCGCTAGCCCTTAGCGGGGTGCCCGCTGCGCGGCGAAGCCTTCGAAGAAGTAACCGAGCCGGCCTGCGGGCATCTCGTCCTGGATCATCCCCATGACGCGTTGCACGTAGGCCTCCATCTTGGCGAGCTCCGTGGCGCCGATGCCGAAGGCGCCGGCGCAGCGCTGGACCAACGCGCGCTCTTCGGGCTTGTAGATGCCCTCCGCCTGTGCGAGCCCGATCAGCTCGTACAGCGCGGTTTCGCGCGAGACGGGGTCCTTCAAGCAGGCCATCGCTTCATCGGGCTCGCGGCGGGCCACGTCGGCCAGCGGCAGCTCCATGTCGGCGGCCATGCGCCGGAGCATGGCCAGCTCCTGCTCGTGGACGTCGCCGTCGATTTCCATCATGACGCGCGCCAACGCCAGGAAGGCGCTCTTCTCCGCGGGAGCGAAATCAGCGAGGAACAACGATGCCTCCCGGGGCTTGCGCGCAAGAGCGCTCGAGGGCGGCCAGCGCCTTGTTGTAGTTCAGCACGGCGCGCAGCTTGCCGCTCTCTGCCTGGTAGATATCGTTCTGGGCCAGCAACACGTCGGTCTGCGTGCCGACGCCGCCCTTGAAGCGGGCGCGGGCGGAGTCCAGGCCCAGGCGCGCCACGTCCAGCCCCTGGACCGAGGCCTCGATGTTCTTCAGGCCGGCCTGCATGTCGGCGAAGGCCTGGACCACGTCCAGCTCGACTTGCAGCTCCGTGTCCGAGCGTTGCGCCTCGGCGGAGGCAGTTTGGGCCTCGGCCTGGGCCGCGCCCTGGCGGGCACCGCCACCGTCGAAGAGCAGCCAGTTCAAGCGCGCGCCGACCGTATAACCCATGTTGCCCGGCAAGCTGCTGGCGGAGGCGACGCCAGGCGTCAACACGTCGGGTGAGTCGGCCGTCACGAACACGTCGGTGTGGGGCCACAGCGGCGCCAGCGCCAACTGGCGCTGGGCCTTGGCCACGGCCACCTGGCGGTCGCTGATGGCCAGCTCCGGTCGGTTTTCGTGCGCCCGCGCGATGCTGGCATCCAACGACATCGGCCAGGTGCCCACGACCTTGATGGGGTCGGCGGCCTCCGCTTCCGCGCCGGGGGCCATGCCCAGCAGGCGCGCCAGCAATCGCCGGCTCACGGCGCGCGTGCGTTCCGCATCGGCCTGGGCCTGGTGTGCCAGGCTCAGCTGGACCTGGGAGCGCTGGATGTCGAATTCCGTGCCTTCGCCGCCCCGCCGTAGCGCCCGGGCGTCTGCCAGGGACAGCTCCGCGTTCTTGGCGTTCAGGGCCGTGATGCGCACCAGGTCGTCGGCGCCTTGCAGGTCGTAGTAAGCACCAATCACGTCGAAGCGCACGGAGCGCGCCTGACGGTCCAGCTCCAGCTCCGCGGCGCCGGCTTGCAGCTTGGCGATCTGGATCCGCGCGCCGCGCTCGCCATGCGTGTCCAGATCGTAGGCCAGCGTCATGGACGGCGCCACGTGGGAGAAGCCCACGGTGTTCGAGCCGGTCATGCCGGCGCTGAGGTTCGGCAAGCGCGAAGCCTCGGCCTGGTGCAGGCCCGCTGCCGCGCTGGTCGAGGCGTACTTGCTGGCTTGCAGCAAGCGGTTGTTCGCCGTGGCGAGCGCCAAGGCCTGCGCCAGCGTTACCGCCTTGGGCGGCGCCGCGATAGCCGACAAGGGCGATAAAACCACCGCCGCCGTGAGGACAAGCGAGGCTAGGGCGGACGGGTAAAAGGCCTTAAACATCAACTACCATGCGTATCACACGGCGCAAAGACATGTAAACACTTCACTGTGTCGATTTATGAAGTCGTGACCGAAACCCATGCCATCCAGGTACGATAATCCGACGGAACCCTCCGACGCCATGGGAGCTATCTCTATTGTCCACGACGCCGAACAACCTTTTCCGCAAGGAGTCGCTCGAA
>JAQBPE010000260.1 GCA_028287685.1 Cyanobacteria bacterium RYN_339 | reverse complement strand
GACAAGCCCAAGCCGTTGGGCTTCTTCCTGATCGAAAACGGCGTGGTCAAGCCCTCCCAGCTGCAAGCTGCGCTGGAGGAGGCCGCGCGGCAGAACAAACGCCTCGGCGAAGTGCTCGTCGACCAAGGCGTGATTTCCGAAAGCCTGGTGACCGTATTCCTGAACATGCAAAAAGCCCAGGGCGCCTGAGCTGCCCCTACATCGCGGAGACGGCCGAGTACCGGCCGGACCGCTACTACCGCTACGCGGAGCTCACGGCCTTGTTGGAGGCCTGGGTGGCGGAGCGGCCGGACCTCGCGTCGCTCGCGGAGATCGGCCGCAGCCACGAGGGGCGGCGGATCTGGTGCGTGACGCTCACCAACGCCGCAACAGGCGAGGCCGCGCGCAAGCCGGCTTACTTCATCGACGCGAACATCCATGCCGGCGAGGTCACGGGGTCGGCCGTGGCGCTCTACACCATCCGCCACCTGCTGGACGCGTACGGCCACGACGAGGCCGTGACGCGGTTGTTGGATGAATCCACGCTGTACGTGGTGCCGCGCGTCTCGGTGGACGGGGCGGAGCTGTACCTGACGGCCGCGCCCACGCCGCGCTCCAGCGTGCGGCCCTACCCTGATGCCCAGCAAGGGCCGGGGCTGCGGCGGGAGGACCTCGACGGCGACGGTTGGCTCACGACCATGCGGGTGCCGGATCCCGCCGGCCCCTGGAAGGTCAGCCCGGCCGACCCGCGCCTGATGGTGCGGCGATCGCCCGACGAAGCCGGCGGCGAGTACTTCTGGGTGCTTCCCGAGGGGATGATCCCGGAGCACGAGGGCCTGGTGGGCGAGGTCAAGGTGGCGCCGTCGCTCTGGGGCCTCGACCTGAACCGCAACTTCCCGATTGCCTGGGAGCCGGAGGCGCAGACCCCGGGGGCCGGGCCGTACCCGCTCTCGGAGCCGGAAACGCGCGCGCTCGCGGAGTTCCTGATCGCCCACCCCAACATCGCCGGCAGCCAGCACTACCACACCTTCTCGGCCGTCATCTTGCGCCCGTCGTCACGACGCGCCGACGCCGAGGTGCCGGACATCGCGGCGTTCAAGGCGCTGGGTGCCATCGGCGAGGCGGAGACCGGCTACAAGTGCATCTCGCTGTTCCACGAGTTCACGGAGGACCCGCGCAAGCTCTACGCCGGCATGTTGGTGGACTGGGCCTACGATCACCTGGGGTTGTTGCCGTTCTCGACGGAGCTGTGGAGCGTCGGCAAGCACCTGGGGCTGCCCGCCGACAAGCCGCTGGACTATTACTTCGGCACCGTCCGCCAGGACGAGGACGACGTAGCCATGCTGCGTTGGGCCGATCAGGAGCTGGATGGCTTCGGCTTCGTGCCATGGGCTCCCTTCGACCACCCGCAGCTAGGCCGCGTGGAGATCGGCGGCTGGCAGACGAAGTTCATCTTCCAGAACCCTCCCGGGCCTTGCCTGGAGGAAGTCAGCCGCCGGAACTGTGCCTTCACGCTACGCGCCGCGGCCGCCGGCCCCCGGCTGGCCTTCCGCGAGACGGCCGTAACGCCCCTGGGACCCGACACCTTCCGCGTCGAGGCGGTGCTTGCGAACGGCGGCTTCATGCCCACAAGCGGCACGGAGCGGGCGGCGGCCATCAAGGCGGTCAAGCCGGACAAAGTGGCACTAACGGGGGCGACGGTGCTGGCCGGACCGCGCGAACAGGAGCTCGGCTGGTTACCGGGTCGTGTGGCCCAGTACAAGCCCGCCGCGGTCTTCCCGAGCGCCGGCATCCCAAGCCGCCGTAAGGTTTCCTGGATCGTGCAGGCCGCGGCCGGAACGCGCGTGACCCTGACGGCCCGGTCGCAGCGGGGGGGCACCGTCGAGGCGGAGCTGACGCTTTAGGGTATGAAGCAAGCGACACATCCCACGCCGGAGGCAGGCCCGTGACGGCAAGAACGACGATCGCCGTGCTGCTGGCGGTGGCCACGGTGGCAACCGCCGCCGGGTGCCGCGTGCCGTCGTCCAACGTGACGAAGGCGGGCACCAAGGCGCTGGCCTCGACCGCGCCGGAGATGCTCGCGCGGCCAGGCGTCGCCCAGCTGACGGGCAAGGTCAAGCTGATCGCGGGGGCGGGCGGCGCGCTGGGCCAGGGCAACGGGGCGAGCATCATCGCCAACAACGGCGGCTCCATCGTCTCCGACCACGCGAGCGGCGTGATCACCAACAACGGCGGCAACATCGTCTCCGACCACGCGGCCGGCTACCAGGTGCAAGCGGCCGCCGGCCTCGCGACCTTCGCGCTCGCGGACGCGGACGTCACGTTCAGCGATGCCGCCGGCAAGGCGTTGGCGGGGCCGGACGGCAAGCCCTTGCAGGCTCGTACCGACGCCCAGGGGGCCTACGCGCTGCGGACGGCCTTGCCGAAGGGCAACGTGGTGGCCCACGTCCGGCTGTGGAACGGCGGCGAGCTCTCGGGCCTGCTGGTGCCGGACCAGGCAGGTGCCGCCACCCTCGACCTGGACCTGGCCTCCACCCTGAGCGCGACTTACGTTTTGGGACACTATGTGAAAGGCGACCAGGCCGTGTTGGACCGCCTGCCCCACGTCGAGGCGGAACGGCTGCGCCAGGCCCTGGACGTGGTGCGCACGTATTTGGGCGGTGCGCCCAGCTATGTGCCCGCCGACATGCTGGTCGCCACGGAGGCCTTGCGCACGAAAGAACCGCCCGTCAACAAGGCAATCGAGGACGTGCGGGCCCTGCTGCTGGGCCAGGCCAACCTGGGCGCCGGCCTTCCCGCCACCCAGGTGCCGTTGGCCGCGCCGACGGGGCTGGCCTGGGACCCATCGGGCGCGCTGCTGATCGGCGAGACGTCGCTGGGCCGCGTGCGGCGGCTGACGGCCGCCGGGACGCTCGAAACCTTGGCCGACGCCGGCAGCGGCAAGATCCCGAACAACTTCCTGCGCCTGACGGACCTGGCGCGCGCGGCCGACGGCACGCTCTATGCGGCCTCCCTGACCACCGGGCTCTACCGGGCGGATCCGACCGGGCACGTCGAGCGCATCCTGGCGACCAAGGAGGCCGCGGCGGGCCGAGATTTGCAGCCCCAGAGCCTGGCGCTCGCCGCCGACGGCACGCTGTACGTGGGGGAGTTCAGCTGGACCGCCTCCAGCGCCGCGCCGCGCGTGCTGGCGGTGCCGCCCGGCGGCAAGGCCGTCGCGCTCGCCATCGACGCCACGTGGGTGGGCGGCACGGTGATCGCCCTGGTCGTGGCGCCGGACGGCGGCCTGCTGGTGGCTTATAGCGATGGCAAGGGCGTGAAGGTGTACAAGCACCAGGACGGCAAGGCCGTGCTGGTGACGGCGATCGCCGATGGGAGCGGGGCGGCCGACATGGCCCTGGCGGCCGACGGCACGCTCTACCTCTCGCGGCCGGACCTCCACCGCGTCGACTTGGTGGCGCCGGGCAAAGGCGCGACGCCTGCCATCAGCCAGGGCCTGGTCGAGCCGAGGTCCCTCGCGATCGGGCCGGACGGGACGTTGTACGTCGCGGACCTGGGCACGGGCCTGGTGGGGGCGCGGCGGCCGGACGGCGCCTGGGCGATCGTGGCCGGTTCCGAGGCGGTGGTCGAAAGCGGCGACACCACGGCCTTCGGCATCAACCAGCCGATCGGGCTGGCCTTCGACGACGGCGGCGCTCTCTACATCGCGGAAACCGGAAACGCCCGCGTGCGTCGGTTCCGCGGCGGCAAGCTCGAGCCGTTCGCCGGCAACGTGCCCGGGGAGACCGGCGACGGCGGGCCCGCGACCGCCGCCAACCTGGGCTTCCCCATGGGCATCGTGCAGGCCGGCGGCGAGTTCTGGCTCTCCGAGAACACCGGTCAGCGCATCCGCCACGTCGGCCGCGACGGCGTGATCGACTCGCTGGCCGCCGGGGGCCCCGGTTCGCCGACCTTCATGATCGGGCAAGACTACCCTGGATCGGCAGGCTTGCCGTGCTTGTCCGGCATCGCCCGGGATGCCGCTGGCCGGCTGTACGTGTCGAGCAACGGCCACCAAGTGCTGCGCTACACGCCGGACGCCGAGGCGGGCAAGATCCGGGTGATGGCGGGCCGGCACCGGGCGGACACCCCGGACGTTTTCTCGCCGGGCCCCTATTTGGGGGACGACGAGACCAAGCAAGGTGCGCTTTTGGGCATGCCCATGGGCGTGGCCGTGGCGCCAGACGGCTCGCCGTGCTTCGCGGAGCTGGTGACATGCCGGGTCATGAGGGTGGTGGGCCAGGACGGCCCGGCGCCTACGTTGCAACGCATCGCGGGCATCAAGCTGGTGGATATGCTGGCGGCTGCCGGCGGCGGCAAGCTGGGCGACGAGGAACACGCCCGCGCGGATGCGACGGCCCTGATCTTCCCCACCAGCGTGGTGTTCGACGCCGCCGGCAACCTGTATGTCGCGGAGGCCGGCACCATCCACATCGGGGCCCTGACGTCCGTGGGCAACGCGACGGGCGGAGGCGGATCCGCCTTCGGCACCGACGCCACGAGCGCGCTGGGCCTGCCCCGGATCGCCGGACGCGTTCGAAAGATTTCGCCTGACGGCACGATCAGCACGGTGGCCGGCCGCGGCAGCCGCTTCTTCCCGGACGACAGCGGCGACAACGCCTTGATCCTGCCGATGGGCCTCGCGATCGCCGCCGACGGGCGTATGGCGATTTCGGACACCGGCGCCAACACGGTGCGGATTCTGCCCGCCGGGAGCTACTGAGCGCCCTTGGCAGCCACGTACTTGGTCAGCTGCGCCAGCTGGACCAACATGCGCCGAGCGTCTGCCAGCTCGGCTTCGAGGGAGGCGCGCCGGTCGTCGGGGCCGGCCCCGTTTTGGATCAATCGGAGTTGCATGCGTCGGTCCATCTCGCGTTCCCGTTGGTAGGCCAACTCGTCCGTAACGAGGCGGTAGACCGTCGCGTTGTCCCGCAGGACGCTGCGATCGTCAGGGTCTTGCATGAACCCGGTCAGCAGCGACAACCGCCGCCTGGATAGGTCGTCCGCTTCCGCGCGCCAATCCGCGAACTTCCGCTTCTCCGGCTCGGGAACAGGTGGCGCTTCGGGCTCCGGTGCGGTCTCGACGGGTAGCGGTGCCACGTCGCGCTCCTTGGCGGGGACCTCGCCCCGGAGCCGCACCACGTCAGGCGCCGGGAACAGCGCCCCCGTGGCCGGGTACCCCTTGAAGGTCGCGTGCAGGTTGGTCAATGGCAGCATCACGCCCTTGAGCTTGCCGAGATCATGCGCTTGCAGCGCTGCCCCCACCTGGTCCGCCGGCATGCCGCGCGCGGCGGCGAGTGCGCGTTGGTAGGCCGGCAGCGCCTGCGTGACCTGCTGGAACTGCGTCAGTGCCACCTCGGCGGCGCGGTGCAACGGAGGGTGGGCCAACAGCTCGGCGGCGACGGCGGGCACGGCCGGGGCCAAGGCCGCCGGCACGGGGGGCCCCTCCCGGGCCGGGTCCACCGCGGCCAGCAGCGCGGCGAGCGGCCCCGCAAGATCGTCACGCAGCGTCACCACCAGGGCCAAGGAAGCTTCTTAGGCAGCCAGCCGGCGGGCACCGACGGACGGCGGTGGCGGCGGCGGTGGCGCCTCCGGCTAGGGCGCCTCGAACGCCTCGAGCCAGCCC
>JAQBPE010000243.1 GCA_028287685.1 Cyanobacteria bacterium RYN_339 | reverse complement strand
GCCGCGCGCTCCGGCGATCGCCTCACGGCCGCAGAGGCCGAGCGCCTGCGCGCGGCGATCGCGCTGGGCGCCTACCCGGACGCTGCAGCAGGCGCAGTCGGCCAGGCCGCCGCGGCGGCGCTGCTGTTGGTGGCCAAGCAGGCTGCGGCCCTGGGCGCGGCCCCCCTGGAGGCCGAGGCCTGGCATGCCCTCGCCGACCTGGAACCGGATGGCGAGGCGGCCGCAGCCCTGAAGGCCCGCGCCCGGACCCTGGCCGGTACGATCCTGGCCGGCACCACGGCCGTCGAAACCGCGGCGTTCACGTCGCTGGCGGAGCGCGCCTGGCTGGAAGGCGCGGAAGCCTTGCATGCCGTGCCCGAGGCGCGCATCATGGAGCCCGGCTACCCAGGACCCGGAGGCGCCGCATGACCTTGTTCTCCACCCGCCTTGCCAGCTTCATGGTGGCGCTTGCCTGCCTGGGTTGCGTGGCGGGCCAGCCCACGGCGCCCAGCGCGCCCACGGCGACGCCCGCCGCGGCGAGCCAACAGGCCAAGCTGGCCGGCCGCGTCACCCTGCCGATCCTGGCGTTGAGCAGCGGCGGCATCATCCCCACGGGCATCGGCGCCGTGATCGCCGCCGGCGGCGGGGACCTGCCGTCCAAGCAGCGCCAGTTGCTGTTGCTGGCGTCGGCCTTCGACGAGCGCCCGGTCTCCGGCGCCACCGTCGTGGCCCTGGACGTGGCCACGCTCGCGCCCTTGCCGGGGGTCGCCGCAGTCCGGACGGACGCCGCGGGCACCTACAGCCTGGACGTGCCGCCGGCCGACGGCAACGTGCTGGTGGAGGCCATCTTCCGGTCGCCCGACGGGACGCGCGGCTTCCGCTTGCTGACGGCCGTCCGCCCCGGCGCGGCCGGCAACCTCTCCTGGACCTCCACCGCGGCGGTCGGCTCGCTGTTCGACGCTGCCGGCAAGGCCCGGGCGGAGCTCGCCACGGCCGACGTCGCGGCCCTGCAAGCCAACGTGCTGGCGCGCGTCAGCGGGCGGCCGGCCGCCGAACTCAACACCCTTTACACGGCCACCCTGGGGGTCGACCCGGCCGCCGTCACGGCCGGCGCCGCCGTCGGTCTGGTGGGCAGCCCCCCGCCGGACCCGGCCGCGCCCAGCGCGCCCGCAAGCCCTGGCGCGGCCGCACCTATCGCCAGCGCCCTCCCGGCAGTCGCCGGCGTGGTCGCGCCCATTGCCAGCGTCCTGCCCGCGGCGACGACGGTGCCCCATGCGGTCACCTCCGTCGTTCAGAACGTCGTCCAGGCCCCGCTGCCGTTGGTTGCCCCGCTGCCGCTGCCCTTGCCGTCGGTGCGACTGCTCTAAGGGATCTTCCCGGTCTTCGCATAGGCGTCCAGCAACGCCAGGGCGCGCGTGCGCACGCCGTCCTCGTCCGCCGCCATCGCCAGCCCCACCCGCGCGCCCAGCGACTTGGTGGCCGTGATGACCCGCCGGCCCTGGTCGGCGCCGGTGGCCGCGTCCGTCTGCGCGCCGACGCTCGCGAGCACGTCGCGGACCTGGTCCAGCGTGCCGCCGGGGGTGGCGTCCCCCCGGACCAGGAACTCCTCCACAATGAAGTTGCCCAGATCCCCGGGCGCGATCAGGTGGTACGCCTGCTCCGGCGGCAGCTTCGCGTTCGCCGCGATCACGTAGGGTTGATGGTCCAAGAACGTCGGGTCTTCGCGCAGCTTGGTCGTGGCGTGCTCGCGCACGGAGATCAGCACGGCGCGCATGCCGGCGACCGCGCCTTCCGCCAGGGTATCCGACCCCTTCGTGCTGAAGCTGGGATCGACCTGGACCGCGTCGAGATCGATGCCCGAGAGCATGATGTCGCTCAGGCGCTTGGCCAGGGCGGCCTGGTCCGCCTGCGAGGCCTTGGGCACGCCGGCGGCGACGGCGGCGTCGTTCAAGCCCTGGATCAGCTCGCTGACCTGGGTGCGCAGGAAGGCCGGCACCTTCCAGGTGGTGGCATAGAACGTCACGGTGGCAGAGATGTCCGTGGTCGTGATCCACTGGCGCAGGTGGTTGGTGAACGCGTTCCTCAGATATCGCGAGGTTTGGGCCGTTTCCTCGTCGATGCTGCGATCACCCGGCAAGGCCGGCGCCGTCACGCGCTCCAGCTGCAAGCGCGGGTCGTTGCTGCCCGGCACGCGGGCCTCGACGCGGACGTTGCCCTTGAAGTCCTTGGGCACGTACGCCATGTACCGCCCCTGGGCGTCGGAAGCCACCGTCAGGACCGGGTTGCCGGTGTCGTCGCGCATGATCGCGAGCGGCTGGCCGTCGGCCATCGAGACCACCTGGATGGCGATGCCGGCCACCGGCAACTGCGTCCCCAGCGGCGTCTCCGGGTCTGCCAGCAAGCCCCATTTGACCTTGCCCGTCAGGCCGCCCCCATGGTCGGAGATCAGCGTGCCGCCGTTGTTCCCGACGATCCCGCTGCCATGGTCGGAGACAATCGCCCCGCCCAGCGTCAACACGCCCGCGCTGTTGTTCGCGACGATCGAGGACGAATTATTGGATAATATATAGCCCGCGTCGACCGTCACCAGGCCCTGCAAGGCCACGCCGTCCGGCGGCGGCACCAGCACCAGCTTGCGCGGGGTGGCGCTGGCTTCCGGGGTGGTGCTGGGCTTGGTGCTTCCAGCCGAGGCCGGGCTTGCGGCCACCTTGCGGGTGGTGGTGGTCGCCACCGGCGTGCGCTGGCACGCGCCGGCCACCAAGGCCAGCGCCAGCAAGGGCAACAACGTCCGACGGGCATGCATCCGAGCCATGCATACCCGATGCCCGGCTGGTTCAAGCTGCCCGAGTGGCAAGCCCGGGGTTGAAGTCCCGGGCCGCATGCTGTCATACTCCGCGGCATGGAAGAGCGCTTGATCGCCTTGCCCGGCGTCCGGCTCCACGCGGTGGTGGCCGGCGAAGGCCCCCTCGTCGTCTTGTTGCATGGGTTCCCGGACCACTGGCGCGTCTGGCGCCACCAGATCGACATGCTGGTCGCGGCCGGCTTCCGCGTGGTGGCCCCGGACCTGCGCGGCTACAACTTGTCGGACAAGCCACTGGGCGTCGAGCCTTACCGCCTCACGGCGCTCGTCGACGACGTGGCCGCCCTGATCGGCGCGCTGGGGTCCCAGCGGGCCTTCGTGGTCGGCCATGACTGGGGGGGCGTGGTGGCCTGGCACCTGGCGGTGCGCCGGCCGGATCGGGTGGAGCGGCTCGCGATCCTGAACGCGCCCCACCCCTTCCTGGACTGGGCCCTGCTCGGGCCGGAGCAGTGGCTGCGCAGCTGGCACATCGGCTTCTTCCAGTTGCCCTGGCTGCCCGAGCTGGCGCTGGGTGCCTTCGACTACGCCCTGCTGCGCGGCCTCTACGCCCACGCCTCCACGCGGCCCGGCACGATCACGGCCCTGGACGTCGAGCAGTCGATCGCCGCCATCTCGCGGCCGGGCGCCCTGACGGCCGCCTTGAACTATTACAGGGCGGTGCCGCGGAACCTGTCGGAGGGGCAAGCCGCCGTCCGGGTGGACCTGCCCGTGCTGGTGCTGTGGGGCGAGCGCGACCCCATGTTGGGCCCCGCCATGGCGGCCCCGGGCCCGGGCCAGGCGCCCCAGCTCGCGTTGTTGCGCCGGCCGGACGCCGGACATTGGATCCAGCTGGATTTGCCCGGCTGGGTAGGCGATCGGCTGGTGGCCTTCGGGCGGCAGGCCAAGGTGGAGGCAACGTAATGGCTGAACCCTACCTGGAGGTAGACTTCGCGCACTACCCGGTGCTGACCGCGGACCTGCCTGCGGTGCCCGGCCGCGTGAAGGAGCACGACGAGGACTTCGTGGTGGACGAGGTGCCCACCGCCCCGCCCGCCGGCGAGGGGGACCACTTACACGTGCTGCTGAAGAAGCGCGGCTGGACGACGAAGGTCGTGGTCGATCGCCTGCGCGAAGGCCTGGGCATCGCGGAGGACGACATGGGCTGGGCCGGTTTGAAGGATCGCCACGCCATCACGACCCAGTGGATCTCGATCCCGCGCGCCGCGGTGGCAGGGCTGGCCGGCGTGGCGCTGCCCGAGGGCGTCGAGCTGTTGGACCGCGCCTACCACCCCACCAAGCTGCAGGAGGGCCACCTCGCGGGCAACCGCTTCCGCATCTTGCTGCGGGGCGCCACGGACGCCGCCGGGGCGGAGCGCATCCTGACGCGCCTCGCCGAGCAGGGCGTGCCCAACTACTACGGCCCGCAGCGCTTCGGGCGGGACGGCAAGAACCCGGCCTTCGGCTGGAAGCTGATCGCCAAGGGCCGGGGCCGCAGCAAGAACTGGCGCGACAAGTTCCAAATCAACGCGCTGCAGAGCCTGTTCTTCAACGACTGGCTGGCGCTGCGCCTGGAGCGCGGACTCTATGCCACCATGCTGGCCGGCGACGTGGCCCACAAGTTCGCCTCCGGCGGCAAGTTCCTGGTGGGCGCCGACGAGCTGGCGGAGGCGCAGGAGCGCGCCGCCAAGCTGGAGATCTGCGCGACCGGCCCGTTGTTCGGCCGGAAGTACCACGAGGCCATGGACGCCGCGCGCGTCCTGGAGGACGAGGTGTTGGCCGCGCGCGGGCTCGGACGCGAGCACTTCGTCGGCAGCCCGGGCTCGCGCCGCCCCAGCAAGTGGCCCCTGGGCGACTGGAGCGTGGAGGCAACGCCGGACGGCCTGTGGCTGAGCTTCTACCTGCCGCGCGGGGCCTACGCCACCGCCGTGCTGCGCGAGCTGACCCGCTCCGACTTCCCGGAGGAGACGAATGCGTAAGCCGCCGGCCGTCCTCTTGGCGGCGTTGATGTTGGCGGCCCCGTCGCCGGCCCAGGCCGTGCCGGAGCCGGTGGCAATCGCCAGCCCGGGCCCGGAGGCCGGCTGGCAGGAGCCCCGCGACCTCGCAGACGCCGTGCGCCGGCTGGCCGCGGCCCGTGAGGCCTTGGCGCGCACGAACCAGGTCAAGCTGCGCTACACGGAGGCGCAACTGCGCGACTTTGTGGCGCGGGGCGTGGTGCCGAACGCGCGTTACATGGTGCGGCTGGTCTACGGCGAAGCCCGCGTAGACGCGCCGATGGGCTTCCCGCGTGAGGGCGGCCGCCTGCCCCTGTGGGTCACGACCTTCGACCAGCTCGAGCCAGCCGACAGCGATCCCGAGGCCATCACGCGGGTGTTGGGCATCCCCTACGATGCCACCCAGGCCTTCACCCTGCTGGTGATCAAGGACCTGGGCGCCGACGAGGCCCGCCGCCCCGCGTTGATTTGCCCGACGCTGGCCGCTTTGGGCAACCTGGCCAGCCAGGACCTGGCCACGCCCTACGTCACCTCCGCCGACCTGGCGGACGCCATGGCGCCGGGCTACCAGGCGCCGTACCGCGACCTGATGGCGGCCTTCTACCAACGCGGCTTCAAGGAGTACCTGCAGGACGACGTCGAGCGCTTCATCGCCGACGAGGCGCGCCTGCGCGAGCCCGCGGCCGCCAAGCGCTTCCGCGCCCGCCTGCGCGTGCACGTCCAATACGGCGCCTCGGACCTCTTCCGGGGCGACGGCATCACCCAACTGACGGGCAGCGCGGGCCGCCAGGTGGGCGTGATGGAGCTCTTCGTGCTGGACCCGGCCCCGAAGCCGATCGGCAGCTACGAAGGCCGCGGGCAGCTCGTCCGCATCCGCTGCGCCCCGTTGCCCCGCACCGCGCCGATCGCGTTCAAGGATCCGACATGAACCAACTGGGAACCGCCGCCGACCCGGTCACGCCGGATTTCCACGTCACGGTCAACGTGGACGGCGATCGGCTGGTGATCCTGACCCGCCGTGAAAGCACCGGGAGCGGCGGCGAGCGGTCTTACCCGCTGGCCGCGGCCGCGTGGGTGCATGAGGCGATCACTGGCCACTTCTGGGCCG
Source organism: Cyanobacteria bacterium RYN_339 (assembly GCA_028287685.1). Classification (GTDB taxonomy): domain Bacteria; phylum Cyanobacteriota; class Sericytochromatia; order S15B-MN24; family JAQBPE01; genus JAQBPE01. The sequence goes on along the minus strand of JAQBPE010000243.1, from coordinate 5,927 downwards.
ATGTTGTCCCCCAACAGCTCGCGCTGAACACCACGCTCGACGGAGAGCGCCTGGAGCTGCGCCGCAGCTGGGGCATGGGCGGCCCGGACGAGCGCGGCTTCCTGCTCACCAACTTCAACCGCCTCACGCCCTCGGGCGTCCCCCAAGAGCTCGCGATGACGGACGAGCTGCTGATCCGCGGCGGTTTACTGGCCTTGTTGCAACAGGCCTAGCGTTCCTGCTCCTGGACGTACTTGCCCACGTTGAAGCCGTGGATGACGCTCCAGATGAAGCGCGTCCAGCCGCCGACGCGCCCGGCCTGCTGGTCCAAGGCGGTGCGGGCCTGGGCTGCGCCCGTACGGGCGTCGTCGACCTGGCGCTTGGCGTCGGTCGCCGCGCGGTCGAAGGGCGCCAGCTCGCCGTCGTAGGCCTTCTGGGCCGCGTCCAGGTCCGCCTTCGGGCGGGCCGTCATCTTCTCGTACGCGGCCTGCGCCAGCGCAAGCTCGCGCGCGTAGTCGTCGACCCACTTCTGGGCTGCCGCGACCTGGGGGTGCGAGGCCGGGTTGGCCTGCTTCATCAGCTCGTTGATGCGCCCCTCCAGGGCGGCCTGGTCTTCGTCGCGGGCGGCGGCCGTTTCTTCGTTCAGGGGGATCAGGGCTTGCTGCTCGGGGATGGCGCGGTGGTCCGCCTCCAACTCCTCCTGGGCGTCGCGCAGGCGGCGCTCGGCGTCGTCCAAATCGCTCTTCGCCTGGTCCAGCTGGCGCTTGAGGTCCTTCAAGTGGTCGAGCTCCGCTTCCTCGCGGCGCAAATCGGACTCCGCGTCGGAGCGGCGGCTCTCGGCGCGCGACAGGTCGGAGCGTGCGCTGGACAGCTCGCTGGCCGCGTTCGGGTCGCTGCTGCCTTGGAGGTCGTTGACGCGGCTTTGGTAGCGGCTCACGGCGGACTCCGTGTCGCTCAAGGTGGAGCGCGCGCTGCTGACTTGCCACTCCTGCGAGCTGATCTTGCTGTCGCTGACCCGGTATTCCAGGCTGCTGATACGGCCCTCCGCGTCGCTCTTGTCGGAGCGGGCGCGCGAGAGGTTGCTCTCTTGCCGGCTGATGTCGGCATTCAGCTCGTTGATGCGTTGCCGCGCCTGGGCCGCGCCGCGGCGGGCGTCATCGCCTTCGCCTTCCAGCCGACGGGCCTCCGAACGCAGCTCGTCGGCCTTGGCCAGGCCGGGCGACTTGGCCTCTTGCAGGGCGCGGCGCGCCTCCGACAGGTAGTCCGTGATGCGGTCTATCCGGCCCTGGTACAAGCCGGCATTGTCCTGGAAGACCTTCTTGGCGGCCTCCAGGGCCTTGCCGTGCTCGAGCGCGGCCGCAGCCCGGTCGCCCTCGCGGGCCTTCAGCGCAGACTCCGCCACCGCCAGGTCATAGCGCGCCTGGTGCAAGGTGGCACCCAGCGCCATGATCTGGTCGCGCGTGGGCTTGGGCTCCGCCGGCGGCTTGGCGGGAGCAGCGGGCTTCGCGCTAGCGCGGGCGACCACGGCGGGGGCCGGCCGCACGGGCGCGGCCGGGGACACGACGGATTTGGGACGGATGACGCTCGACATAGGGGCTGTATCGCCCGCCAACGGGGGAAACAGGGTTAAGCATTGTTTAACGTGCGTTTAATATTAACAAGCGCAAGTTCGCCTTAAATTCCGCCTAAGAAGCGTATATGAAAGTGAACGCCGTGCGCCCCTTGCCCGTCCGCCCGATCGCCCGCCCGCTGGCGCGCGAGGCGACGCCTGCCGTCCCCGTGAAGGCCACGGCGCCGGCCGGCGTAAAGGCGGACAGCTCGCCCCAGGCCTTCCGCGCGGCGATCGCCGCGTCCACCGCCGCCCTGCAGGAGTCCGTGGAGGGCGCCAAGGCCGCAGCACTTGCCCTTGCCGACGCCCAGACCGACCTGGCCCGGGCCCAGACGGGCAACGACGGCGCCCTGAAGGCCGCGGACGCCGCGCTGACGACCGCCCGCACCCAACACCAGCCCAAGGTGGACGCCGCGCGCCAGGCGCTGCAGGCCGCCTGGGCCGACCTCGACGCCGCGGTCCACCCGGGCGCGCCTCAAGCGGATGCCAAGGACGCGGAAGCCGCCAAGGTGCGCGACCAGCTGCGCGGCATCGACGACGACATCGCCGGCTGCTATGACAGCATCGCGCGGCTCTCGCCGCACAGCTGGAGCTACGGCCAGGACGCCCAGGGCCTGAACGCGCGCATCCGCGAGCTGGAAGGCCAGAAGCCCGCCCTGTTCCAGCGCTACACCACGCTTTCCGACGAGGCCGACGCCAGCCGCAAGCCCCAGCGCGCCACCTCCGACCCGGCGGTCAAGGCCGCCCACCAGCGGGTGGCGGCCGCGGAGACGGCGCTGCTTCAGGCCCAGGTGGCCTACCGCGAGGCCACGGAGCCGCTGCTGGACGGGCTGGACTCCGCCCAGCAGGCCTTCAACCTGCGCATGGGCCCCTTCCGCGGCGCGATCGTGCAAGCCCAGCACAAGGTCGAAGTCGCGAATGCGCGCCAGGGCGAGGCGATCGCCGCCTACAAGGCGCAAGAGCCGCACTTCGGCTTCTTCAAGCGCACTTGGTGGAAGCTCATTCACAAGCTAGATGCGCATGCCGCCTGGCAAGCCGGCTTCGTGAAGGCCACCGGCCGGCAGCCGTGATCGGCGTCACACCATTTGGTTTATTAGGAATCTGTTAAAAGTTCAACAAATCCTTTTAGAAGTGCTTGTATCGGGACCAAGGCGATGATAATCTTTGGTTAAGGCTGAATTAACGGCAGCCCCACCGCCGACCCGAAAGGTGCTTCCGATGCTCTCGATCCGCAACGTGGCTTCCGTCCTGGCGTTTGGGGCCTTCGCCCTCTCGACGACTGCTTGTGGCACCCACGCCATCGTCGCTCCGGTCCGCGTCCAGTCGGCCGCCATCGAGACCCAGAGCGTCCCGCCCCAGTCGCAGTTCGTGGTTGTCTCCGGCAAGGTCGCTTCGATCATGCCCGACGACACGACCGGCCTGCCCCACCAGAACTTCGTGATCACGCTGGACAGCGGCAAGGCGATGACCGTTAACAACGACACCAAGTTCGGCAGCAAGGTGACGAGCCTCAAGGTCGGCTCCGCCCTGTCGATCCGCGGCGTGGTCTACCACAACGGCAACCGCGACGGCATCCACTGGACCCACCACGCCAACAAGGCGAACGACGCCGGCTACATCAAGACCGCCGACGGCACCGTCTTCCAGTAAGCCTCGACCTTTGAACCGCCCGGCCTCCGCGCCGGGCGGTTTTTCTTTGCGTATCAGGCCGGCGTAAGGCCGGCGCCCTTCTCGGAAATCAGCCAGATACCGACCTCGATCCGCTGGAGCTCGTAGCGCGGCGTCGGCGCGAACAGGTCGGTCCCGAACAGGCCGGCGTCCCAGCGCTTGCTGGCAAGGCGCAAAGACTTGGTAGCTTCGTACATCGTCATACCTTCCTCCTCCTCCTCCCGGCCCGGCACCACGCCGGGCCCCCTCCCGTTGTGCTCCTAGCGCAGAGAGCGCACGAAGGCGTCGCGCGGCAGCGTCAGGTTGCCGCAGTTGTTGGCGAGGAGCTTGGCGCCGCCGTTCGAAATCACGTTGCCGCCGCCCGAGCCGATGATGTTGCCGCCACCCGAGCCGATGATGCTGGTGTTCGCGCCGCGGGACAGCGCGAAGCGGTTGAAGTTGGTTTGCAGGGTGGTCTTGAAGTTCATTGGGGTGTCCTCTCTCTCGTTTTCCGTCCACGACATTAGTTATAGTCGATATTTATTTTACTGTCAACATCTATTATCTATTCGGCCCGGGCATGATCGCCCCATGATCGAAGCCCCGTACCTCGCCTGCGCCGTCCAACTCACCAGCACGCCGGACCTGGAAGCCAACCTGGCCCAGGCCGCGGAGCTGATCGCCCTGGCTGCCCGGCGGGGCGCCAAACTGATTGGCCTGCCGGAGAACTTCCCGCAAATTTGCGAGACCCAGGAGGAGGCCGCCGCCGCGGTGCCCACCACTTATCCCGTGGCAGAGGCCTTCCTGGCGGACCAGGCCCGCGCCCACGGCGTGGTGGTCTTCGGCGGGGTGATCGCGCCCGCGCCGGGCGGCAAGGTGAGCAATCTGCTGGTGGTGGCGGACGCGGCCGGCACGATCACGGCGCGCTATGCCAAGCGCCACCTGTTCGACGTGGTGCTGGGCGGCGCGGACACGCTCACGGAGTCCGCCTGCGTCGAGCCGGGCCAGGCCGCCGTCACGGCCGACCTGGGCGCCCTGGGGCAGCTGGGCCTGTCGATCTGCTACGACGTCCGCTTCCCGGAGCACTACCGCGCGCTGGTGGACCAGGGCGCGGAGCTGCTGGCCGTGCCCGCGGCCTTCCTCAACCGCACCGGCCAGGACCACTGGCACGTGTTGTTGCGCGCCCGCGCGATCGAGAACACCTGCTACCTGCTTGCCCCGGCCCAGACCGGCCGCCACAACGCCCGCCGCGCGTCGTATGGCCATGCGGTCGTGATCGACCCCTGGGGCCACGTGTTGGCGGATGCCGGCGAGGGCCCGGGCCTGGCGATCGCCGAAATTGACCCCGCCCGCCTGGCCACCGTCCGCGCCCAGCTCCCTTGCCTGGCACACAGGCGCTAGGAGCGGGGGTACAAAGGATCCGATGGGATCCCTGGCGCGAAGTCCGTTCCAAGACCCGGTCGTGCGCATCGCCGCCATGGCCGGCACCCTGCTCGCCATCGTGCTGGCGGTGGTCCTGGCCGTGCGCCTGGGGCTGGGCGAGCCCCGCGCCTGCGCCGTCTGTGGCGAGGCGATCGGGCGCGAGGAGGCCTACGCGGAGCCGGAGTACGACGACGTCTACCATGCCTCGCACGCCCAGATGTTGCGCTGCGACTACTGCGGCAGGATCGTGTCGGAGTTCTCGACCGGCGGCCCCGGCGTCTGGAAGCTCGACGGCCGGCGCATGTGTGCCAGCTGCCACCACGTCGCCGTGGTCGACTGGGACGAAGGCAAGAAGATCGCCGCCGCGATGCGCGGCCGGCTGGCGCAGCTCGGGCTGAAGCTCCCCAACGAGGTGCAGCTCTCGCTGGTCGACGAGGTCACGCTCAAGCGCCTGTTCGAGAAGTCGCACGTCAAGGACGGCATGATCGAGGGGCTGACCCAACAGACGCGCTTCTCCGACGGCCGCGAGGAGCTGGAGGTCTTCGTGTTGAGCGGCTTGCCCCGGGCCCGCTGCGAGTGGGTGGTGGCCCACGAGCTGACGCATGCCTGGAACTACGCCTTGCACACGCCCGTCCATGCCCCCCGCCTGGAGGAAGGCGCCGCGGAGCTGGTGGCGATGAAGATCATGGCGGGCCGCACGAACCCCGCGGCCAAGCGGTTGGTGGCTCGCGCCCTTGAAAACGAGACGCCGATCTACGGCGACGGCCTGCGCAAGGCCGCCCAATACGAACAGGCGCACGGCTTCAATCAGCTCGTGCGCCTGTTGAAAGCAAGCAAGGACTTCTAGCGGAGCGCGTTGATCTCCGTCTCCAGCGTCACCTGGGAGACGTCGCCCACGTGCTGCTGGGCCACGTTGCCCTGCTTGTCGATCACGAACAGCGTGGGGTAGCCCGGCACGCCCTGGCCGACCTTCTGGTAGGCCGTCAGCGCGCTGCCGTCGTCCACCAACGAGGTGAAGCCCAGGCCCTTGGCCTGCAGGAAGGCGTTGATCGCGGCCGGCGCCTCGCTGGAGATGCCCACCACCTCGAGCTCCGGGTGGGTCTTGCGCATGGCCTCTAGCATGGCCGCCTGCTGCTGGAAGCTGGCGCTCCAGCTGGCCCAGAACACCACGACGCGCACCTTGCCGGTGGAATCGGCGAGCTTGACCGGCTTGCCGTCTTGCGACGACGCCAGCGAGAAGGCGGGCGCGGGCGCCGGAACGGCGGCGACG
>JAQBPE010000225.1 GCA_028287685.1 Cyanobacteria bacterium RYN_339 | reverse complement strand
ACGGCAACCCTTCCAACGGCCACCACCCGGTCCCGACGGGCTCGGCGAGCCCCAATGGCCCGACGACGCCCGTGCCGGCGCCGCTCGCCGCGCCGACGCCGGTGCCCGTTCCCGCCCCGGCGTTGGTGCCGTCCGCGGAGAGCCCGTTGCTGGTGGAGGCGCTGCGCGCCAGCCAGGAGAGCCTGGTGGCTTTGCAGCGGCTGCAAGAGCAGACGGCCCGCTTGCATGCGCAGTACCTGCAGGGGCAAGAGGTCACGCAGCAGAGCTTCATGGCGTTGATCGAGCGGCAGCAGCAGCTGTTCGGGACGGCGTTGGGGTTGGCCGCACCGGTGCCGATGGCGACGCCGATAGCGTTGCCGGTGGCGCAGCCCGTCGTGATGCCGCAGCCGGTGGTCCAGCAGCCAGTCGTGGTGCAGCCGCCGGTATACATTGCGCCGGCCCAGCCCGTTGTCGTGGCCCCCGCACCTGCGCCTGTTGTGCCCGTGCACGTTCCTGTCCCGGTGCCCAAGCCGGTGGCCGCTCCCGCCGCATCTAACGATATCGTCCCCGTGCTCCTGGCCGTCGTGGCCGAGAAGACGGGTTACCCCACGGACATGCTGGGGCTGGAGATGTCGCTGGAAGCCGATCTCGGCATCGACTCGATCAAGCGCGTCGAGATCCTGTCCGCCATTCAGGAGCGCCTGCCCCATGCCCCGGTGATCAAGCCGGACCAGCTGGGGACCCTCGTCACCCTGGCCGACGTCGTCTCCCACCTTTCGTCCCCCCAAGCCGGGGCCGCACCCGCCAAGGCCGAAGTAGCAGCCGCTGCTCCCGCCGCATCGAACGATGTCGTCCCCGTGCTCCTGGCAGTCGTGGCCGAGAAGACGGGTTACCCCACGGACATGCTGGGGCTGGAGATGTCGCTGGAAGCCGATCTCGGCATCGACTCGATCAAGCGCGTCGAGATCCTGTCTGCCATTCAGGAGCGCCTGCCCCATGCCCCGGTGATCAAGCCGGACCAGTTGGGGACCATGGTCACCTTGGCGGATGTTGCGCAGCACCTGGGTGCGGGTGCGCCCCCCATGGCCGCGCCGGTTGCGGTGCCCGTCGCAGCCGTTGTCGCGGCCGTCGCAGCCGTTGGCGCAGCCGCCGCGGCGCTGGTGGCAGCCCCGGTCGCCGCACCCCAAGGCGTCCAGGCCGTCGTGATCGCCGTGGTCGCGGAGAAGACCGGCTATCCGACCGACATGCTGACGCTGGATATGGCCCTGGAAGCCGATCTCGGCATCGACTCGATCAAGCGCGTCGAAATCCTCTCCGCCGTCCAGGAGGTCCTGCCGGGCGCGCCCGTGGTCAAGCCCGACCACATCGGCACGCTCTCCACCCTGCGCCAACTGATCGCGCACCTGGAAGGCACCCCCGCGGAAGCCACCGTGGTGGTGCCCGCCCAGGAGGCCCCGCCCGTAGCGGCCCCGATCCCCGAACCGACCCCAGCCCCGACTCCGGCGCCGGTGCTCCAGTTCGACGATGGCGACCCCGCGACGGATGCGCCCAGCTGGGAGCCGATCACGGGCTTGCAGCGGCTGATCCTGCGCGCCGTGCCCCTGGCCGCCTCCCCCGAGCGCGAGGCCGGCAAGCTACCGTTCGGCTCCGAGGTCTGGGTGGCCGACGATGGCGCGCCGCTCGCGAAGGCGCTGCATGACCGTCTGTTGGCCCTGGGCTTCAAGGTGCGCCAGGTCGACCTGGCCAACGAGGCCGCCTGGCCCGAGGCCGGCAACGTGGCGGGCCTCTTCCTCGTGGCCGACGTGAACACCCTGGAGGGACCCGTGTGGGGCCGCTCCCGCGAGCGCTTCCTGGCCTCCGCACTGTACCTGACCCAGCGCGTGGAGCCGTCCTTGCGCCGCGCCAACGGCGCGCTCGTGACCGTGTCGCGCCTCGACGGCGGCTTCGGCCTGCTCGACCTGGACCCCAAGGCGGACGCCACCGCCGGCGGCCTGGCCGGGCTGGCCAAGACGGCCGGGCTGGAATGGCCCGAGGTGGCCTGCCAGGCCCTCGACGTGGACCGGACCTGGACGGATGACGCGGCGATCGCCGCCGACCTCGTGCGCGAGCTCTTCCTCGACGGCCCGTCGGAGGTCGGCCTGCGCGCCGCCGAACGCCTGGCGCTGATCACCGAAGAGACCCCGATCGTGCCCCCCGCGACCGCCGTGCCGATCTACCCCGGCGAGCTCGTGATCGTCACGGGCGGCGCCCGCGGCGTGACGGCGGAGGCCGCGGTGGCCCTGGCGCGCTACGTGCGCCCCACCCTGGTGCTGTTCGGCCGCAGCCCCGCGCCCACCCCGGAGCCGGCCTGGCTGGCCGGGCAGGAGACGGAGGCCGGCGTGAAGGCCGCGCTGCTATCCGATGCGCGCGCCCATGGCGCCGCTCCTACCCCGCGGGAGCTGGAAGACCTCTGCCGCCAGGCCCTGGCGAACCGCGAGGTCCTGCGCACGCTGGACCGCATCGATGCCGAGGGTGGCCAGGCGATTTACCAACAGCTGGACGTGCGGGATGCCCGCGCCGTGGCGGCGGCGATCGCCGACCTGCGTACGGCCCACGGCCCTGTTCGTGGGCTCGTCCACGGGGCCGGCGTGCTGGCCGACCGCCGCATCGGCGACCTGACGCGCGAACAAATCGACGCCGTGCTCGCCACCAAGGTGGAAGGCCTGCGGCACCTGTTGGCGGCCATCGGCGACGACGACCTGCGCGCCCTGGCGCTGTTCTCCTCGATCACCGGCCGCCGCGGCCGCGTGGGCCAGGTGGCCTATGCCGTCGCCAACGAGGTCCTCGACAAGGTGGCCCAGCAGCAGGCGCGCCTGCGCCCCCGCTGCCGCGTCACGGCCATCAACTGGGGCCCGTGGGATGGCGGCATGGTCACCCCCGCGCTCAAGCGCATGTTCGCCGACGAAGGCGTGGGCGTGGTGCCGCTGGATGCCGGCGCCGCGTTGTTGGTCCAGGAGCTGGCCCAGCCTGCCGGCGCCGCCGTGGAGGTGCTCGTCCTGGGCGTGCCCGCCACCGCCGCCGCTGCCCCCCGGCCGCTCGCCAACCTGGACGACCGCCCGCCCCGCATGCAAACCGCCTTCAGCCGCTGGCTGGCGCCCAAGCAATACCCGTTCCTGACCTCGCACGTGATCAACGGCCGCGCGGTGTTGCCGGTGGCCGTGATCGTCGAGTGGCTGGCCCATGGCGCCTTGCACGCCAACCCGGGCCTGACCTTCCACGGCATCGAGGACTTGCGCGTGTTCAAGGGCGTGATCCTGGCGGAAGACGCCCCGTACGGCATCCGCGTGGCGGCCTCGCCGGCGCGCCGCGACGAGCACGGCCGCCAGCGCGTGGTGGTGGAGCTGCGCGGCACGGGCGAGAACGACGTCCTGCATGCGCGGGCCAACGTGCTGCTGGTGCCGTCCGACCTGCCCGCGCCCCCGGCGCAGCCGCCCGCCTGGCCCGCCCAAGGCGCCTATCCGCGCTCCGTGGCGGACGCCTACCGCGACGTCCTGTTCCATGGCCCGGACTTCCGGGGCATCGGCGTGGTGGAGCGCTGCGCCGCCGACGGCATCGCCGCCGAGGTGATGGTGGCGCCGCCGCCGCGGGCCTGGATCGAGAGCCCGCTGCGCGACACGTGGTTGGCGGATCCGCTGGCCCTGGACGCGGCCTTCCAGCTCCTGATCCTCTGGAGCGTCGAGCAGCTCAACGCGCCCTGCCTGCCCTCCCACATCGAGTCGTACCAGCAGTTCCGGCCCACCTTCCCGGCGGACGGCGTGACGGTGGTGGTCAAGGTGGCGGAGCGCCACGCCAGCCAGGTGCGGGCCGACGTGGCCTTCCTGGACCGCGCCGGCCAGGTGGTCGCCCTGATGCGCGCGGAGTGCACCTCGGACGCCGGCCTGGCGGAGGCCTTCCGCCGCAACGAGCTGACGCTGCAGCCATGACCCAACCCATCGCGATCGTGGGCCTCGGGGGCGTCTTCCCCGGAGCCCACGACCTGGAGGCCTTCTGGCAGGGCGTGCTGGCAGGCCGATCGCAAGCCGCCGACGTGCCGGCGGAGCGCTGGGCGCTGCCGCCCGAGGCCGTCTTCGACGGCCAAAAGGGCGTCGCCGACCACGTCTACTCCCGGCGGGCCTGCCTGGTCCAAGGCTTCCAGTTCGACCCACGCGGGCTGCGCATCGACGCAGACCTGCTCGAGCGGCTGGACCCGCTCTTCCACCTGGCCCTGACGGCCGCGCGCGCGGCCTGGGAAGGCGGCCGGACCAGCAGCCTCGATCGCCAGCGCGTCGGCGTGGTCATGGGCAACCTCGTGCTACCCAGCGAGACCGCCTCCCGCCTCGCGACCGCGATCTTGGGCCGCACCTTCGAGGAGGCCGCCGGCTTGCCCCCGCGCGACGCCGAGGCGATCCACCCGCTCAACCGCTTCGCGGCAGGCCTGCCGGGCGGCATCGTGGCCCAGGCGCTGGGGCTGGCCGGCGGGGCCTACACCCTGGACGCGGCCTGCGCCTCGTCGTTGTATGCGCTGAAGCTCGCGATCGAGGAGCTGCGCGCCGGGCGCATGGACGCCATGTTGGCCGGCGGCGTCTCGCGCCCCGACTGCCTTTACACCCAGATGGGCTTCGGCCAGCTGCGCGCGCTCTCCGCCGCCGGGGCCAGCCGGCCGTTCGACGCCGCGGGCGATGGGCTGGTGGTGGGCGAAGGCGCCGGCATGGTGCTGCTCAAGCGCCTCGACGACGCGATCCGTGACGGCGACCAGGTCCACGCCGTGATCCGGGGCGTGGGGCTGTCGAACGACATCGACGGCAGCCTGCTGGCGCCCAGCAACGAGGGCCAGCTGCGGGCGATGCGCGCGGCTTACGCCGAGGCAGGCTGGGACCCGCGCGACGTCGATTTGATCGAGTGCCATGCCACCGGCACGCCGCTGGGCGATGCGGTGGAGGTGGGCAGCCTGAAGGAGCTGTGGGGCGCCGAGGGCTGGGAACCGAACCGCTGCGTGCTGGGGTCGGTGAAGTCGAACGTGGGGCACTTGCTGACCGCCGCGGGGTCGGCCGGCTTGATCAAGCTGGTGCATGCCTTGCGGGACGGGGTATTGCCGCCGACGGCCGGTTTCGTCTCGGATTCGGTGGGCCTATCAGAAAGCCCGTTCCGGGTTTTGACGTCCCCGGCGCCGTGGGAGCCCGTTGCGGGCCGTCCGCGCCGCGCGGCGTTGAGCGCGTTTGGGTTTGGCGGGATCAACGCGCATGTGTTGATCGAGGCGTATGCCCCCTCCACCCAGCCGGACGCGGCCCCTGCCAAGGAGCTGCCCAAGGTGGCGATCGTGGGCATGGCGACGCGGTTTGGGGGACTCGAGACGCTCAAGGAGTTCCAGACGGCGGTGTTGGGCGGGGATGTGGCGGCGCGCCATGTGCTGGCCAAGCCGACGGACCGCTGGTGGGGCGTCGAGCAGGCGGCTTGGTTCAAGGCGGCCGGGCATGACCGCAAGGATTTCTCGGCGTACTTGCTGTCCCGGCTCGAGATCCCGGCCGGGGCCTTCCGCATCCCCCCGCGGGAACTGGAAGAGATGTTGCCGCAGCAGCTGCTGGCGTTGCTGTTGGCCAAGGAAGCGATGGCCGACGCCGGCCTGGCGACCACGGAGCGGCGCCCCAGGATGGGTGCGTTCGTGGGCATCGGCCTGGACCCCAACACCACCAACTTCCACGTGCGCTGGCAGGCGCCCGACGCGCTGCGCGAGGCCGTGGGGCCGGCGCTGAACGCCAACCGGACGGTCGGCGCGCTGGGGGGCATGGTGGCGAGCCGGGTCGCGCGCGAGTTGCGCCTGGGCGGGCCCAGCTTCACGATTTCCAGCGAGGAGACCTCCGGCCTGCGCGCGCTGGAGGCCGCCGTGCGTGCGTTGCAGCGCGGCGAACTCGAAGCGGCGCTGGTCGGCGCCGTGG
>JAQBPE010000217.1 GCA_028287685.1 Cyanobacteria bacterium RYN_339 | reverse complement strand
ACCAGGCGCAAGCCCTCGCCCAGCTGGGCCGCGTGGCCGAGGCCGCCGAAGCCGCGGACCTGGCCCGCGGGCTGGCGGAAGAGGCCGGCGACCGGACCGCCCTGCGCCAGCTGGACCTCCTGAAGCGGCCCGCCGAGGCCCCCGCCGCCCTGCCCGATGCCGCGGACTTGCCGGCCGTGCTGCAACGCACCCTGGCCGCGTTCGTGGCCCTGGCACGCGCCCAGCGCGGCTTCCTGCTGCTATACCAGGGCTTCGAGGTGACGGCCAAGCTGGCCGTCGGCGCCGTGGGCCCCGGCGACGACGCCTTCAGCGCCACGCTCGCGCACCGCGTCATGTGGCAAGGCGCGCCGCTCTGGATCGACGACCTCCAGCAGCACCCCGCCCTGGCGGAGGCGGCCAGCGTGCAGGCCCTGGGGCTGCGCGCCGTGCTGGGCGTGCCGCTGGAGCACGCCGGCGAGGTGATCGGGGTGCTGCTGGCGGACAGCACCGACGTGACCCGGCGCTTCGACCCCGCCGATATGGATGCGGCGCTGGCCTTGGCGCGGGAAGCGGCGGGGGCGATTGCCACCGCCCGCCGGCTGCAGGCAGCGGAAGCCGGGCTGGCGGCCGCACAGCAGCTCCACCGCCTGGCCCTGGCCGCGGCCGGGGCGACCGACCTGGCCTCCTTCTGGCCGATCCTGGCCGACGCGGCGCTGGCTCTGACCGGCGCCGAGCGTTCTGTTTATCTGACCGGCCCCTTGCTTGCTGTAGCGGCGCACCGTGGGCCCAGCGGGACCGAGACTGGCCTCGCGCGGCCAATGATCGCCTGGGTGCGCGACCATGGCGAGCCGCTCCACTTGCATGACGCCCATCCGGGCGGCCTGCGGACCGTTTGGGCGGCGCCCGCGGGCCATGACGGTGTGCTTTATCTGGATTCCATCAGAATCGCCCCTGCCGATCCGGCCGTCCTGAGCGCACTTGCCGGCATGGCCGAGATCTTGGGCGCGGTCTCGGGCCGAGGCGCCACCGCACGATCGGGCGTTTAGAATCTGTAAAGCGGCCACTGGCCTCGTAGACCAGGAAACGAATGCGCAAGCGGTGTGGCGTTAGGGGGCCGCCTCGTGGTACAGTTTAGTCAGGATGGCCAAGTAACCCAAGCCTAGCTTGCAGTATTGATGGGGATTTAGACCTTGAAGAAAGAACCCAAGAAGTTTCCGTACGTGTTGAACCTCGACGAGCTGAGGACCCACGGAAGTGGTTTTACTTCCGAAGAAGGCGCTTCGAAGCTCCTGGGCGTCCCCAAGTCCACGTTGAAGCAGCTTGAAGCCCGTGGCGACATCACCGGCTACCGCCTGAAGGGCGGCAGCCCCGACAAGGACCATATCTTTATCGACGTCCAGAGCGTCAAGGATTACCAGGTCCGCAAGGCCGCGACCGCCAAGGCGACCGCCGCCAAGAAGGCGCTTGCCGCTGAAGCCGCCGCCGAAATGGAACCCGTCGGCGCCGCTTCCTAAGTCATCCGCTTCAAACCCTATAATCCACCAGCGTTGCACCCCCCGCCCGCCGAGGGGTGCGTCGTATTGAAAGGCAACTTTTCCTTGACCGGTACGTTTGATCAATTCCCGTTGCTGCCCTCCCTCAAGCAGGGCCTGGCTAACCTCGGTTTCACCACCCCCACCCCCGTCCAGGCTGCCGCCATCCCGCTCCTGTTGGACCGCAAGGACGCCATCGTTCTCGCCAAGACCGGCTCCGGTAAGACCCTGGCCTTCGGCCTGCCGCTCCTGACGCTGCTCAAGCGCGGCCCCCGCGCCCAGGCCCTCGTCGTGGTTCCCACGCGCGAGCTGTGCCAGCAGGTCCGTGAGGCCATCGCCGAGGTCGGCGGCGACGCCCTTCGCGTGGTGCCCATCTACGGCGGCGTGGGCCTCGGCCCCCAAGAGGCCAAGCTGCGCGCCGGCGTCGACGTCATCGTCGGCACCCCGGGCCGCCTGAAGGACTTGCACTCTCGTGGCACGCTCGACCTCACCGGCGTGAAGATCCTCGTGCTGGACGAGGCCGACGAGATGCTCGATAAGGGCTTCCGCCGCGACATCGAGTTCATGCTCGACCGCCTGCCGGCCCGCGAGCAGACCATGATCTTCTCGGCCACGATGCCGACGGAGATCGAGGCGATCGCCCGCCGCCACATGAAGAACCCGGAGCTCGTGAAGCTCACGACGGACAACGCTTCGCCCATCGAGATCGCGCACCAGTTCGTGCGCTGCCCCGCCGACGAGCGCCTGGACGTGCTGGTGTCGCTGCTCAAGCAGCTCAACCCCGAGCGCGCGCTGGTCTTCACGCGCACCAAGCGCGAGACCAAGATCCTGGCGACGCGCCTGCGCGACCGCGCGGGCATCGACGCCGGCTTCCTGAACGGCAACATGAGCCAGAACGCCCGCGACAAGATGATGAACGGCTTCCGGGCCGGTGAGTTCAAGTACCTCGTCGCCACCGACGTGGCCGCCCGCGGCCTCGACGTGGAAGGCCTGTCCCACGTGATCCACTTCGCGGTGCCCGCGGTCGTCGAGACCTACATCCACCGCAGCGGCCGCACCGGCCGCGCCGGCAACGAAGGCACCACCATCATCCTGGTGACGCCGGACGACTCCTTGGAGTTCAAGTCGATCCAGAAGCGCATTCCCATCGAAGAGCTGAAGCTGAACTGGGACCGCCTGCCGCGGCCGGAAGGCTTCGACAAGGCCGCCAGCCGCCCGCGCAACCAGCGCTCCGTCGACCGCTCGCTCGAGGACGGCGCCCCGGACAACGGCCCACCGCGTCGCGGCAGCGCGCCGCGTCCGCGCCCGGCGGAAGCTCCGGCCCGTCCCGCGCGCGACCAGGGATTCCGCAACCCCGAGCCCCGCAGCCAGGAAGCCCGCCAGCCGGAGCGCCCGCGCCGTGACGAGGTGCGTCGCGACGAGCCGCGTCGGGAAGAGCGTCCGCGCCAGGAGGCGCGCCCCGCGCCGTCGTCGTGGCGGACCTTCCGCATGGCGCTGCGCGACGGCCATGACCACTCGCCGGAGAGCTTCCACCGCTGGCTGGCGCAGCACACCCGGGTTGCCAAGACCCAGCTGCGCGAAGTCCGCATCCAGGGCAACCAGGCCACCTTCGAGGTGGAGGCCCCTGCGGTGGACCGCCTGCTGGCGAAGCTAAAGACCGCCAGCCGCTAACAACAGGGCGCGCAACTCCGGCGGGCAAGGCTTGCCGGAGCGCGCCAACCGCGTCAACAACCCGTTGGCCGCACGGGGGCTCAGCATCGACCGGTCATCCCGGTCGATCAGGGCCCCCAACGTGTTGGCCAGGGCCGGCACGGGATGCTCGACCCGCCGCACCTCGCCGCCCGCGAAGATCCCCGCCGGTCCAGCCTTCCCTGCCACGCCATCCGGCGCCGCGGCGCCGTCCAGCGAACCAAACGCAAACCGCCCCACCGGCACCGCCACGGCATTCCCCGCCATCCGGTACTGCGCCGCCGCCTTAACTCCCACAAAGTCCCCCGGCTCGAACCCTTGCAAGCGCAAACACTCGTCAGCACGAGCCTTCCGCACCACCCCATCAAACACCAGAGCCGGCGGCGAGGGGATGGACAACGACGATCCCACCTTCAATGCCGGCACAAAGCCCTGGGAATAACAGATCGACTGGATCCCAGCCGTCCAATAAAAAGCAGCACAGGCCGGCGCATCGACCTGATCGAACCCCGGCAAGGGCCGGTGCAGCGCGCGAGCCAGCTCGTAGTGGCGCGAGGCCACCAGGAACACGCGCCGGCGCTGGTGCGGCAGCCCAAAAGCACGCGCGTCTAGCACGCGCCACGCCACATAGGCGAAGCCATCGGCAGCCAACGCCTCCAGCACCAGCCGGAAAGCCGTCCCGCCGTGTAGCGCCAACAAGTTCGGCACGTTCTCCGCGATCACGGTATGGGCCCCCGCCTCCCTGGCCACCCGCAACAGCTCGAAGAACAGCCCCGAGCGCTCGCCGGCCAGGCCACGCCGCAAGCCGGCCACGCTCAGGTCCTGACAGGGCCAGCCGCCGGCCACCACGTCCGCCCGCGGCGGCTTCAACTCGCGCACGTCGGCGTGCAACGCGGCCCGGGGAAAGCGGCGCGCCAGCACCGCGTGGCAGTCGGGGTCGATCTCGCAGCAAGCCAGCGGCGAGGCGCTCGCGCCTTCCAGGCCGCCGGCGCCGGAGAACAGGCTCAGGTACTTCACTGGCGCATCGTACGCTATCATGGAAGCCCATGACCACCTTCGCCGACCGCGTGATCGCCTGGGGCCGCACGCATGGCCGCCGCTTCCCCTGGCGCGAGCCGGGCCTGTCCACCTTCGAGCTGCTGCTCACGGAAGTCCTGCTGGCCCGCACGCGCGCCGACGCCGTGGTGCCCGTGATCGACGCCCTGCTCACGCGCTTCCCCGACGCCACCGCCCTGGCAACCGCCGACCTCGCCATCCTGGAAGCGATCCTGACGCCCCTGGGCCTGTTCCGTAAGCGCGCACGCGCCCTGATCCCTTTGGCCCAGAAGCTGGTAAGCCACCACGGCAGCCACGTGCCCCAAGCGTTGGAACCCTTACTTGAATTGCCCTACGTCGGCCGCTATGCAGCCAACGCCTATCTTTGCTTCGGCCTGGGCCAACGCCGTCCGGTCGTAGACGCCAACGTCG
Source organism: Cyanobacteria bacterium RYN_339 (assembly GCA_028287685.1). Lineage (GTDB taxonomy): Bacteria > Cyanobacteriota > Sericytochromatia > S15B-MN24 > JAQBPE01 > JAQBPE01. The sequence continues at coordinate 3,247 of JAQBPE010000217.1, read as the reverse complement.
CCCGGCTGCTAGATCGCTACTGGGGCCTCACCCCGTGGAAGGGGAAGCTGGAGCACGCAGAGGCCCATTGGCAGTTCGCGGAATCCCTCTTGCCATGGCAAGACGTCCAACGCTACAACTGGGGGTTGCTAGACCTGGGCGCGCTGGTTTGCAAGCCGCGCACGCCGGACTGCCGGGCCTGCCCGCTAAGGGAAGGTTGCAAGCACGCTAGTGCGCCGCCGGAATAGGCTTGTTCTCGTTCCAGAAGGCCGACTGCAAGCGGTTCTTGAAGTCCGCCTCCGGCATGTGCTCCTCGTGCCCATGCGGGTTGAGGAAGTAGACCTGACCATTTTCGATCTTGGTCACGTTCACGAAGTGCGAGCCGTCCACCGCCGGGCCCCAGTGCGTGGCGCCCTTCTCGTCGAAGTTCCCCCAGTGGAGCTGGACCGGCACGCCGGTCTGGCCGGGCGGCTGGCTGGCGACATGGGTCTTGAGCTGGCTCATTACGGCGTCGTTGAACGTGTCCAGGTTGTTGTTGGGCGTGGCGCGCAGGCGGTTCATGAACTCGCCCTCGGGAATGGTGTGCGTGCCCTTGGCGTCCTTGTACTTCACCTGGCCATTCTTGGCGGAGAGCACCTGCACGCTGGCGTCCTCGCCGGCCTTGGTGCCGTGCGCGTCGAACTTGCCCGTCGCCAGCGTCACGGTGATGGGCTGCGGCGGCACCTTGGTGATGGCCTGGTTGATCTCCGCGAACATGTGGGTCTGGAAGATGAAGCTGCTGTTGCCGTTCCAGTCCTTGCCCGTGAGATCCTGGGCCACCACCAGCATCTTCTGCGCGGTCATGCCGGCTTCTTTGCTGCCGTTGGGGTTGATCGTCACGTCCTTCGCCACGTCGTAGGTGCCGTGCGTTAGGCCGGCGGCCAGCTGCATGAACGAGCTCTGCCAGAGCTGGGAGGTCATGGTGCGGCCGGAGCGGTCGTCCGACTCGTTGGCCGGCAGGCGCTTGATGGTGGCGTTGTTGCCCGCCAGCTTCACGTCTTCGGGGTTGGCGGCGCTCAGGCCGCCCATGATACGCACGTACTCGGCCGGGTTGTCGCGCGCCGTCATCTGCTGCAGCACCGTCACGGAACATGTCTCCTTGCCGGCCTGGTTGATGCAGTTGGGCTGGGCGATCTCGCGCAGGGTCTCGCCCAGGATGCGGTTCTTGGAGATGTTCTGCATGCCGGGCTGGGTCGCCATCTTGTCCAGGCCTTGCAGCACGGTCTGGTCGCCCACGCGCGACTTGGGACCCGCCGCCAGCTTGTTCTCCAGCAACATGACCTGCAAGGCCAGGTGGGCCTGCGGATCATTGTCCACCGTGGCCTCTACGTGGTCGTAGCGAGCGCGATCCTCGGGCGAAAGCTTGGCGTAGGCCTTCTGCTCCAGCTCGCGGTTGGCGAAGAGCTGCTGGACGGCCTGGGCGTCCTTCAGGCCGTCGTGGACATCCGGGAGGCCGCCGGCCTTGTCGATGGTGCGGCTGTCCTTGGTGCCCGCGTCATGCGGCGTGGCCGAGGCCAGCCAGATGCCGTCCGCCTTGGCGCGGGCGGCGCCGGCGTCCGGGTTGGGATCCGTGCCGGGCGAGAGCGGCCCGGAGAACTGGCCGGGCGGCATGGCCGGGGGCGCGGCCGGCGCGGGGGGCTCCGCCACCGGCAAGGGCGGCGGAGGCGGCGGCGTCACCGGCTTGGTGGGCCCGATGTGGAGCAGGGATTTGATGCCGTCGAACATGCTTGCCTCGCCTTACTTCGCCACGGGTGCGCCGGTATCGTAGACCACGGCGCGCATGCGGGCCTCGAACTGCGCGGCGGTCAGCTTTTCCTCGTCGCCATGCGGGTTGAGGATCGTGTACTCCCGCTTGGCCGGGTCGTAGCCCTTCACGACGACCTGGTGGCCGCCCTCCGGGAAGGTGCCGTTCGGCTCGAACTTGCCGCGGGCCAGCGCCACGCTGGGCAGGTGGCCGGCATTGGCCTCGGTCTGGATCAGCTTGAGCTGGTTCTCGCGCGACTGGGAGATGGAGGGCTTCGTGGACCCCTGCACGCTCTCGACGCGCCGCTCCAGTTCCGCGCGGGTGATGTCGGTCGGCTCGCCGAAGGGCGGCTTCACCCTGTACTTGCCATTGGGGAGCGCCGTCACGTCGCACAGCGACCCACCCGGCGTGGTTCCGTCCGGCTGGAAGTTGCCCATCTTCATGAAGACCTTCGCGGTCTTCTTGTCGTCGATCTCGTTGGCGAGATCCTTGGCGGTGTCGCGCTGATCGACTTGCCGGATCTGGTGCCCCGTGGCAGCCTGGGCTACAACGCCGGTGTAGTAAGAATTGATGCCGGATGTCAGCGACTTGTCGCCGTCCTGGTTGATGTTGCGGTGCTGGGAGTCGCGGATCTCGCCTTCGCCGTTGTTGGCGTTGGGATCGTAGATCAGGTCGCGCTTGAGCTTGGCATCGCCCGTGGCCAAGTCCTGCTCCATCGACTTGGCGGCAAGCTGCATCATCGAGCTCTCGAACAGCTTGGAGGACGTCGAGCGCGGCGTCTTGCCGCCATCGGGCTTCTCGCTATCCGGACAGCGCGAGATCTTCGTCTTGCCGTCGGCCAGCGTGATCTCCGGGTACTTGTGGGTCTTGGGGTCGGGCGGCTTGGCAAGCCCCGAGACGATGCGCACGTACTCCGCCGGCTGCTTGCTGGCCATGGTGAGCTGCACGGAAGTGACGGTGCAGGTGTTGGCCGAGCCCTGCTGGATCGTACCGGGGAAGGCGCACTCGCGCATGAGCTGGCCCATCAGCTGCTCGCGGTTCAGGCCGGGCTTCTCGTCCATCGGCGCGTGGGCCGCTTCGGAGAGCGAAAGCATCAGGCTCTTGCCGGTGCTGGAGGCCTGGCTCATGTCCGTCAGGCGGCCGTCCAGCAACATGGTCTGCAAGGCCAGCTGGCCCTTGGGATCGTTGGCGACGGAGCCTTCCAGCTCGCGGTAGAGCTTGCGGTCGAAGTCGCTCATGTTGGCGAGCTTGTCGTTGACCAGGCCCTCGTTGGCGTGTTGCTGCCGCACGGCCTCGAGGTCGCTGGGCCCGTCCGGCGCGAACGTCCGCGCTTCCTGCTGCACGGCGCCGTCTTCGTTGGTGCCGTCCCGCAGCTTGTGCTCGTCGGCCGGCTTATCGAAGAAGACGTTCAGGGCGCGCGTACGGGCTTCGGCCGCGTCGGCCGGCGGGGCCAGGGTGGCGGTGGGCGCGGGCTGGCCGGGGGCC
>JAQBPE010000160.1 GCA_028287685.1 Cyanobacteria bacterium RYN_339 | reverse complement strand
CCTTGCCGGGACGGAGGCCATTGGCCACTGCGACGACGACCTCTTGCCCAAGGCGGCGGCCCACACGACGCGTTTGAACGACCTGGCGACGCTGCGCGCGGGGACGCCCTGCAAACACGACGAGCGGCCTGAGCTCGGTGGACTCCGACGCACCTTCCAAACGCTGCGCGTGCAGCTGTACGGGAAGGAAGGCTTCCCCATTGCGCTCTGCGGCATCACCACGGACGTCGAAGCGGCCAGGAAGGCCCAGCAGCGCAACGCCCAGCTGGCTGCGATCGTCATGGGCTCGGACGACGCGATGGGCAGCGAGACGCTAGACGGCGTGATCACCAGCTGGAACCCTGCCGGCGAAAGGATCTACGGCTATACCGAAGCGGAGGCGGTGGGGCGTTCGGCGTTCGAATTCGTTCCTCCGGAGGAGCACGCCCACTTGCGCCGGCGCCTGGCGCAGGTGGCCGCCGGCGAAACCATCGTGCAAGACGTCGTGCGCCGCATCCACAAGCAAGGCCATGCCTTCAACGTCTCGATGACGATGGCGCCGCTGCGGGACGCAGCCGGCGACGTGGTGGGCGCCTCCATCATCGCGCGCGACCTCGCCGTGCAAGAACGGGCGCGTGCGCAACGCGAACGGCTGGAAGCCGACCTCGCGACCGCCCGAGAGGCCGAGCGGGCGCGGGACGCGTTCTTCAACGCGATCTCCCACGACCTGCGTTCCCCCATCACGGCCGTGATCGGCTGGGCCGAGCTGTTGGAGGACGAGGTCGCGGGCCCGCTGACCGACGACCAGCGCTCGTACCTCGGCATGCTGCAGGCGGCGGCCGGCGAACAGCTGAGCCTGTTGGGCGACCTCCTGGACCTGGCACGCGCGCGGGCCGGCCCCTTCACGCTCCGCCCACACCAAACGGACGTGGCCGGGCTGGCCCAGGCGACGGTCGAGCTGCTGGCGCCGGAGGCCGTCAAGGCGGGGTTGATGCTGGTAGCCGACACGCCGGAGCGCGGCCTGGTGCTGGCCGTCGACCGCGACCGCATCGCGCAGGTGTTCCGGAACCTGGTGAGCAACGCCCTGAAGTTCACGCCAAAGGGCGGCCGGGTGGTGCTGCGCGTGCAACGGGACGGCGACCAGCTGCGGTGCGAGGTCGAGGACAGCGGTGACGTCATCGCGCCCGCCGACCAGGCCCGCTTGTTCATACCCTTCTCGCAGCTGGCCTCGGGCCGCAAGTCCGGGGGGACCGGGTTGGGACTCGCCATCTGCAAGAGCATCGTGGAGGCCCACGGCGGCACGATCGGCGTCGGCAGCGTACCAGGCGGCGGCAACACCTTCTGGTTCTCCCTGCCGCTGCGACAGTCCGCCCAGCAAGCCGCGACTTGAATCAGCTGTTCGGCAGGTCATATTGTAATGAAAGCCTTCAGGAGCCAAGACTAGCGCCTCCGCGTCCAGCGCGGCGGCCGCCAGCGGCATCAGCTCCCGGTCTTCCAGGGCCATGTGGGCCCGCACGCCATGCTAGCCAGCCACGAACGGGCTGTCTTCCGTACGACCTCCCGATCGGCGGTTCCGCGCCAGCCGGCCCGGGGGTACTGGCCAACGCGCCCGCGTCCTCCGTGAAATCTCCCGAAGCGCCCGGGCCTTGCCACCCGTATGCTGGACCCCATGCAAACCGATCGTGCCCCGGAGCCACCCTTCTGGTCCCGCCCGCTGGCGGGGCTGGTGTCCGAGTTGGGCGCCGGGCCCGAGGGCCTCGCCGGCAAGGAAGCCCGACAACGCCTGGCACGCTATGGCCCGAACCGCACCGTGGTCCACGAAGCCGGGCTGGGGCAGGCGTTGCTCGGCCAGCTGGCCAACCCGCTGGTGCTGACGCTCCTGGCGGCGGCGGCGCTCTCCGCGGGCTTCGGCGAGGGCACCAACGCGATCGTGATCAGCGCGATCATCGCGTTGAGCGTGGCGCTCAACGTGGCCCAGTCCTTCCGCTCGCGCCAGGCCGTGGCGGCCTTGCACCGCCAGGGCGCCACCACCACCTGCGTCCTGCGCGACGGCCAGCGCGTGGCGCTGCCGCTGGACGAGATAGTGCCCGGCGACGTGCTGGAGCTGGCGGCCGGGGACCTGGTGCCCGCCGACGCGCGGCTGCTGGAGGCGCGCGACGTCTTCGTGGATCAGGCCGCGCTCACCGGCGAGTCGTTGCCCGCCGAGAAGCAGGTCGGCGAGCTGCTGGGCCCCCTCGGCCTGGACCAGGCCGGCAACAGCGTCTTCGCCGGGACCTCGCTCGTGAGCGGCCTGGCCCGCGCGCTGGTCGTGCGCACCGGCGCCGCCACCGCGATCGGGGCCGTGGCCGTGGGCCTCGCCCGTAAGCCGCCGCCCACGGAGTTCGAGCGCGGCATGGCCGCCTTCTCGTCCCTGATCCTGCGCGCCACGCTGGGGCTGGTGGTCTTCGCGTTCCTGGTGGTGGCCCTGGTCCGCCACCAACCGCTGGAAGCCTTCATGTTCGCGATCGCCCTGGCGGTAGGGCTGACGCCGGAGTTCCTGCCGCTGATCGTGGCCGTGACGCTGGGGCGCGGCGCCATGGCCATGGCGCGCCACGGCGTGATCGTGAAGCAGCTGCAGGCCATCGAGAACTTCGGCAGCATCGACGTGCTATGCAGCGACAAGACCGGCACGCTGACGGAGGGCCGCATGGCGTTGGACCGGGCGGTGGACGCCCACGGCGAGCCCTCGCCCCTCACGCTCGCGGCCGCCAGCCTGAACGCCGCCCATGAAACGGGCATCAAGAGCGCGATCGACGAGGCGATCCAGGCCGCCCACGCCGCGGAACCGGGCTGGACGAAGCTGGACGAGCTGCCCTTCGACTTCCACCGGCGGCGCGTCTCCGTGGTGCTCGAACGGGCCGGCGCGCGGCAGCTGATCACGAAGGGGGCGCTGGAGGGCATCCTGCCCGAGTGTACGCGCTACCTGGCGGGGGAGGCGGCGCACCCGCTCGACGCCGCCGCGCGGACCCTCCTGGAAGCCACCCACACGCGCCTGGGCGCCGAGGGGCTGCGCGTGTTGGCGGTCGCGCGCCGTGACGTACCCACCCAGGCGGTTTACGGGCCGGACGACGAGGCCGGCCTCACCTTCCTGGGCTTCCTGGCCCTGATCGACCCCCCGCGCGTGGACGCGGCAGCCGCGATCAAGGCGCTGGCGGCGGACGGCGTGCGCACCGTGATCCTGACGGGCGACAACGAGGGCGTGACGGGCTGCGTCTGCCGGTCCGTGGGGCTGCCGCTCGACCGGATCATGCTGGGCACGGAGCTGGACCAGGTGCGTGACGAGGCGCTGGTCGCCCTCGTCACGCGCATCGACGTCTTCGCCCGCGTCTCGCCCGAACAAAAAGTTCGCGTGGTGCACGCCCTGAAGCAGGCCCACCACGTGGTGGGCTTCATGGGCGACGGCATCAACGACGGCCCCGCCCTGCGCGCCGCCGACGTGGGCATCTCCGTGGAGTCGGGCGCGGACGTGGCCAAGGCCGCCGCCGCGATCATCCTCGCCCGGCCCGGGCTGGAGGTGTTGCACCGCGGCGTGTTGGAGGGCCGGCGCAGCTTCGCCAACGTCACGAAGTACGTGCTGATGGGCACCAGCTCGAACTTCGGCAACATGTTCAGCATGGCCGGCGCGGCGGTGCTCTTGCCCTTCTTGCCGATGCTGCCCACCCAGATCCTCCTGAACAACCTCCTGTACGACATGTCGCAGCTGGCCATCCCGGGCGACCAGGTGGACGCGGTCGATGCGGCCCGGCCGCGCCGCTGGGACATCGCCTTCGTGCAACGGTTCATGCTGCACGTGGGGCCCGTCAGCTCGGTCTTCGACTTCCTGACGTTCGGCTGGCTCTACTTCGGCTTCCATGCCGGCGCCGCCCTGTTCCAGACCGCCTGGTTCGTGGAGTCGCTGCTGACCCAAACGCTGGTGATCTTCGTGATCCGCACCAAGGGTCGCCCCTGGGCCAGCCGGCCCAGCGCGGCCCTGGCGGCGAACGTGCTGGTGGTCTGCGCCGTCGCCGTGGCCCTGCCGTACACCCACGTGGCGGGGTGGCTGGGCCTGGTGCCGCTGCCGGCGCCGGTGTTGGGGGCGATCGCCCTCACGGTGGCCGGCTACCTGCTGGCCACGGAGTGGGCGAAGCGGCGCTTCTACGCCAGCTTGCCCGGCCGCTGACCGCGCAGGACCCGCCACGCCTGGCGCGCGTTCAGCCCCATGGCCACCCAGCCCAGGAAGCCCCGCAAGGCCGCCCCGGCCACCCAGGCGCCCTGGTTCCACACCATGCCCGCGGTCACGCCCA
>JAQBPE010000143.1 GCA_028287685.1 Cyanobacteria bacterium RYN_339 | reverse complement strand
TCACGGCGCTAATTTCGGCCATTTCATTCTCCTTATGGTCTGAATTTCGGTAGTGGAGTATACCAGCGGGCTACGGAAACCGCCACTCGCAAGGTGCCAAAAAGAAAGGCCCCGGGCGGCTGCCCGGGGCCCAGAGGTGTCCGATTCCTACGAAGCGGCAGCGGCCTCCGCCACGGGCGAAGCGTCTTCCTTGTCCTGCTTGCCTTCCTTGCCTTCAAGGACGGCGTTGGCAACGGCGCCGGCGATCAGCTTGATGGCGCGGATGGCGTCGTCGTTCGAGGGGATGATGTAGTCCACCTCGTCCGGGTCGCAGTTGGTGTCGACCATGCCCACCACCGGGATGCCCAGCTTGCGGGCTTCCTTGATGGCGATGTGCTCCTTGCGGGGGTCAACCACGAAGATGACGTCGGGGCGGGCGCGCAAGCCCTTCATGCCGCCGAGCAGCTTCTCGAGCTTGGCGATTTCCTTCTCGAGCTGCGACACTTCCTTCTTGGGCAGGCGGTCGAACGTGCCGTCCAGCTTCTGGCCTTCCAGCTCCTTCAAGCGCGCGATACGCTTGGCGATGGTAGGCCAGTTGGTCAGCATGCCGCCCAGCCAGCGCTGGTTGACGAAGTACTGGTTGCAGCGCAGGGCCTCCTCGCGGACGGTCTCCTGGGCCTGCTTCTTCGTGCCGACGAAGACGATGCTCTTGCCCTGGGCGGCCGACGAACGGATGAAGTCGTAGGCGTGATCCAGGCGGCGCGAGGTCTGCGCCAGGTCGATGATGTAGATGCCGTTGCGCTCGCCGAAGATGAAACGCTTCATCTTGGGGTTCCAGCGGCGGGTCTGGTGGCCGAAGTGGACGCCGGCTTCCAGCAGGGACTTCATGGGAACTACGGGCATTTGTTCTTCCTCTGAAATATAGGGGGTTGTTCGTCCGCTGCATGGAAGCGTGGTGAGCGCTTTCCCGGGATCTGGGCCGAGGCCCAAACACCCCCCGGGGTGACCAGCAGCGTGCTTGATGACCCGCCTGTGAGGGCGGGACCCAAAATATTACCATGGGCGTTGGGCTGGGGGGAAGGCCCCCTTACCGCTATAACTTGAAGCGGAAGGCTTCGCGCGCCTTGTTGATGCCCCAAACGTCCCCGTTGCGGTCCACCACCACGTCGGTTGGCGCGTTGTAGGCCTTCTCCACCTTCACGCCGGCCGCCGCCGTCACGCGCTGGAAGCCCGCATGCTCGGTCGAGAGCCCGTTAGGCCCGTTGGCAATCACCAGATCGCCTTGCGGCCCGAAGTCGAAAGCCACGGGGAAACGATCCACGCCGGTGGAGATGGTGGAGATGCGGGCGCCCGTGCCGGCGAATTGCAGGACGAAGCCCTCCGTGGGCTGGGGCACGACGGTGCGCCGACCGATCACCCACAGGTTGCCGTTCTTGTCGATCTTGGCGGCTTTGGGGTCTTCCAGTCCTGCCGTATCGTCGAACACCCCCAGCGGCGTGCCGGTGGGCGAGAACTTCGAGAGCTTGGTGCCGCGCGCGGAGCCGACAACCCAGACATTGCCGCCGGCATCGGCTGCTATCGCGGCAATCCCGTTCTCGGCTTCAATCGTGGTTTGGGTCTTGCCCTTGTCGTCCACCCGGATCACGGTGTTGGCGCCGCCGCCGTTGGCCACCCACATGCCGCCCGTGGGCACCGCGGAGAGGCCGGGGCGCCCAACGATGCCCGTCGCCGCAACGGTCAACGTGTACTTGTCGATTCGGTTCCCGAAGGGATCGAGCTCGACGAGGGTCGCCAAATCCGCGCTCTGGACCCACCCATTGCCGTCCTTATCGAAGGCGATGGCGCCAGGTGGGCCGTCCACGTTGTAGGTGCCCTGTTTGGCACCGTCCAAGGTGTACACCACCACGGTCTTCTTGTCCGCGTCGCCCAGCCAGAGGTTGTTGATGCGGTCGATGGCCGCACCCGCCACGGCCGTAAACAATACAGGGATGCCGTTCAGCGCCGGGAAGGGGGTGCCAGTGGGCTTGGGAGTAGGCGACGCGCCGGGCAGCGGGCTGACGTTGGGCGACGGCGGCGGCGTGACGCCGGGGGCGAAGGTGGGCGTGGCACTCGGCGCCGGCGACGCGCACTTCGTGCTCGATGGACAGGGCACGGGCGTCTTGAAGCCGCCCAGGGGGACGATGATTGCCGGCGTGAACGAGGGCTCCGGCACGGCCTGGGTCCCGGGCCGCAAGGTGGGCAGGATGACCGGTGGGTTGGTGGGCAACCCGGTCGCGGCGGGCGACGGAGAGGCGGTGGGGAAGGCCGTGACCGGGCTCCCCGCGGTCACGACCGCCGTGGACGGGGAGGCCGAAGGCGTGGTGGCTACCACGGCCTTGAGCTCCGTACAGGCGCCGCACACGGTGAGCGGGACGAGGATGGCCAGGCGGATGCGTCGCATAGTCGTTCTATACCCTGTATAATGTGGCGGATTTCCGGCCACACCGCTCTGAAAGGTCCCCGTCCCGCCATGCTCACGACGCCCACCCAAGGCACCCTCATCGGACCGCGCAGTTCCTATTGCGGCGAAGTCACCAAGGCCCAGGCCGGTCAGCATGTGACGCTTTACGGGTGGGTGCAGCGCCGGCGCGACCATGGCGGCGTGATCTTCGTCGACGTGCGCGACCGCACGGGCCTCGTCCAGGTGGTCTTCAACCCCCAAACGGACCCGGCCGCCCACGCGGTGGCCGAAGCCCTGCGCGGCGAGTTCGTGATCGGCGTGAAGGGCCTGGTGGAGGCGCGCCCCGACGGCCAGGCCAACGCCAACCTGACCTCGGGCGAAATCGAAATCTTCGCCCGCGAGCTGGTGATCCTCAACCCGTCCAAGCCCACGCCGTTCCCCATCGGTGACGACACCGTGGACGAGATGCTGCGCCTGCAGTACCGCTACCTGGACCTCCGCAGCCCCAAGCTCCAGCATTGCCTGACGATGCGCCACAAGGTGACGCTGGCCGTGCGCGAGTACCTGGACAACCTGGGCTTCCTCGAGATCGAGACGCCCATGCTCACGAAGAGCACGCCCGAAGGCGCGCGCGACTACGTCGTGCCGTCGCGCGTCCACCCGGGCGAGTTCTTTGCCCTGCCCCAATCGCCGCAAATCTTCAAGCAGATCCTGATGGTCGGCGGCTACGACCGGTACTTCCAGATCGCCCGTTGCTTCCGCGACGAGGACCTGCGCGCCGATCGCCAGCCGGAGTTCACCCAAATCGACATCGAGACGTCCTTCCTGGGCCAGGACGACATCATGAACATCAACGAGGAGCTGATTTGCCAGCTGCTCGAGAAGTTCGCGAGCGCGGAGGTCGTCCGCCCCGTCCAGCGGATGACCTACGCCGACGCGATGGACCGCTACGGCTCCGACAAGCCGGACACCCGCTTCGGCATGGAGCTGATCGACCTCAACGGCCCGCTGGCCGGCTCCCAGTTCAAGGTCTTCGCGGAGGCGATTGCCAACGGCGGCCGCGTGAAGGCGCTGTGCGTGCCCAAGGGCGCCGACATGAGCCGGGCCCAGATCGACCAGATGACGGAGTTCGCCAAGAAGTTCGGCGCCAAGGGCTTGGCCTGGGTCAAGGTCACGACCGGCACCGCGGCGGATGACGCCAACAGCAAGGTGGTTAACTACACCGTTGGGGAAGACTCCGTAACCGCCACGTTTGCCTCCACGGTGATGAAGTTCATCACGGCGGACGAGGCCGCGGCCATCGGCTCCGCGACCGGCGCCCGGCCCGGCGATCTGCTGCTGTTCGCGGCGGACCGCGTCGAAATCACCCGCGAGGTGCTGGGCCGCCTGCGCCTGAAGCTGGGCGCGGAGCTCAACATGATCAACCCCAAGGCGTTCAACCTCTTGTGGGTGGTCGACTTCCCGATGTTCGAGTGGAACACCGACGAGAAGCGCTGGGATCCCCTGCACCACCCCTTCACCTCGCCGCTCGACAGCGACATGGACAAGCTCGAGAGCGACCCGGGCAACTGCCGCGCCAAGGCCTACGACCTGGTGCTGAACGGCACGGAGCTCGGCGGCGGCAGCGTCCGTATCCACCGCCGGGACATCCAGAACAAGGTCTTCCAGATGCTGGGCCTCACCGACGAGGAGATCTTGAACAAGTTCGGCTTCATGTTGGAAGCCTTCGAGTACGGCGCGCCCCCGCACGGCGGCCTGGCCTTCGGCCTGGACCGGCTGGTCATGCTCCTGACCGGTGGCACCTCGATCCGTGACGTGATCGCGTTCCCGAAGACCCAATCGGCCACGGACCTGATGGTCCAAGCGCCCAGCCCGATTGCGGCGCGTCAGCTCAAGGAGCTGCACATCCGCACGGCTGCCCCGCAGGCCTAGGCCGCGGGAACCATTTGCGGCCGGGGCGCGTCCCTGGTCCGAAGCCCCCAGAGACAGGAGCCCCGTCCATGTTGAAATCCCCCCGCGCCATCATGCCCGGCCTGTTGGCCGCCGTGCTGGTCGCGACCGGCCTCCAGGCCCGCCCGGCGGAGGCTGCGGCGCAGCCCAACGTGGCGGAGATCCTGACGCTGGCGTCGCACGCCAGCGGCAAGCAGGCCTTCAAGGCCACCCGCACCCAGATCGTGACGCGCCAGGACAGCAACTACCCCGCCAGCGCCAAGCTGGACTACCGCGACGGCTCCAACTACCAGATCGCGCTGACGCAGCCCAAGGAAATCAACGGGCTCAACCTCATGCTGGAGCACAGCAAGCTGACCGTTTACTTCCCCGGCGAGTCGCTGGTCTTCGTCAGCGACGTGGCCGCGGCCGCCGACGAGGTCAAGGACCTGGTCATGGGCAAGCTGACGGACGACCCGAACCAGGTGCTGGCCAATTACAACGTGACGGTGGCGCCAGAGATGGACGTGGTCGCGCTTTACCCCTGCTACAAGCTGACGCTGGCGCCCAAGCGCGGCTACGGCGCCGGCAACCCGCCGGGCCACCGCTTCTGGATCGCCAAGGAGACGGGCATCGCCATGAAGGAGGAGCGCTTCTGGTCGGGCGACATCCAGCCCTACTTCTCCAGCCAGTACGACAACTTCTCCACCTCGCGGCCGCCCGTGATCCACCTCGACGTGCCGGCGCAGGTGCCCAAGCTGAAGCTGGTGGCCGGCACGCCCACCAACATGACCCGCTACAAGACCGCGGAGGAGGCGCAGGCCGCCGGCAAGCAGGTCTACCTGCCCACCGTGATCCCGGCCGGCTTCGTGCTCAAGGCCGTCGACGTGATGACGATCTACGGCACCGACATCGTGTTGCTGCGTTACAACGACGGCGTGAGCAACGCGGTCGTGACTTACCGCGCCAAGCCGTTGGCCTTCGTGGCGCTCTTGGCGGGCGCCTCCGCCCTGAACCTCGTCAACAAGATCTCCACGTTGAGCTACCACGCGCCCAACAACTACGCGATCGCGGAGAAGGGCGACAAGCTGGTCTACGGCTACGGCGACCTCTACCCGGAGTCGCTGCAAGCCATGGCCGCGAGCGTGCCCTTGCCGGCCACCACGCCAAAGCAGGGTGGCCTGCCCGCCCTGCAGGCCAACCGGTAGGCTGGGCCAATGACCGTAGGCGGGGAGCCCCCGGCGCCAGCACGGCCGGCCTTGCCGTCCGTGCTTCGCCACGGGCGGAGGAGCGTGGCGGGCCCGTTCGCGGGCTCCGCCGGCGTGCACCTTGCCTTGGCCGGCCTGCTGGTGGCGCTGGCCAGCACCCACCCGGCCTCGCAACCCCGACCGCGGCCGATCCCGTCCAACATCCCGATCGTCATCATGACGCCCATGCCGACCGGCCAGCCGCTGCCCAAGCCGACGGGCGACCTGTTGGTGCGCGCCAAGGAGACGCCCACGCCCGCGCCTTCCGCCACGCCAACGCCGCAGCCAAGCCGGACGCCGCTCGCGACGCCAAAACCCACCCCCAAGCCCACGGCGGTGCCGACGGCCAGGCCCAGCGCCAAGCCCACCGCGAAGCCCACGCCCAAGCCGACGCCCAAGCCAGCCAAGTCGCCAACGCCCAAGCAGTTGGCGGAGGAAAAGCGCCAGCACAAGAACATGCGCAAGGTCTTCGACTACTACAAGGACATGACCGACGATCAGTTGCGCAAGCAGCCCCTGCCGCCCGGCGTGAAGAGCTGGGACGACATGCCGGGCATCGCCATGGCCCTGAACCTCCTACCGAATTTCGTGCCGCCGCCCACCAACGTCACACCCGCGCCGGACGCAACGCCCGGCGCTTCTGCCACGCCTTCCGCTTCCGCCACGCCCGGCGCGCGGCCGTCGCCGCTGGAGTTCGACGAGCCGGACGACGTGCACGCCATGCTTATGGGCGTGAAGGAGAACATGCTCACGATCCGCCACAAGGATGGCGAAGCCAAGGCGCGCGTGACCTACAAGGCAATCGCCGCCAAGCCGGAGGAGCCGGGCAAGAGCTTCGAAGTCGACTGGACGGACGACCGGGACCAGCTGGTAGACGCGGTGCTGAAGGCCTACGTGGAAGAGTTGGCCAAGAATGGCGCCAGCCCGTCCCCCGGGCCGTCGCCGTAGGGATAGCGCAGCACGCCTTCCACCAGCTCCGCCAACCGGGCCAGCAGGCCCAGGTCATCGGCGAGGAAGGCGTTGGGCGCGTACGAGGCCAGCATCAGCACGCCGGCCGTCCCGCCCGCGGCGCGCACGGGCACGGCCATCGCCGCCTGGGCCTTGGGATGAGGCGGATTAGATAAATTTAGCTCGAGGGCCGGCACGTCACTGGATAGGACCTGGCGGGTCAGCGCGTCGCCCCCTTCCGTGGGCTCCAGGCCTACCAAGGCCACGGCCTTCAGTTCTTCGCCCGTCTTGAGGTAGAGGGCCGCCATGGGGGCCGCCATGACCTGGGCGATCAGGCGCAGGCAGGCTTCGAGCGCATCGGTGGGCGACTGCTTCTCCGCCAGCACCCGCGTCAGCTCGAACCCGACCACCTGGGCCACCTGGGCGCGGCGGCGTTCGCGCAGGGCCATCGCGTCCATGGCCTGGCGGTGCAACAACTCCAGTAGCCCCAGCGCGGCCTCGACCTCGCGGAAGGTGCGGTGGGGCGTCACGCGCAGCGCGGCCGCCCAGGTGGGCGGGTCCAGGCTGGCGTCGGGCGTCATGGGTGGGCCGGGCTCCACCACGTAGCCGCCCTCCCAATGGCCTGCCAGCACGCCATCGCCGAAGATCGGCATGGCCATGTAGAGCACGCCGAAGGGACAGGTCGCACACGTTGGGCGCCGCTTGCGGCGGACTTCCGCGCGCACGGAGCCGTGGAACTGCTCGCACCGTTCCTGCCGGCCGGGGTCGGACAACACATACTGGCAGGCCGGTGGGGGCATCGGGGGCGGCAGGACGCGGTTGGCGTCCTCGTCCCAGAGCCCCAACCGGAGCGCCGTCACTTCCGTCACGCGTGCCTGGAGGGCTCGCCACGACGCGAGGTCGGCGATTTCGTCCAGGCGAAGCGCGCGCAGGCTCACGCTACCGGAGGACCTGCATCTTGCCGGGGACCATGTCGAGCACCTTGACCCCGCTGCCGGTGGCCGCGCGCAGCTGGGCGGGCGTGCCGCTCAGCGCCGGGAAGGTGCCGAAGTGCATCGGGACCACCCGGCGCACGCCCAGCCAGGCCGCGGCGATCGCGGCTTCGCGGGGGTCGAGCGTGAAGTGGCCGCCGATGGGCAAGAACGCGATCTGGGGGTGGAAGGCGTCGCGCACGCCCATGAAGTCATGCGTGAGGCCGGTGTCGCCCGCATGGTAGAGCGTGGGCTCGCCCTTGGCCGCCAGCACGAAGCCCAGCGGGGCGCCGGCGTACATGGGCTTGCCGTCCGCGCCCTGGAGGCTGCTGCTGTGCAGGGCGCCGACCATCGAGATCTGGATGCCCTTCACGGTCACGGTGCCGCCGGCGTTGCCGCCGATGCCTTCCGGGCCGCTCTTGGGCTGGAGCTGCGAGGTCAGCTCGAAGCAGCCGACGATCGGGGCCTTGTACTTCTGTGACAACTCCGTGGCGGAGCCGGCGTGGTCGAAGTGGCCGTGCGACACCAGGATCGCGTCGATCTTGTCTGGCAGGTTGTAGCCCTTGGGGTAAGTGGGCGCCTTGAGCCAGGGGTCGACCAGGACGCGGGTGCCGTCCTTGGCTTCGATCAGGAAGCCGGCGTGGCCGAGCCACGTGACGTTCCAGGCGTAGGCGGGGGCGGTGGCGCTCATGACGAGCATAGCGTCCAGAGGGGCGACGATGGTGGGCTTCATGGCATCTCCATCCGGCAACGAGCGGGGGATGACGCGTCAGGATAGCACGGGGCCGCAGGCCGCTTCCAGGGAGGTTAAGGATAAATTGGGATGTCATTAAATCACGCTTTATCGGTTATCCACGTAGGGCAGCGATAAGTCCCAGCGTGAACCCCGACCCGTGAGGTGATTCCCGTGCTTCCCCCCATCGGCCTCGCCGCCCCCGTGCCCCAGCGCCGGGCCTTGCCCGCCCCCGCTGCCGCCGCGAAGGCGCGTGCCGCGACCACCCCGGATCCGTTGCCGCGCTTCAAGGACCTGGACGCCTACAAGACCTACGTGATCTTCAAGGTGGGCAAGGCCAAGCTGGCCCAGGGCAACCTGGACGACGCCCGCAAGGCCCTGAACCAGGGCATCGGCACCCGCGCCGCCGTGGAGACCGCCCTGGCCGACGTGGACGGCTTGCTGCTGCAACTGACGATCCTGCGTGACCAGTACCAACTGCCCTGGACCTGGACGCTGTTCGGCTTGCGCTTCGACAAGGCCAAGTTCTGGGCGGAGCAGGCGACGGCCCTGCCCACGCCCGGAACGTCCCTGCCCACGCCCGTGGCGGAGCCGGTGGCGGCGCCCGCCCCCCTGCCGCCGTTGCCCCAGCCGACCGGCGCCTACCTGGCGCCGCTGCGGCGGGCCGAGGATGCGGCGCGCTCGTGGGCCCAGCAGGCCGGCGGCGACGCGGCCAAGGCCCAGGCGATGGACGCCTTCAAGCAAGCCGCGGATGCCTGCCTGACCCCCGCAGAGGCCCAGACCGTGGCCGCCTCCGCCATGCAGTGGAAGTACTACCGCGAGGGCGTCTACGCCCTGGACCGCGGGCTGGCGCTGACGCCGGATCCGGCGGGAGCGGTGGCGATCGCCAAGTTGGCCGCCGACGCCTGCGCCACCAAGACAAGCCTCTACAAGCCCACCGCCCAGGCGGGCTTCCGGCAGGCCGCGGACGGTTGCACCACCTACCAGCAGGCGCTGGGCGTGGCGAACGACGCGACGCAGTGGAAGTACCACGTCGAGGCGGTCTACGCGATGGGCAAGGCCCTGGACCTGACCCACAACTGGACCGGTTCGCTCGCCATCGCGCGCCAGGCGGCGGAGAACGTGCGCTCGAACGTGAGCGTGCGCTACGGCGACCCGGCCCGCCGCGGCTTCCGCCAGGCGGCCGACCAGTGCCCTACGGCCCAGGACGCCTACCAGGTGGCGGCGTTGGCCAAGCAATACGGCTATGACGACGACGCGGCCTACGCCACCCAGATGGCGGAGAAGCTGCAGTAACAACCCGTTGGATGAGTGAGGAGTTTGGACCGATGCCGTTGATCGAAGATGGTGGCCGCATGATCCTGCGCGAGGTGCGTGGGAAGGCCGACAAGCAGCTGGTGGAACAGGGCCTGAAGGGGCTCGAGCGGCCGCTGCGCGAGGTGTTCGGCACGGACGTGCGCCAGGCGGTCGCCAAGGCCGTGGAACAGCCGTTTCCGGTGCCGGCGGAGTTCAAGCCGTCGTTCTTCGAGTGGATCGCCTTCCACCTCAAGTTCCACGGCGTGAAGGGCGACGTGGAGCGCCGCCTGCTGGACCGTGGGATCGACCTGGGGGCCAAGGTGATCCCGGTGTCGATGGATGCCGCCTACTTCAAGGGTCGCTACGCCGTCGATGGCGTGAAGTTCGCCGTGACGGGCTACTACGACGTGGAGGCGAAGGAGATCTCCAAGCTTCGCCTGACGCGGTTGGGCAAGCCGGCGCCCGTCCCGACGCCCGGGCCGCACCCGATTCCGATTCCCGTGCCGCACCCGATCCCGACTCCTGTGCCGGGGCCGGCGCCCCACCCCGTCCCGCACCCGATTCCGACGCCCGTGACCGGGCCGACGCCCCATCCGACGCCCCAAACGACGCCCCATCCGACGCCCAAGCCGACCCCGCAGCCGTGGCCCGAGCCCCAGCCGACGCCCACGCCGCAACCGACGCCCTGGCCGGAACCCAAGCCCGAGCCGCAACCGACCCCATGGCCGGAGCCCAAGCCCGAGCCGACGCCGACCCCGTGGCCGGAACCAACGCCGACGCCGCAGCCGCAACCCCAGCCGCAGCCGACGCCCCAGCCTACCCCGCAGCCGACGCCGACCCCGCATCCTCAACCCCAGCCCGAGCCGCAACCCACGCCATGGCCGCAGCCCGAGCCGACCCCGCCGCCACAGCCGCAACCGCAGCCCCAGCCCACCCCGTCACCCCAGCCGCAGCCCACGCCCGAGCCGCAACCTCAGCCGCAACCGCAGCCGACACCGCAGCCGCAGCCCACGCCCCAACCCGAGCCTCAGCCGCAACCGCAGCCTACGCCCCAACCGCAACCCCAACCTACGCCGCAGCCACAGCCTACGCCCCAACCGCAACCCCAGCCTACCCCGCAACCCCAGCCTACCCCGCAGCCCCAGCCGGCGCCGCAGCCTCAACCGACCCCCCAGCCCCAACCCCAGCCGACCCCT
>JAQBPE010000126.1 GCA_028287685.1 Cyanobacteria bacterium RYN_339 | reverse complement strand
CGCAGCGACTCGCTGGGGCCCAGGATCAGGTAGCCGCCGGGGGCGAGCGCGGTCGCGAAGCGCTGGATCACCTCGCGGATCACCTCCGGCGTGAAGTAGATCAAGACGTTCCGGCAGATGATCACGTCGAAGCCGCCCGGGGCCCAGAAGGCCGCGTCCGGTTCCGCCAGGTTGCGCTCGGAGAAGGAGGCCATCGCCAGGATCTGGGCGTCCAGCTGCCAGCCCGAGCCCTCGCGCCGGAAGTAGCGTTGGCGCACGGCAGGCAGCACGCCGCGCATGCTCCACTCGGAGTAGCGGCCGGCCCGCGCGCGCGCGACCGCCTCCGGGTTCAGGTCCACGCCCAAGATCTCGGCCGCCGGCGCACCCTGGCTCGCCAGCACCATGCCCACGCTGTAGGGCTCCTCGCCGCCGGAGCAGCCGGCGGACAGCACGCGCAAACGGCGGCCCGCCGCGGCGCGGCGGCGGTCCGGCAGCACCACCTCCGCCAGCGCGTGGAAGTGCTCCGCATGGCGGAAGAAGTGGGTCTCGCCGATCGTGACCAGGGTGGCGATCGCGCGCAGCTCCGCCGGGGCCTCCAGCGGGTCCGTCAGACGCTCGAAGTAACGGTCCGGGTTGTGGCAACGTGTGGCCGCCTGGCGCGCGGCCAAGACGTCCGCCAGGTCGCGCTGGCGCGCGGGCTCGACGCGCAGCCCGAAGCGCTCCGCCAGGAGGGCGCCGAAGCGGTCGACGGCATCTGGGCTCATGCCAGCTCGCCCCACAGGCCGGTGGGCAGCAGCTTGCCGGCGTCGAGCAGCGCCAGCACCTCGCCGTCCGGCGCGCCCAGCCCCGCCAGGGCGCCCGCGGCGGCGTTGGCGAGGAAGCCGGGCAGGTCCGCCAGGGCCTGGCGCGGCAGCTGCCGCACGCCCACCACCGCCTCCACCGCGAGGGCGACCAGGCGCTGGCCGGAGCGTACGGTCACGAAGCGGCGCGGCGTGCCGGGCGTGCCGGCCACCAGCTGGCCTGGGTCCACCACCGGCACGGCTTGCCCGCGGATCGTGGCGATGCCCAGCACGTAGGCCGGCGCGCCCTCCAGGGCCCGAAGCGGCAAAGGCCGCATGACCTCGACCACCCCGGCGAGCGGCAAGGCGTATGTCCGCTCGCGGACGATCAACACCAGGATGTCCAAGGCTTCCGTCGAAGGGGGCACGGGGGCGCGGCAACCTCCGGTTAGGGGCGTAGGGCGCCCCAGAATACCATATGTCGGATCCGCAACGGGGCGGGCGCCGGCGGGTGGCCTGGCCGTGCAAGGGTGCCGGTGAGGCTCACGTTGACGCCCTGGTCGTCGCTGGGCTGGTCCGTGCCGTCGCTGCCGCTGCGTCCAGGCCCGTGGCCACCTCGGCATAAATTACCTTCGCAAGCCCGCCAGATACCCGACCTGAAAACGACACCCTTACTCGCTCTCACGTTTCACACAAATTTTTGTAATGCGAAACAACGCTTTAACACATGGGTAAAAGTAACTTGGTAGGCTGCTCGTAGGGGGTGGATGGAAAGGAGTCTGGATGCGCGACGCATGGATGCGGGCACGGCATACACTGATGACGACGGGGATGGCGATCGCCCTGATCGGCTGCCAGGTGCCTGTCGCCACGCCGCAAGCACCGGCTCCGGCGGCGGTCCCGGCCTTTAGCCTGGAAGCCGTGAGCCTGATCGACGCCCTGGCCGACAAGGCGGGCCGCAACTGGCACGATGGCCTGCTGAACTTCCCGCCGCTGCTGGAGAAGCTCAAGCACAAGACCTACAAGACCCAGGCCGTGAGCAACGGGGCGATCGCCTGGTCCAAGGCCACGTTCGGCGCGGTCACAAGCGCGCCGGCTCTCTTGCGTACGGATCCAGCGGCCAACAACACCTTGGGCGGCGACGCCGTCTTCGTGATCAACGACGCCGGCACGGTCTACAAGGTCGACCCGACGAGCGGCAACACCTTGCTGAGCGCCTCCGTGGCCGGCACGTTCAGCAAGACGGCGGTCGTGATCTCGGGCGACAACCAGCGCCTATATCTGCTGACCAAGGATGGCAAGCTCAAGATCGTGCGCACCAGCGACCTCGTGGTGACGAACACCATCACGCTTAACGCCAGCGCCACGGCCTTCACGGGGCTGTGCCCATTCCTGGATTACGGCAACAACAACACCGGCGGCAACACCAACTTCGGCTCGAAGGAGGTGCTGTACGCGGTCGCCCAAGACGGCACCACCTACCGCGTGGACGTCGACGCCACCGGCGCCGCGCCGACCACCGCCATGTACAGCTATGCCACCGCGCTGGCCGGCGCCACCGTGGTGGCCTCGCCCGTGTGCTGGAAGAACAAGATTTACTGGGGCTCCACGGCCGGCGACTTCTACGAGGTCAACTACAACAGCACCGCGGCGCCCAGCCGCCGCCAGTGGGACCTGGGCGCGAACACCACCGCCACCGGCAACGGCGCCGCCATCAACGCGCCCGCCGCGCTGGACTACGACGCCGCCCTGAACGTCACGGACATCTTCGTGGGCTGCGGCGACCGGGTCAACTGGATCAACGCGGCGACGGGCGACGTGGCGCCATCGTCCTCGTTGACGCTGGATCGCATCCCGCCGGCCGGCAATGCCAACAAGCTCTCAGCCTACGTGTCGTCGGCTCCCAGCGTCGTGGCCGCCAACAACGCGGCGGACTGGGTGGCTATCAAGTCCGCGGCCGCGCCCGCCCCCACCCGCTGGGGCGGCGGCGCGGCCTTCTCCAACGTCAGCGCCGTGGTCGCCTCGGCCACCAGCGTGCGCGTGCACCCCACCACCGGCGAGATCTGGGTGACGGACCAGGCCAACGCCAAGGTCACGCGCCTGAACTCCGCGGGCGTCGCGCAGGGCACGATGGCGCTGGGCTCGGCCGGCAACGGCCCGATCAAGTGCGAGTTCGACGGCGGCGGCAACTGTTGGGTCTCCGCTGGCGCCATCCCGGGCGGCGGCACGGTGGCCAAGTACACCTCCGCCGGCGCGGTGGTCTGGAGCAAGGCCATCACGGGCGCGCTCTACGTCGCCCCGGAGCGCACCGGCGCCGGCCCGTACGGCTGCTGGGTGGTGGACTACAACGGCGGCAAGATCTCCAAGCTGGACTCGGCCGGCAACTACAGCTTCGGCCCGGTGGCGCTGGCCGGCATCACCACGATCTACACGGACAGCGCCAACAACTGCTGGACCACGGGCTTCATCAACAACAACCAGAGCTACAAGTACACGCCCGCCGGCGCGCGGTCGGGCCCGTTCGGCACCGGCACGAACCCGATCTTCATCGCCTTCGACCCGGCCAACCAGAACCCCTGGATCACCAACAACAACCAGGGCGGCGGCAACCCCAACACCAGCGGCTCGATCACCAAGCTGGTCAACGCCACCGGCGCGCTCTCGAGCACGCAGGCCAACCTGGGCGACCACCCCTGGTCGGTCCGCTTCGACCCTTCCGGCGTGCCCTGGCTCACGCACATGGACTACTTCGGCAGCGCGCCGCGCACGCTGGAGCGCATCACCAAGGCCACCGGCGCCCAGGAAGCGCTGTTCAGCTTCGTCGGCATCGGCAACCCCTTCGAGATGGACTTCGAGGCGGACGGCACCACCTGGGTGGCCTGCACGCCCGGCGGCCTGTACAAGATCTACGACGTGGGCAACACCCAGGACCTGTTCGCGTCGTCCTACCGCCTGATCGCCGCGCCGCCGGACGGCGACGACAGCTACGCCTTCGTCAAGTACAAGATCGCGATCAACGCCTTCGCCAACCAGGCCGTCACGGGCTCGTACCTCAAGCTGACGGCGGCCACCACGCCGCCGGGCACGGACGACATCGAGGTCTACCCCGCCAGCAGCAACAACCCCTCCACGGCCACGCCCTGGGTGGGTTACTCCGGCGCCCCCAACGTGGACTACAACAACCGGCCCGTGGTCACCACGCCCTACGTCGAGCAGAAGACCGGGGTGCAATACACCAAGGACACCGCTTACAACTTCAACGTGCCCGCGCCCGCGGACCAGAAGAACTCCACGGACGCCGCCAACGCGCTCTGGACCTTTGCGGTCAAGACCACCAACAAGCCGCTGCGCAACGCCGTGCACTGGTACTCGCAGACCAGCGCGGGCGGCACGACGGCCAAGTACCCCTCGCTCAACGTCACGCTGGCCGGCGGCGCCAAGCTGCCCACCACCAACGGCATCTCGTGCCAGCCGACCATCGACTCCAGGAACAAGCACGTCTGGGTCGTGGCGTGCAACGCGTTGTTCGAGCTGAACTTCAACTCCGTCGACCTGTGGGGCGACCCGGCCAACACGACCTACAACCTGACGGCCCAGGGCCGGCTTGCGGCGCCCAGCCCGATTTACACCGCCCCGGCGCCCAAGACCTACATCTTCCCGGCCGGCAATGCGCTGCTGAACTTCCGCGACCACGTGGTCGTGCCCGACTACAACCCCGCCAACGGCGACATGTGGTTGAACAACTTCGACGTCAGCACGCTGGGCAACGTCGCCGACCACCTTTACTACCAGGTTGACGTGGGCGCGGGCACGGGCGGCACGACGGCCCTGCAACAGATGCTGTTCGATTACGACGGCGGCGGGGTGTACATGGTCACGACCAACAACACCATCATCAAAGCGACGATCAACCAGTAACGTGCGCGCCTTCCGTCCCCTCCTGCCGCTGCTCGGTGCCGCGCTGGCGACGGCCTGCGCGCCAGCGGCCCTGCCGTTGCCGGCCGTCCAGGCCTTGAGCTTCACCCTGGAGCGCAGCAACCCCGCCGAAGCCGTCGGGGTGATCGCTTCCGCGCTCCCGCAACCCGCGGGGGACCGCGGCAAGCCCGAC
>JAQBPE010000124.1 GCA_028287685.1 Cyanobacteria bacterium RYN_339 | reverse complement strand
GCTCAAGGCCCTGTTGATGAACACCCTGTCGGTGGGCGCCAGCTTCGGCGCCCTGGTGCTGGTCTTCCAGCACGGCTGGCCCACGCCGGCACTGGTGGGGCTGGCCTCGGCGCCGGGGAACATCCTGGTGCCGGTGCCGATCATCGTGTTCTGCGCGGTCTTCGGCCTCTCGATGGACTACGAGGTCTTCCTGTTGGCGCGCATCCAGGAGGAGTACCTCAAGACCGGCGACAACCGCCAGGCCGTGGCCGCCGGGCTCGCCGCCACCGGCGGCATCATCACCAACGCCGCCGCGATCATGCTGCTGGTCTTCGGCTCGTTCGTGATGGCGAACGTGATCCTCACGAAGATGCTGGGCTTCGGGCTGGCCGTCGCCGTGGTCCTGGACGCGCTCGTGATCCGCGTGATGCTGGTGCCCAGCTTCATGGCCCTGGTGGGCAAGTGGAACTGGTGGCCCAACATCATCGAGCCGCCGCCCGCAGCGGCGCCGACCGAAACGGCGGAGGTTCCCACCGGGGTATGAAAGGCTCATGCCCCGTCGCGTCGCGCTGGCAAGCCTGGCCCTGCTCCTGACATGTTGCACCTCCGGCACCCCTACCACGGGGACCGGGGGCAAGGCCAAGGCGACCCCCACCCCCACCCCCACCGCACCGGTTTCCCCCCCGGCGAAGGCCGTCGTTTCCACGGGCCGCGTGCTGGATCTCAAGGGGCTGCCGGCGGCCGGGGTCCCCGTGCGGTCCTACCTGATCGGCAACA
The DNA here is from genome assembly GCA_028287685.1 of Cyanobacteria bacterium RYN_339. Classification (GTDB taxonomy): domain Bacteria; phylum Cyanobacteriota; class Sericytochromatia; order S15B-MN24; family JAQBPE01; genus JAQBPE01. Next base: position 10,412 of record JAQBPE010000124.1, on the reverse strand, counting down.
ACGGCGGCAGCGTCATTGCCAACAACGGCGCGGGCTTCCGGCTGCTGGCCGCGGCCTCCGAGACCAAGACCGCGGCCGACGGCACGTTCACCCTGGCGGGAGACGCCGGCCAGGCCTATAACCTGGAGGCCGAGCAGGCGCCGGACGTGAAATCCTTCAAGGCCAACGTCCAAACCAGCGCGCATGGCCTGGAGCTGCGCCTGGACTACACGGGCGCCATCGGCGGCAAGGTGACGGCCCCAGGCGCCCCGACCCTGAAGGACTTCGAGGGCGTGGACGTCTTCATCCCCGGCACCAGCTACACGGGCAAGGCCGCGAAGGATGGGAGCTATACGCTTTCCAACGTGCCGGTGGGCACCTTCCAGGTGGTGGCAACGAAGGCGGGCGTGGGCCGCGCGGCCACGCCGGACGTGACGGTGACGGCCAAGCAGACCACCGCCGCGCCGGACCTGAACCTGGCGCTGACCGCCCCGGAACTGTCTAATGTCGAGCCGCCGGCCGGCGCCCCCGGCGCAACCCTCGTCTTGAAAGGCGCGCACTTCGGCACCGACGCCGGCAAGCCCGTGCAGGTGACGGTGGGCGGCGTGGTGGTGGCGGCGCCGCGACGCAAGGACGACGGCACGATCGAAATCGAGGTGCCCGAGGCCGCCGCCAGCGGCTCCGTGATCGTGGCGGTCGAGGGCGTGGCGAGCGCCCCCAAGCCCTTCTACGTGATCAAGGCGCTCGTGCTGGGCGCGGTGCCGACCACCCTGCTGGCGGGCGCCACGCAACAGCTGGCGGCTACCGGCACGGGCTTCGACGGCAAGCCGGTGGAGGGCGTGCTGCCCGCCTGGAAGGCCGACGGCCCGGCCGTCACGGTGGACGCGAAGGGGCTGGTCACCGCGGCGGCCGTGGGCAAGGCCAGCGTGACGGCCACGCTGGGCAAGCTGACCGCGAGCGTGGCCTTCGAGGTGGTGGCCTCGCTGGCCAAGGTCGCGCCCTTCGGCGGCGGCACCTTCACGGGCCCCGGGCGGATGGCCGCCGGACCCGACGGGACGTTGTACCTGCTGGACGGCGGCAAGGTGATCAAGATCCCGAGCGGTGGCACCGCCAGCCAGCTGGCCGCCAGCTTCACCAGTCCCGAAGGCCTGGCCTACGACCCCGCCGGCCGCTTGATCGTCGTCGACACCGGCGCGAACGCGGCCAAGGCCATGACGCTGGCGGGGGTCGCCTCCGCCCTGCCGGACGCCACCCTGTCCTTCCCGCGCGACGCGGCCGTGGACGCCACGGGCACCATCTTCCTGGTCGACGACATCAACTACGCGATCAAGCGCATCACGCCGGCGGGCGCCGTCAGCACGCTCGTGGCCTTCGACAAGGGCGGCTTCAGCACGGAACGGCTGCGCGGGATGGCCATCGACGCCGGCGGGACGCTGTACGTCTGCGACCAGAACCGCATCATGGCGATCACGCCGGCCGGCCAGGCGCGCGTGCTGGCGGGCGGACCGCAGTTCGGGCTGAAGGACGGCCCGGCTACCGAAGCCCAGTTCAACACGCCCGCCGACGTGCTGCCGGACGGCGCCGGCGGGCTCTACGTGGCCGACGCGCTGAACCATGCCATCCGCAAGATCGACCTGGCCACCGGCGCCGTCAGCACGGTGGCCGGCAACGGGACCGCCGGGGACGTCGACGGGCTGGGCGCGGCGGCCCGGTTTAGCCACCCGGCAGGGTTGGCGCTGGTGGGCGCTACCTTGGTCGTGGCCGACCGCGACAACGCGAAGCTGCGCGCCATCACGTTTGTCAGCCATCCGTGACCGGGTACGTAGGTGGGGTGGCCCGTGACCCCCAACCTAAGCTCCCGATCATCGATGCGCTCAGGGGCGTGGCGATCGCCGGCGTCATCCTAGTCCATGCCGACGACTGGTTCCCCCAGCTGGCCTGGCCGCTGGCGCGGCTGACGGCGCAGGGCGGCTGGGGCGTGCAGCTCTTCTTCGTGCTCAGCGCCGTCACGCTGCTGATGTCCTGGCACGCCCGCAAGGACGCGGTGGCGACGCCGCCCTTCCTGATCCGGCGGTTCTTCCGCGTCGCGCCCATGTTCTACGGCGCGATCGTGCTCTATGCGTTGCTGGACGGGGTGGCGCCGCGCGCCTACGCCCCCGCCGGTGTCGGGCCCTGGGACTTCCTGGCGACCGCGCTCTTCCTGCACGGCTGGCTGCCCACCACCATCAACAGCATCGTGCCGGGCGGCTGGTCGATCGCCGCGGAATGGACCTTCTACCTGCTCTTCCCGCTGCTGGCCCAAACGCTCACGACGGTGCGACGCTGCCTGGCCGCCCTGGCCGTGGCCCTGCCGCTCGGGGCCGGGCTCACCTACGCGGTCTGGCACGCCTCGGGCTTCGGGCTGCCGGACCGGGGCGCCTACCTCGTGAAGGGCTACCTGCTCTGGTGGTTCCCCACGCAGCTGCCGGTCTTCCTGCTGGGCTTCCTGGCCTACCACCTGCTGGTAGGTCGCCATGGCCGCGCGCTGGCCTGGGCCGGGGGTCTGGCCGCGCTGGGGCTGGCCTTCGTGCCGTTGCGGTCGGCGGCCTACCTGCCCTACGCGCTGGCCTCCGTCTTGCTGGTGGTCGGGCTGATGCGCGCGCCCAGCCGCTGGGTCGCCAACCCCGCCCTCGTCCACCTGGGCAAGGTCAGCTATAGCGCTTACTTCCTGCACTTCCTGGTGATCCGCTACACGGGCCCGCTGGCCGCCGCGCTGACGCCCTGGGACAGTGCCGGCTTCGTGGCTTACTACGGGGCCGCGGTCGTCCTCACGACCCTGGCCGCAACGCTGACCTACCACTGGATCGAGCTGCCCGGCATCGCGCTGGGCCGCCGGTTGGCGGCAAGCTGGCCCTACTCCGCGCGCTCGTCTTCCGAGGCGCGGGCCTCCGCCCAGGGGACGTAGTAGCAGTCCACGATGATCGACACGGCGATCGCCAGCGGGATGGCCAGGAAGGCGCCCGTCAGGCCATAGAGCGTGCCGCCCACCAGCAAGGCCACCGCGATCCAGAACGGGTGCATGCCGATCGTGCGGCCCATGACCACGGGGAAGAGCAGCTGGCCGATGATCTGCTGGATGATGGCGTTGATGACGATCGTCCAGACCGCCAGCTGGGCCGACTTGGAGAGCCCGATCAAGGCCGCCAGGCCGCCGCTGATCAACGGCCCGACGAAGGGGATCGCCTGCATCAGCGCCGTGACCGTGCCGATCAGCAGCGCGTAGGGCACGCCCAGCGCGCCCATCGCGCCCCAGGTCAGCAAGCCGGCCAGCAAGCAAATCGCCCCCAGGCCCAGCATGTAGCGGCCAACGCGCTCCTGCACGGTGTAGAGCAGCGCGGGCACCTGGAACTTCTGCCGCAGCGGGATCAGCTTCATGAGGTTGCGCTGCAGGCCGCCGCCGTCCAGCAAGATGAACAGCGCCAGGAACAGGATCGAGATGACGACCACCGTGATCCAGACGATCCGGCCCGTGATCGAGAAGGCGTTGGAGAGCACGCCGGAGGCCTGCTCGGCCAGGTAGGCCATGATCCGGCTGCCTTCCGGCACGATGGCGTGCTTCTCGTGCAGGTTCGTCATCAGGGTCTGCAACTTGTCCACGTAGAACGGCAGGCTGACGGCCAGGTCCTGGCCTTGGATCATGATGGTGGGGATCAGGACCAGCAAGATCACCGTCACCAGCGCCACCACGGCGAGGAAGGTGATGGCGACGCCCACCGGCCGCGGCAGGCGGCGGGCCTCCAGCCAGCTCACGGCCGGGCTCAGGGTGGCGCCCACCAGCAGCGCGCCCAGCACGATCACCCACACCTCGATCAGCGCCACCAGGCTCCAGGCCAGGGCGCCCACGATCAAGACGCCGGCGGTGGCGGCCATGCCGCCGTAGAACAAGTGGCCATAGGCGCTGGGCGGTCGTACGTCGACCGTCACCTGCATGTCCGCCTCCATGGCGACCTGGAAGCGCGCCAGGGTGGCGTCCAGGTCGGTGGCGAGCAACGCCGTGCCGTCTGGCCCCATCGGCCGCTCGCTGGACTCGATCAGCCAAATGCGCAGGCGCGTGCGATCGCGCGACAGGGCCTCGAAGTCGACGTGGCCCTTGTTCGGCACCGGGCCGTTCTTGCTCTCCCACTCCAGCTGGCGTTGGGGGATGTCCTGGATGATGTTGGCATCCCACTCCAGCAGTTGGCCGTCCTGGCCCTCGGCCTGCCAGCGCGAGCTGAACGGGCCGGTGCGCTTCACCGTGCGGAGCCGCGGCATGACTTTCGGGAGGTTGTCCATGCGCGCCCACCACTGGTAGACGCGGTCCACGGGGGCCTGGATGATGATGGTGCGCTCGACGCGGGGCAAGGGGCGCCCTCCTTGCCTGCTCTATACCCGGTACAATGCCCGCCATGGACGAGACGTCACCCCGCTTGCGCCGCGTGAACGCCGGACCGGTCCGCCCGGACGGCCACTACGTCGTTTATTGGATGACCATGCAGCGCCGCCTGGCCTGGAACTTCGGGCTGGACCGCGCCATTGCCTGGGCGCGGGGGCTGGGCAAGCCGCTGGTGGTCTTTGAGACCCTGGTCTCCACCTACCCATGGGCCTGCACGCGTTTCCACCAGTTCATCCTGGACGGGATGCTGGACCACCGGGCGGCGCTGGCGGACGGGCCGGCCCGTTACTATGGCTTCGTGGAGCGGAAGCCCGGCGAGATGCTGGCGGCCTTCGCGGCGCTGGCGCGGGACGCGGCCATCGTGGTGACGGACGACTACCCCACCTTCGTCGCGCCGGGGATCTTGGCGCGGGCGGCCGCCCAGGTCGAGGTGGCCGTCGAGGCCGTCGATGGGAACGGGCTGTTGCCGTTGAATGCCACGGACCGGGCCTTCCCCACCGCCCATGGGTTCCGGCGCTTCTTGCAAAAGGAGTTCCTGAAGGGCATCGAGATGCCCCAGGCGCAGCCCTTTGCGGGGGGTCTGCCTGGAGGGCTGGCGGCGTTCCGTTCCGAGCTTGGCCTGGACGGGGCGCCCATCAGCGCCAAGGTGGCGCCCGTGGCCGACATGCCGGGGGGCAGCGTGGCGGGGGCCGAACGATTGTACCGATTTGTGGCGGACGGCCTGCCCCGCTACCTGGAGGACCGGCTCGACCTCGATCACCCCGCCAACAGCGGGCTGTCGCCCTATCTCCACTTCGGCCATGTCGGCGCGCACCAGGTGGTTGCAAGCCTCGGCGAGCCCTGGCGCTTGAACCCCAAGCCGATCGGCGCCCGCGAGGGCTATTGGGGGATGTCCGCGCCGGCCGAAGCCTTCCTGGACCAGGTCGTGACCTGGCGGGAGCTGGGCTTCAACGGCTGCGCCCACCTGCCCCGCTACGACGAGTGGGAGTCGCTGCCCGGCTGGGCGCGGGCCTCGCTGGAGGCGCATATGGGCGACCCACGGCCCGAGCGGTACAGCTTCGACGAGTTGGACGGCGCTCGCACCGCCGACCCCCTCTGGAACGCCGCCCAGCGGGAACTCGTCCACGGCGGGCGCATGCACAACTACCTGCGCATGCTCTGGGGCAAGAAGGTGCTGGAGTGGTCCAGCTCGCCCCAGGAGGCGCTCGCCACCCTGATCGAGCTTAACAACCGCTACGCGATCGACGGCCGCGATCCCAACTCGACCAGCGGGATCTTCTGGTGCTTCGGCCGCTACGACCGCGCGTGGGGGCCGGAGCGAGCGATCTTCGGGAAGATCCGCTACATGACCTCCGCCCAGGCCGCCCGGAAGCTGACGCTGAAAGGCTACTTGGCTAGGTGGGGAGCGCCAAGGTCATAAGGCCGGCACGGTTGTAAGACAGGCCCATCAGCCCCAGCGAGCGCACGCCGGCGGTGCCGAACTCGCACGCATGGTCTTCGTCGCCGTGCATCTCCAGCTTGTGCCAGTCATAGGCGATCGCCCCGCGGCCCTTCGCCATCTCGTGGACCTCGACCATGCGGTACGGGTGCGGGTGCTCCACCAGCGACGGCCCCAGCAGCAGCTCGGCCGGGCCGAACGTGTTGCGGCCGCCGAAGTGGTAGTGGCCGGCGAACATCAGCTGGACGTTGGGGAACTGGTTCAGGATGTGCAACAAGCGTTGCTGGCCCTTGGCGTCGAACTTGAGCTTGTCCATCATCGGGTAGGGCGTGATCGGGGGGTGGTGCATGCCGATGAAGACCGTCTCGTCGCGGTGGGCCTGCAGCGTCCGCTCCAGCCACTGGTACTGGGTCTCACGCATGTAGCCGGTCCAGGCGTGGTACGAGTCGCCCTCGACGTCCGTGGTGTCGAGCATGATGAAGCGCAGGCCGGCCGAGGGCGAGAAGGTGTAGTAGTTGTCGCCCTTCGAGAGGCCCTGGTCGCCGATGTTGGCCTTCATGAAGGCCTTGCGGGCCGCCACGTTGTCACCCTCGGCGTCATGGTTGCCGAAGCAGCAGTAGTACGGCACCTTGAGGCCCTTCAGGGCGTCGGTCAGCGAGGCCATCTCGTGGCCCATATCCGCCGGGAAGTGGAACATGTCCCCCGTGAACAGCACGAAGTCCAGGTCCTGCTTGTTGAGGTCCGCGACGGCCTGCCGGATGTGGTAGTGCGACGTGGGGTAGCGGTTCTGCGGGCGGTTGGTGAAGTGCAGGTCCGTGATGTGGGCGAAGCGCGCCATGCGCTTGCCGTCCAGCGCCAGGCGGGCCTGTGCGGGCTCGGCGTCCCATGCCGCGGGGATCACCAGCGAAGCCGCGGCAGCGCCGAAGCCCTTCAAGAACGTGCGTCGACCGAGTTTGGATGCGTCCATGTGCCCTCCGTTGCTGGAGATCATGTACCACCCAGGGCTGCTTGTGATCCCTGCTTGCAAGCTTGGGGAGCCACGCTTGGCCGGCGCGCAAGAGCCGAACTCGCCCCACGCGCCGTTCCGTGAACTATTGTAATGCGGGGGTGCGCCCGGCGTGGGCGAGGGCGGCTTCCACGTCGGTGACGGACTTGGCGATCGCCTGCGTGAAGTTCTCGTTGCCCGTGGGCGTGACCAGGATGTCGTCCTCGATGCGGATGCCGATGCCGCGGAAGGCAGGATCCACGCCTTCGGCGTCGATCGCGATGTAGAGACCCGGCTCCACCGTGACGACCATGCCGGCCGCCATGGGCCGCCAATCGGCGTTGTTGTCCGGCTTGTAGCGCCCCACGTCGTGGGTGTCGAGGCCCAGGTAGTGGCCGGTGCCGTGCATGTAGAACTTGCGGTACGACTCGTCGGCGATCAGGGCCTCCACGCTGGCGCCCTTGAGCAAGCCCAGGTCAACCAGGCCCTGCGTCAGGACCTCGACGGCCTTGAGGTGGTAGCTCTTCACGTGGTTGCCGAGCCGGACCTCCGCGATGGCGGCGAGCTGGGCCTTGAGCACCACCTCGTAGACGGCCCTCTGGGCATCCGAGAAGCGGCCCGAGATAGGATAGGTGCGCGTGACGTCGCAGGCGTAGTAGCCATACTCCGCGCCGGAGTCGATCAGCAACAGCTCGCCGGCGTTGAGGACCATGTCGTTCTCGTTGTAGTGGAGGATCGTGGCGTTGTCGCCGCCGGCCACGATCGAGTTGTAGGCGGGCCCATCGCCGCCCAGCCAGCGGTAGGCGCTCTCCAGCGCCGCCTGGACCTCGTACTCCCAGCCGCCGGGCCGAATCGCCGGCAGCGCCCGCTCGTAGCCTTGCGCCGTGATGGCGGCGGCCTTGCGCATCAAGTCCAGCTCCTGGGCATCCTTGCAGAGGCGCATCTCGTGCAGGATCGTGCCGGGGCTCAGCACCGACGAGGGCGGCTGGACGTGGCGGTTGCCCAGCCGCGGCAACAGCCGCAGCACCAGGTCATCGCGGTCGCGGTCGTCGCCCAACTGGTAGAAGAGCTTCTCCGAACCGGCCAACAGCTTCCGCAGCATCGGCTCCAGTTCGTCGATCGAGAAGGCCGCGTCCACGCCCAGGGCGGCCGGGGCGCGCTCGACGCCCAGGCGCCGGCCGTGCCAGACCTCTGCAAGAGGGTCACGCGGCCGCAAGAACAACACCACCTCGTGCTCCGGGTGGCCCGGCAGCAGCAGGAGCATCGCGCCCGGCTCCTTGAAGCCCGTCAGGTAGTAGAAATCGCTGTCCGGCCGGAAGCGGTGGTCCGTATCGCGGGAGCGGATGCGCTCCGGGTGGGTGGGGATCAGGGCGGCGCCGCCTTCCATCTGGTCCATGAACCGCTTGCGGCGCATCGCGTGGAGGGTGGTGTCGGGCATCGCTGGCTCCTATCGTCCGTGGGGGCGTGCAGCATGATACAGCCTTCGGGGTAGAATGGGGGCCATGACCGCCCGCGGCGCCCGGCCCCCCGTCCTCTTCGATCAAGCCACCGCCCCGATGGGGCAGGACGCCTCCGGCCGCTACTACCAGGTGCGGTTGGCAGACGATCCTACGGCCGCGCGCGTGCTCAAGCGCTTCGACCACCCGGGCTGGCGCAACGTCGCCACCCGACCGCTGCTTTCCCAGCAGCTCTGGCGGCTGGTGCGGCTCGCGCGCCCGGAGCTGCCCGGCCTCGCGTTGGAAGACTTACAGTCAGACGGCACCACCGAGGGCGTGCCGCCCTATGCCTGCGTGCTGGATGCCCCGCCCGCCCGCGTGCTGTCCGAGCGGCTGCCGTTAGGCGCCGAGGAGGCGGGTCATTTGGTGGCGCGGCTGCTGGAGACGCTCTGGGCCGCGCACCAGGCCCGCGTGACCGGCCTGCGCTTCGAGGCCGCCTCCGTGTCCTGGGACGGCACCGGCCCCTGGCGGTGGATGGCCCCCGATCTGGTGCCGCCCTCCGGGACCTACGAAGGGGCCTGTCGCGACGACGTGCTGGCGCTGGCCCGCTTCGCGCGCACGTTGGTGGCGGACCTGCCGGCCGAGAGCCCGCTGACCGCCGTGATCAACACCTTGACCGCCACGGATAGCACGCCGGCCGCGGCCATGCAGCAGGCCTTCGTGCGCCTGGGCCACGAGCTGCCGCTTCCCACCATGCCCGCGAGCTCGCCGCTGATGGGCGCCGAAGCCGAGCTGGAGACGTTGGGCGCCTGGCTGCGGAAGTGTGCGCACGAGCGCCGGTTGCACACCGTTTGGCTGCAGGGCGACCCCGGCTCGCTGCAGTGGGACGTGTGCGAGGCCCTGGCGGCCCAGGCCCGGCCGGCCAACATGCGCGTGGCGATCGCCCGCTGCCAGGCCGAGCACACGCCGGAGAGCTTCCTGGCGGAGGTGGTCGGGCAGCTGGAAGCCATGCGCGCCAACGAGCCCGAGCTGACCGTTCCCGGGCCCAGCGCGCCCCCGCCGGACCTGCCGCCCGCGCTGGCCCGCCTGCGCCAGCTGCGCACCTTCCGCGCGCTGCTGGCCGATGTGGCGGAGCAAACGCCCTTGTGCCTGGCCTGGTTGGGCTACGAGGGCGCCGACGGCCTGATCCAGGAACTGGTGGCCCACCTGACGCAGCATTCAGATGGACTCCCGGTACTCTTGGTGCTGGGCGCGGACGCGGACGCGCCGGAGGGCGCGGCGGCGCCTAATTCCGAAGACGAGGTGCTGCTGTTGCGGCCGCTCTTCCGCGCCGAGGTGGAGCGGCTCGCGCGCGCGCACTGCCCGGGCCTGGCGCTCGGGCTCGCCGCCATCGACGCGGCCTGGAAGTTCTCGGCCGGCCAGCCCTCGCAGATCTACCGCCTGTGCCTGCACTGGCTGCGCAACGGCGGGCTGCGCCAGGACGCCGCCGGCGCCTGGGTGCCGCGCGACGAGGGCCCGCGCCTGGTGCCGCCCGAGGTGGTGCGCGAGTTCCTGCGCGCCTTCGCCACCATGGGCCCGGCCGCCACGCTGACGACCATGCAGGCGCTGATGGACATGCCGCCCGCCACCTTCTTCGAGCTGCTGGAGGCCGCCCTGGATGGCGGCTGGCTGCGCCAGGAGCACGGCTGGCTGGCCTTCTGGCGGCCCGACGAGGCCCGCGCGCTGGCGAGCCAAATGGCGCCAGCGGAAGCGCTGCGTTGGCACCGCCGCCTGGCGGCCGTGGCCGCGCTGCCCGCGGCCGGACGCGCCTTCCATGCGGCCCGGGGCGGCCAGGACGCCATGGCGGCTCCCTTCATCGCGGAGGCCGGCCGCCGCCTGCTGCTGCATGGCGCATTGGAAGCCGCCGCGCGGTTGTTCCGGCTCGGGCTGGAGGTAGGGACGGAGGACGACGGGCACCGCCTCGATCTGCTGGAGGGCCTGGCGCTGGAACGCCTGGAAAGCAAGGAGCCCGCGCAGGCCCTGGCCTTGTTGGTGGCCGAACTTGGCCGCCCGGCCGGCATGACCGAGAGCGCCTTGGGGCGGCTCGCGATGCTGCAAGGCCGGGCCCGCGCCCTGCTGGGCGACTTACCCGGCGCTCGCTCCGCTTACGAACGTGCGCTGCCG
>JAQBPE010000121.1 GCA_028287685.1 Cyanobacteria bacterium RYN_339 | reverse complement strand
AGAATTTGAGTTGTTGGGTAACTCAAACTAACAATAGTAGGAAGGGGCTTGGGAGGTGATAGAATCCGGGCGTGGGCATCGAGCACGCGTTACGGATAATCGCTGAAGTTGCGGCCTAACCTGAGGCAAGTGGCGGATGAGCTCTACCTCATATTGAAGGCCATTCGAGCCTTCACGCTCTTAGGAGGCATCGCAGGATTACCGCCGGCCGCAGTTCCTGCTCCGTCTCGTTCTTGGCGGGCTCGACCCATTCAACCCTGGCGGGATAGGCGAGCTGCCGCAGCGGCTCCGGGCACGAAGTCGACCCCATTGGACGTCCCGACTGGCGGCTCTAGATGAATAGCTGCACCATTCCCGTCTAAAACGTGGTGTTCGGGAAGCGCAGCGGCCAAAGGTTCAGTTCGACCCTCTTGGGTCTGGATGAAATGTAACATGGTGCTTAATATGGCCGCACCGCGAGGAGCATTGCCGACATTGCGATGTGTCACGTCGGCTAGCATCTGGATGCCCGATCCTGCATTGCGATCGGGTTTCGAAATCAAGTGATGGGCATAGTTCATTGCCTTTGTATTTACAGCCTCACAAACCCCGTGGCTACTTCTTTGAATTTGTCAATTTGCCAATAAATAGCATCGGACAAAGTGCGCGCGACTCGTTGTTGATCCCGCATGCGTCATGGCACTACAAAGAGAAATTCCGTTCATTCAGCCAACCCTGTTCGCGGGCATAGGCGTCCAGCGTGTCGAGCACCGGGCCGCGGGCGGCGCCGTCCGGCGTCAGCGACAGCGCGATCGCCCCCAACACCGCGTAGGTGGCCGCCTCCACCCGGGTGCTGTGCTGGATGCCGTCCAGGCCGACGGGCGCGCCCAGGTCGCGGAAGATGAAGTTGCAGTTGTCGATGCCGTGGGCCTGGTTCTTGGAGAGGAACTCCTTGACCATGTAGGCGCCGAGGTCGGAGGCCTTGACCACGTCGACCTTGCCGGGGCTGGGCTTGCCGTCGCCGTCTTCGAAGTAGAAGGTGTGGTCCTTGAAGAAGGTGGGCTCGTCCGCCAGCTTGAGCTGGGCGGCGCGGCGCAAGGCCTTGAGCGCAACGGCGATGCCGTCCAGCGCGCCGGACTCCGCGCCCGTCCACTTGGGCGCCATCAGCTTGGTGATCTTGATGTCGCCCGGCGGACCGAGCGACGCGATCAGCGTGTCGACCATGCGGTGGGCCAGGGCCTGGACCGCGGGGTTCTTGGCGTCGCGCGGCACGTTGGCCTTGACCGCGGCGGCGCTGACGTCGGCCACGATGCTGCGCAGGAGGTCGCGCACGGCGGGGTTCTGGTCGTTGAGGCTGCTGGCCAGGGCGGCGTCGAAGTCCCCGCCGCCGGGCTCCACCAGGATGGGGATCATGCGCGTGACGAAGACGGAGCGCAGGAAGCGGCTGACGAGGTCGGTGTCGTCGTCCATCGCGGCGGAGCCGGAAGCGGCCACCAGCAGGCCATATTGCAGGCGCTCGTCGGTGGCGCCGGGAACGGTCGCCTCGACCAGCACGTTGCCGGCCTCGGCGGCGTCGATGTACAGGCTGAAGCCGCCGACGGCGTTCGAGTAAATGCCCGTCACGGGCTTGCCGTCGGTGTCCACGCCGATAGCCAGGGGCTTGCCGGTCTTGAGCGAGGTCAGGTGGATCAGCGCGCCGGCCGCGGGCAGCAAATCCGTCGGGTCCGCCGCGAGCACATGGAACGCGGGGGCCACCTGGTTGCCTTCCGCGATCACGCCGGCGCCATGGTCGCTGATGATGCCGCCGCCCTTGTCGCTGATCAGGCCCGCGCCGTTGTTGCTCAGCACGCCGCCGTTGCTCAGCGCCAGGATGTTGGAGCCGTTGTTGGCGAGCACCTGGCCCTGGCGCACGCTCACCACGTAGCCCGGGTCCATCTGGATCGTGCCCTTGAGTTCCGTCACGGCGGTGCTGGGGCGCTTGAGCAGCACGCGGGGCGCGAGGGACGCGGGGGCGGCCACCGACGCGCTGGCGGCGGGTTTCGGGGTGGGCGTGACCGTCGCGGTTTTGTGGCTGACGACGGGCGTGCCCTGGCAAGCGACCAAGGCAGCCGCCGTCATCAAGCCTGGAATTGCCCTGGAAATGCGCAGTTGCGTCGTCCCCCGGGTTTCATCTACCCGGGAAAACGACCGGCCCTACCAGGTCACGTTGCCGATCCGGGTGATGGCCTCGCGCAGGCGATCCGGCGGCTGGATCAGCGAGATGCGCACGAAGCCCTCGCCGAAGGTGCCGAAGGCCGTGCCGGGCGTGACGACCACGCCGGTCTCCTCGATCAGGCGCGACGCGAAGCTGGCGCTGGTGAACCCCGGGGGAATGGGCACCCACACGTACATCGTGGCGCGCGGGCGCTTCACGGCGAAGCCGATCGCGTTGAGGCCATCCACCACCACGTCGCGGCGATCCTTGTACATCTGGATCGTCTCCGTGACGTAGTGCTCGGGCAGGTTCAGGGCGGCGATCGCCGCGTCCTGGACCGCCGGGAACAACCCGTAGTCCATATTCGACTTCACCTTCGTGAGGGCCGCGATCATCTGCGCGTTGCCCACCACGAAGCCGCAGCGCCAGCCGGCCATCGAGAAGGTCTTGGAGAAGGTGTGGAACTCCAGGCCCAAATCCTTGGCGCCCGGGATCTCCAGCAGGCTGGTGGGCTTGAAGCCGTCGAAGGCCAGCTCCGCGTAGGCCATGTCGTGCACGATCAGGGTCTGGGTCTCCTGGCCGAAGCGCACGGCGCGCTCGAACAGCGGGCGCTCCGCCACGGCGGCGGTGGGGTTGTGCGGGTAGTTGAAGAAGAGCATCTTGGCCTTGCGGGCCGCTTCCGGGTCGATGGCGTCGAAGTCGATCTGGTAGTCGTCGTCGGCCGTCAGGGGCAGCGTCTCGATCTGGCCGCCGGCCATAATCGTGCCGCGCGTGTGCACGGGATAGCTGGGGCTGGGCACGATGCTGCTGTCGCCGGGGTTGATGTAGGCCAGCGCCAGGTGGGCCAGGCCTTCCTTCGAGCCGATCAGCGGCAAGACCTCCCTTTCCGGGTCGAGCGGCACGCCGTAGCGCTTCTCGTACCAGGAGGCGATCGTCTGGCGCAGGGCCAGCTTGCCGTCGAAGGTGGGGTAGCGGTGGTTGGCCGGGTCCTGCACGGACCTCACGGCGGCCTCCACGATCGGCGCCGGGGTGGGCTTGTCCGGGTTGCCCATGCCGAGATCGATCACGTCCACGCCCCGCTCGCGCGCCGCGGCCTTCAGCACGTCCAGCTGCGCGAAGATGTAAGGGGGGAGGCTCTGCAGGCGCAGGGACTCGGTGAGCGGGCTGGGGGGCGCGTCGGTGGGCTTCACGGGAGAGGTCTCCATGATCAGGTAAGCAGGGCGTCGGCGGTCTTCATGGCCGCCTTCACGCGCGCCGGCGTGACGGGGAACGGGAGGTGGTGCACGGTGGAAGTCGGGCGGCAGACGTGGTCGGCGACGGCGTCGAGCTGCGCCTCGTCCAGGTGGTAGCCCAGGCCCGCCAGCGTGATGGGCACGCCGATGGCCTGGAAGAAGCGGGCCAGGTCTTGCCCCTCGAGCACGCGGTCTTGCAGCACGAGCTGGGTCAGGATGCCGAAGGCCACCTTCTCGCCGTGCCAGCTGTCGGCGTTGCCGGGCATGCCCGTCAGGGCGTTGCAAACGGCGTGGGCGGCCACGGAGCGGCAACGCTCGCCGCCCAGCCCGCCCACCGTGCCGGCCAGGCAGATGTTGGCTTCGATCGCGCGGTCCACCGCCGCGGTCTGGCGGCCGGCACGGGCGTCGGCCACGGCGTCCACGCCCCAAAGGCGGATCTCGTCGTGCAGGAACTTGGCCATGGTCCAGGCGGCGCGCGTGGTCATGTCCGCCTCGGCGTAGCTGACGGAGGCGCTGGTCTCGTACCACTTGGCCAGCGTGTCCGCGAGGCCGCTGGCGAGCAGCCGGGCCGGCGAGCGGGCGATCAGCGCGGTATCGACCAGCACGGCGGCAGGGCCATGGGGCAGCGAGCGGCCGAAGTCGAAGGCGCCGGTGGGCTGGTAGAAGTTGCCCAGTGCCGTCCAGGCGGCGCAGGTGGCGGCGCTGGTGGGCACGGTGATGCAAGGCAACCCGGCCTGGTTCGCGACCAGCTTCGCCAAATCCAGCGCCTTGCCGCCGCCCACGCCGACCACGCTCTCGGCGTCCAACCCACTTAAAGCGTCGGCCGCGCAGGCCTCGGTGCAATCGGGGTCGACCATATGCACGCGCGGCGTCACGCCGGCGTCCGCCAGGTGGCGCGCGATTTCCTCGCCCACGGCGGCCCAGGCATGCCGGCCCGTGATCACCAGGGCGCGGTGGCCATAGGCCGCGGCCACCTCGCCCACGTGCGCCGCCACCGCGGGCCCGATCTCGACACGAGCGGGAGCCACCGGAAGCAGTCGGGCCGCGGGGGCCCAGGCCAAAGACAACGAGGGGCAGTTGGAAAGGGTCATGACTGCTTGATTTTAGCATGCGACCCGGCGATGCTGTCAAAGTGCGGCCGGACGCCTGCTTGCTCTTGTCGTGGTATACCTCCACCATGCTCCGAACGATCACCCGCATGCTCGCTCCCCTCCTGCTGTTGGCCGCGGCAGTCGCCCCGGCCGAGGCCGTCGTCGAGGTGCCCACCCCCAAGTGGATGCGCCCGCACGGCATCTACGCCAGCGTGGCGCCGGCCGATCCCGAGGGCTGGCGGATCGGCCCCACGATCACCTCGCCCTTCGCGGTGGGGGTGGGCCTGGCCTATCTCGTGCCGCTCAAGCCCTTCACGCTCAAGGGTGGCGCCGATTGGGGCATCACCACGGATGCCGGCGTCACCGCGCTCACCTTCCAGGACTGGCGGCTTTATGCGGCGACCATGTACTACCTGGTCCCCGGCGCCAACGACGGGCCTTACGTGGAGGTGGGCCTGGACGCCACGCGCAGCCACGGCGGCGTGCTCGCGCTGGCGAACTGGCCGGTGGTTCCGCACCTCGGCTTCGGCACGATCCTGCGCACCGGCAACGACACCAACTGGGACATCAACTTCTCCGCCACCGGCAACGGGTTGATCACCCTGGAGGGCGGGATCCTGTTCGGCGCGCCCGACCGCTCCGGGGCGCAAACGCCCGCGGGAGACGACTAAACCGGTCTAACGGCCGCCTGGCCCTCCTGCTTGGCCAAAACGGAGAACTCCGTCGGCCGAACTGCCGAACTTACCTTCTATCTCCTGCTAGGCGCTTAGGCAAAACCCTGGGCTCCCCCTATAGTGGCCCTTGGGTGCTCCACCAGTCCTGAAACGCAGGATTGGTAGGGGTTGAGGGTAATGGAGGAGTGAATATTATGAATTCTAGGCTCATTACGAGCGCCATTGCGTGCGCGTTGGTCATGGCTGGTTGTAACGCGTCGCCGATGGGCACGCCCATGAAGGGCGCCACCAGCGCCGAGGAACAGGCTTTCTTGGCAGCGAACGGCATGACGCCGCGCTACCAGCGCATGCTGACCCAGGTGGATGCCTCGGTCGATGCGAGTGCCGGTGCCACGCTGGACGGCACCAGCACCACGGTCGACGCGGGCGCCACGGCGACCGTCGACGCGGGCGGCACCACGGTCACCACCACGACGGGCGCCGGCGTGTCCGTCACCGATCCCCTGGTTTCCAGCGGCATGGCAGCGCACGCCGCCCTGTCGCAGCTCACCACGGCCAACGTAGGCTGCAGCTCCAACCGGAGCGACTGGTTCAAGTTGGACTTCCTGACGGACGGCAACTTGCACTCCGCCTGGGGCGCGGCGGCGGATGACGCCAACCCCACGCTGACCTTCGACCTCAAGAACTGCACCACGCTGCATGGGCTCGGCATCAAGCAGAGCGGCGGCGTGAAGTTCGACGTGGCCGTGCAGGTCGGCGCCGGCGCCTGGACCGTGATCGGCACGGACCTGACGTCGGAGGCCGCCAAGCTGGACTGGGTCGAGCTCAAGGCCAGCGCCGCCACCAAGGTGCAGCTGCGCTTCCACGGCGAGAACGTGGGCAAGCTGCTGGTCTGCGAGGTGAAGTGGTTCGGTGACGCTTGCGCCACCACCCCCAGCACGCAGCCCTCCACGACGCCTTCCACGGCGCCATCGACGCTGCCCTCCACCACCCCTTCGACCACGCCTTCGCAGACCCCGATGCCCACGCCCACCCCGGTGCCCAGCACCGGGCCCAGCACCCAACCCTCGACGATGCCCAGCGACCACTGTGGTTGCAAGGTCACCGGCGGCGGCTTCCTGCGCCTGGGCGTGGGCAAGGGCAACCACAAGGTGACGTTCGGCTTCGTGGCGATGGAGAAGAACGGCCAGGTCAAAGGCAACCTCGAGTTGAACGACCACCTGACCAAGACCAAGTTCCACGCCAAGATCACGACGCTGACCTGCGACGAGCACACCGCCACCTTCGGCGGCACGCTTGAAGGCAGCAGCGTGACCTGGAGCGCCACGGTGACGGCGAACCAGCAGATCTCCGTCACGGTGGGTGGCCACGTGATCTGCTCCGGCATCCTGGCCGGCGGCAAGATCAAGTTCCACATCGACCACGACTGCACCTCGAGCGATGACGACGACGTCAAGCTCTGCCAGCGCGAGCTGGAAGAGGTGAAGGTGCACTGCGACGCGCACCTCAAGTGCGACCTGCGCGACCTCGACAACGAAGACTAACCCCGCGGGGTTTGGGGGGCCGAGCGATCGGCCCCCCTTTTCAATGCTTAAGTAACTAACTGTAAACGATTTGGTGGTTAACATGGCATAGGCGAGCCGAACATGCTTGCCTGTTTCCCGCGCAGCCAAGCATCGAGGCACTCCGCCCCGATGCCTGGCCGTTTTGCTGGATTGTTACAATTTCTGTTGTTCGGATTGACCGGCCCGGAATATATAACGTAGTATGAAGCAGTTTTTCGGCTTGTTTCGAAAGACTAAGCCACGTTAAGCGAGCGGCACCTCCCCCACCCTGGGGAAGGTCTGCTCGCCTAGCCCGTGAAGGCCCTCCCCTGTCTCGAAAAGGTTACGCGCGAATGCCTCGTAAGAACGATGTGCCCAAGACCGCCCCCGCCCAGCGCAAGAAGGCCCCCGTGGTCACTGCGCCGACCGAGCTGGACGAGCAGCGCTTGTTGCTGGAAGGCCTGTTGGCCGCGCGCGACGGCGATTTCTCGTTCCGCATCCCGGGCGGGGAAACCACCGAGCTCACCACGCTGTTCAACGAGGTGATGGCCCTGAACGAGGGCCTCGCCAACGAGTTCGTGCGCGTCAGCCGCGTCGTCGGCCGCGAGGGCCGGATGACGGAGCGCGCCAGCATCCCGGAGGCGAAGGGCTCCTGGCGTACCAGCGTTGACAGCTTCAACGGCCTGATCGGCGATCTGGTGCAGCCCACCACGGAGGTGGCCCGCGTGATCATCGCGGTAGCCGAAGGGGACCTGACGCAGAAGATGGCGTTGGAGATCGACGGCCGGCCGATCAAGGGCGAGTTCCTGAGAATCGGCACCACCGTCAACACGATGGTGGACCAGCTGAGCTCGTTCGCCTCGGAAGTCACCCGCGTGGCGAAAGAAGTTGGTACCGAAGGCAAGCTGGGCGGCCAGGCCGAAGTGAAGGGCGTCAGCGGCACCTGGAAGGACCTGACCGACAACGTGAACCTGTTGGCCGGCAACCTGACGGACCAGGTGCGTAACATCGCGAAGGTGACCACCGCCGTAGCCAACGGCGACCTGACGCAGAAGATCACGGTCGAAGCCAAGGGCGAAATCCTCGAACTCAAGAACACCGTCAACACGATGGTGGACCAGCTCTCCTCCTTCGCCGCGGAAGTCACCCGTGTGGCCCGCGAAGTGGGCACCGAGGGCAAGCTGGGTGGCCAGGCCGAAGTGAAGGGTGTCAGCGGCACCTGGAAGGACCTGACCGACAACGTGAACCTGTTGGCCGGCAACCTGACCAGCCAGGTGCGTAACATCGCGCTGGTGACCACCGCGGTCGCCAACGGCGACCTGACCCAGAAGATCACGGTCGAGGCCCAGGGCGAAATCCTCGAGCTGAAGAACACCGTGAACGTGATGGTGGACCAGTTGTCCTCCTTCGCGGCAGAGGTGACCCGCGTGGCCCGTGAAGTGGGCACCGAGGGCAAGCTGGGCGGCCAGGCGGAAGTGAAGGGTGTCAGCGGCACCTGGAAGGACCTGACCGACAACGTGAACCTGCTGGCCGGCAACCTGACGGTGCAGCTGCGGGACGTGTCCAAGGTGGCGACGGCGATCGCCAACGGCGACCTGACGCAGAAGATCACCGTGGATGTGAAGGGCGAGATCCTCCAGATCAAGAACGTGATCAACCAGATGGTCGACTCGCTGGGCACCTTCGCCGGGGAAGTGACCCGCGTGGCGAAGGAAGTCGGCACGGAAGGCAAGCTGGGCGGCCAGGCCAAGGTGCCCGGCGTGGCCGGCACCTGGAAGGACCTGACCGACAACGTGAACTTCATGGCGTCGAACCTGACGGACCAGGTGCGGAACATCGCCTTGGTGACCACCGCGGTCGCCA
>JAQBPE010000115.1 GCA_028287685.1 Cyanobacteria bacterium RYN_339 | reverse complement strand
GCCGGAGCTGCACCTGCCCGCCCAGGGCACAGGGCTTCTAAAGGCCGTGACCGGCTTGTTGGGCAACCTGGGCGGCCGGCCGCTGGTCGAGGCCGCGCCCACGCCGCGCGCCCATGCCGAGCCCGATCAGTCCCATGCCCAGGAGACGGCCACCGGCCGTGATCCGGAACAGGTGCTCCAGTCCCTCGTGGCGCCGGGCATCAGCATCGAGCTCTCGCCCCTGCTTTCTCAACATGCGGCCGTGGGCGGCGAGCACAGCCAGCTTCACGACGTGATCGCGCATGCGCGCTACCGCCTGGCCCATGACATGGGCTTCGTGTTCCCGCTGGTGCACCTGCGCGAGAACCATGACCAGGCCGAGGACCGCTACGCGATCCGCCTGATGGGCGAGACCGTGGCGGAAGGCCGCCTGGTGCCCGACATGCGGGCCGCCGTGGGTGGCACCTTCCCGATCGAGTGGCCCGTAGAGCCGCACCCGGTTCGGCATGTGTCGATGTCCTGGGTCAACGAGGCCGCCGCGCGCACCTTCGCAGGCGAGCTCCAGGCGCCGCATACGCTCTTGGCCGACCACCTCGAAGACGTGATCCGGCGCAACGCGCACCGCATCTTCAACAACCAGTCGCTCGACATGCTGCTGCGCACCTTCGAGTACGAGATCGGCAAGGACACGCTCTCCGAGCTGTTCGGCCGCTTCATGTCGCTCACGGAGCTGCGCCTGGTGCTGCAGACCATGCTCAAGGCGGGCTACAGCATCAAGAACCTCCCGAAGATCGTGGATATCTTGATGTCGCACTTCATCAACTACCTGGCGGAGAAGCCGCTGGGCATGGACGAGACGTGGAAGATCTCCAGCCACATCCCGTTCTTCTCCACGGAAGAGCTGACCCGCATCGTCTGCGAGGGCCTGGGCCTGCCCATGGCCTCCGACCGCCGCAGCAGCATGGCGGCCGCGCTGGAGCGCACCATCCGCCAATCGCCTGCCACCTACTCGCCGCCCATGGACCCGGCCGATCTCGACCGGCCGGAGCGCCTGCCCCTCGATTCGGAAAAAGGAGCCATCTAAGCATGTACGAGACCTCCCGCCAGGCCCGTGAGAGCTTCCTGGAGGAAATCGGGGCCGGCTTCTTCGGTGAGTACCTCATCTCCCAGGGCCTGATCGACCGCACCCAGCTGACGGACGGGCTTACGGCCCAGAAGAGCCTCAAGGCGCACCTGAAAATCGGTGAGCTGTTGGTGAAGCGTGGCGCGCTGCAATCGGTGCAGCTGATGCAGGCGCTCACGGAGTACAAGGCCGGGATCCGCATCGGCGAGATCTTGATCCACCAAGGCGATATCGGGTTCATTCAGCTGCTCGAGGCGCTGGACCACCAGCAGGCGCAGGGGTGCCAGCTGGGCGAGGCGTTGGTGGCGCTGAAGCATTGCTCGCAGGACCAGATCGACGAGGTCCTGGCCTTGCAGAAGTCGCTGACGCAGGAGCTTTAAGGGCCGGCTATCCGGCGCTCGGGCACCCGTTCCGCCACGGCCTTGCCCGGCGCCATATACGCCAGCGCTTCGTCCACCGCCTCGGCCAGCGGCCGGTTCGCCAGGCCGATGGCCGCCTCGTTGGTGCGGTTCTTGTGCAGCCAGGCCGCGATGATGTTGATCTCGTCGAGCTCCCACTGCTGCACGGCCAGGTTGGGCGGCGGCGCGGCCATCACCTTGGCCAGGCGGGTGAGCAGGCCGCGGCGGCGGCGCGGCGTGACGTCGGGCTCCTTGTGGACCAACCGGCCGCGCCGCACGACCAGCCACAGGTGCTCGCCGGGCTTGGCGGCAGGCAGCACCACCAGGCAGTCCAACTCCGAAAGCGCGGCTTGCAACGCGCCCTGGCGGCGGATCAGGGGCAACAAGGTGGCGATTCGGTCCCGCATGATCCGCGCGCGCTCGAACTCCAGCGCTTCCGCGGCGGCATGCATGCGCTGCTCCATCTCGAGGATCTGGCGATCGCCATCCCCCGTGAGGAAGGCGGCGAGCGCGTCGAGCTGCTCCTGGTAGGCCGCCGGGCCGACCGCGCCCACGCAAGGCGCGGAACAGCGGCCGATCGCCTGCTCGAAGCAGGCGCGGTCCGGCAGTTGCCCGCAGGTGCGCCAGCGGAACTGCGGGTGCATGGCGTCCAGCGCCTCGCGCACCCGGTTGATGCCGGGGAACGGCCCGAAGTACGTCCCCCCGTCGTCTTCCAGCTGGTAGGTGATCTCGACGCGCGCGAAGGGCTCGTTGGGGATCTTGATGAAGGGGAAGTGCCGGTAGTTGCGGCCCAGCACGTTGTACGGCGGCAGCCAGCGCTTGATTTGCTGGGACTCGACCAGCAGCGCCTCCAGCTCCGACCCGCAGGCCGTCACCTCGATCCGGCGGGCCTCGTCCTTGATGCGGTCCGTGCGGTACGAATGCCCGCCATCGCGCCGGAAGTAGCTGCGCACGCGCGTGCGGAGGTTGACAGACTTGCCGATGTACAGCAAGCGGTCCATCGCGTCGTAGAAGCGGTACACGCCCGGCGTGCTAGGCAGCTCGCGGATTTGCTGGTCGATCGGGTGCAACATAATACGACGCCAGTATAGAACATACCGTCGATTCGCGCCGTAACGAATTGTGGGAGGTATAATGGCGGCGTGCAACGCCTCATCACGACCTTCGTCCTCGCGCTCGCGCTGATCTGCCTGGGCACGACCCGGCCGGCCTTCGCCGTATACCTGCTGGATTACGGCGATGCCATCGCCATCCAGGTGAAGGATTTCCCGCAGTACAACTATGCGGGTGCGGTCCGGCCGGACGGCCTGATCTCCATCCCGTTCGTGGGCGACATCGAGGTCGGCGGCCTCACCACCGGCCAGGCCACCACGCGCCTGACGACCGTGCTGAAGAAGTTCCTGCGGGATCCGATCGTCACCGTCACGCTGACCACCCTGCGTCCTCGCTTCGCGATGGTCCTCGGCCAGGTCAATTCCCCGGGCCGGGTCGAGCTGAACCGGCCACATCCCACGGTGCTCGACGTGATCGGCGCCGCGGGAGGCTTCACCCACCGCGCCGTTCGCACGGAGGTGATCATCCTGCGCGGCGAAGGGACCCGGGCCTCGCACTACACGGTGGACGTCGAGCGGATGTTGAAGACGGCCGACCTCTCGCAGAACATCGAGGTGCTGCCCGGGGACCGGGTGTCCGTGCCGGAGGTCTGGTACCCCAACCTGCCGGAGATCATGGCCACCATCGCGCCCACGATCGCCGCGTTCACGACCCTGATCAGCTTGATCGCGATTTACAACTCGCTCAGCGCTCAGTCCCAGCGGTAGGCTCGACCTCCGTCAGGCCGGCGTCGGCGATCGCCGCGCGCGCCGCGGCCACCTCCGCCACGCTCGGCGTGCGGTCCAGCTCGGGGGCCTTCTTGGCCACCAGGTAGGTGGGGTGGAACTGCGACAGCAGGCTCACGCTCGCCTCGGGCAGCTCCGCCTTCAGCCAGGCCACCATCGGGACCAGGCAGCAATCCACGTGGCCGGGCAACAGCAGCAGCCGCACGATCAGCTTGCCCTTCGCGAGCTTCCAGTTGCGCGTGACGGGCTCCCAGCACCGCGGCAGGCCGGACAAGCGCTTCGCGCAGTCGTCGTTGCCGTACCGGAAGTCGCCCAGGTAAACGTCCACGACGCCGTCCAGCAGCTTGTAGAGCTCCGGGCTGCCGTACATGTTGGAGTTCCAGACCACCGGCCGGTTGAAGCCCTCCGGCGCCGCGGCCAGGAAGTCCAAGATGGCCGGCACGTGGTGGTCCGGGTTGCCCCCCACGAAGCTGAGCGTGCGCGCGTCGGCGGTCTTGGCGTAGAGCTGTGCGTAAGCCGGCTCCGCGAGCGGCGTCCCGGCGTCCACGCGGTTGATGATGTCGTAGGTGTGGCAGTAGACGCAGTGCCAGGAACAGCCCGTCAGCGTCACGCACAGCGACGGGGCGATCTCGCGTTCCTCCGCCAGGTGCACGTAGGCATCGGCGAAGTAGGACGTGGGGCCGACCTTGCACACGCCGCGCTCGCCCGCCGCGCGGTCCACGCCGCAGCGGTGCTCGCAAAGCACGCAGGAACGGAACAGGCGCGCGGCGATGGCGCGCTTGAGGTCCAACAGCGTGGGCTCGCCGGGGTTGGCCGGGCCGGCGGGCTCGGCGAGCAGCCGGTCATGCAGCGCCCACAGCCCCGCGAGGTCGTCGGGCCAGGGGCCGGGCGCGGCCGCGGTCCGCGTGGCCGGCAAGCGAGGCGGGGGCAAGGCGCTGGCGCTCTCCACCAGCTCGAAGCCGGGCTGGAGCGCCTCCGCCAACGGGAGGGCGCCGCGATCCGGGTCCTCGATCCAGACCTGCCCGTCCGGGTCGATCCAGATGTTGTACTGGCGCCGCCCGTCCCCTTCGGTCACCGCGACGCCTTGACGGGCCCTTCGTCCGGGGTGTCCAGCGCGATGTCCACGCCCTTGGCGCCCGGCTCTACCGGCTGCGCGTGCACGCCGCGCACGTCACCGGGCACGGGCAGGGTGGCGATGCCGCTCCGACGCAGCACGGCCTGCACTTCCACCTTGCCGGTGAAGAACTTGCCGGGCATCAAGACGTCTTCCTGGCCCAGCTCGTACTTCAGCGGGAACTTCATGCCCACCATCTTCAGCACGGCCAGCGGGGGGCCGCCCTTCTCGCCCGCGGGGCGGGCCAGGATGAAGAGCGTATCGCTCGCGCCCATCTTCGCCATGCGGTCGGGGGCCAACGTGATCGTGCCGGCCACGGCATGCGCACCGCCGTCGTCACAGCCGCAGATCGAGATCGCGATCGCCGCCAGCGCGGCCCTGGTGTACTTCTGCATCGGTAAATCCCTCCATCAACGTAGCCGCGGGCTGGTTTGCTGTCAAGCGTGAGGCGTGCGGCCGTGTAATCTAAGTGACCTAAAAGCGAACGTTACAAAAGTTTACAATGAATGATGAACGCCCCCCTATCCACGCCCATTAAGACACGTTATAGTTGAACACAACTCGTTACATTTGACCCGAATCCCGGGCAAATCGGAAAAAAGACAAAGACGTCCGTTCCGCCCCGCGTGCCGATCCGAGGAGTTGCCCCATGCCGAGTCACATTTGCCCCCTGTGCGGGAGCGCAACCATTCAGACCGCCAAGGGCACGGCCGTGTGCTCGCATTGCGAGACCTCCGTGAAGACCCTGAACATGGTCACCTTGATCACGCCGCGGCCCTCCGTGCGCTGATCGCACCGAGATCGGGGCCCCCTCAGGGGGGCCTTTTTTAATGCCCGCCCGCCGCTTGCCGCCGTGCTCCCCGGCCGATATGCTTGTTCGGACGATCGAGAGGATGCCATGGCCGCCAGACCCGATGCCTTCCCGGAAGAGATCTTGCTGATGCGGCGCTGGCTGAGCGAGGTCTTTTCCCAGGCTTCGCAGGGGCTGCCCTGGCCTCAACAAGCCTCGCTCCGGTTGATCGAACAAGCGCTCGCGATGGGCATGTTCGGGGGGCTGCTGAGCTCGGCCTGGCTGTTGCAGGAGTTCCGCGCGCGTTCCAGCGACCCGAACGGCGGCCCCGACCTCACGCATGTGATGAACGCGCTGCAGCAAGCCGCGTTGGGGCCCTTGCCGTTGCCCGTGGCCGAGGCCATGCACGTGCTGATGCGCGCCATCCCGCCCCAGGGCGCCGCGGGTCCGATCACGGCCATGCAGGACATGATGAGCCGCGCTGTCGCCGATCTAAAGCGTTAGCGGCTTTCCGGCCGCCCCAACGTCGTCAGGTACAGCACGGCTTCGCGCTCCGGGATGCCCAGCATGTCGTTGACCTGGTCGTCGAAGAAGCCGCCGATGCCGCTCACGCCCAACCCCAGGCGGATCGCGGCCACGTTGAGGCGCTGGCCGAGGTGG
Source organism: Cyanobacteria bacterium RYN_339 (assembly GCA_028287685.1). Lineage (GTDB taxonomy): Bacteria > Cyanobacteriota > Sericytochromatia > S15B-MN24 > JAQBPE01 > JAQBPE01. Next base: position 7,831 of record JAQBPE010000115.1, on the reverse strand, counting down.
CCGGCGTCCAGGTGCAGGTAGCGGTAGACCCGGTCGCCGTAACGCGCCACGGCTCTGGGGAGGTCTGCGGTGTGGAAGACCACCGCCCCCGCCCGGCCGGCGAGGTCCTGGCCCAAGGCGAGGTACTGCACCTCGTCGCGCAGCGCGGTGAAGCGGATCTGGCGCAGCTCGCGCTTCTCGGGCCGGTAGTGGTAGCACCCGGCGTCCAGCCCCGTCACGTCATGCACCGCCAGGAAGGTCTCCAGCAGCTCCGGCGCAAACAACCCGCCGCTTTGCCCGTAGGTGAAGCCCAACAGCGCCGCCAGCTCCTCGCGCGTCAGGCCGTCGCCGCTGTAGGCGCGGGTGGAGCGGCGGCGGATGATGGTGGGGCCCAGCTGGGCGTCGAAGGGCACCGGGACGTCGGCCAGGGTCTCGCCGAAGGCGAAGGTGTATTTCTCCTCGCCCGACGCCGCCTCGGGCGGGGGCGTGGCCTCCGTCAGCTTGCCGGCCGCGTGGAGGGCCAGCAGCCGCCGGCCTTCCGGCACCGACACGCCCGTGCTCACGGGGCCCGGCAGCGCGCTCGGGCCCGTCAGCGGCTTGCCGGCGGGCAACACGGCGGCGATCGCCACCACGCCCTCCTCCTCGGGATCCAGGAACAACAAATCCTCGACGGCCCCATCCGCGAAGCCGCCGATCGCCTGGGTCTGCCAGCCGAGCACCGGCGCGTAGAGCCCCAGGTTGCCCAGCACATGGCCGGTGTCCAGCAAGATGCGGCGGTAGGCACGGTCCTCGTAGCGCCAGGCGCTGCGGAAGTACACGCCGGTGGCGATCACCAGCAAGCCGGATTGCTCGAGGGCCGGGTGGTGGAAGGTGGCCTCGCGCAGGCGCGGCCACGGGTCGTGGGCCCAGAAGCAGACCAGGCTGTGGTCGCGCACCTGGTAGTTGTAGAGCCCGTCCGGCAGCACGGCGTGGTCGCGCACGGCCACGTACAGCTCCGTGGGGTACAGCCCGCCGGCGGAGGGCGCGGCGCGCAGCAGCAGGGGCTGTCCGCCATAGGGGATCACGGCCGTGATGCCGTTCGTGAAGTAGAGCAAGTGCGAGAGCGCGGCCAAGTCTTGGTCCGCGGACGGCAGCTGGGCCCGCCAGGCTTCCAGTTCCGCGTCGCTCTTCAGCTCCTCGCCCTCCGGCAGGAAGCGCGTGAGGTCGTAGGCGGTGCCGGTGGCATAGTCCTTGAACGGCACGGGCTGCTTATCGAAGTCCAGCCCCCGGCCAGGACGCCGGACGTTCTCCGGCGTGTACTTCGTGTCTTCGTGGTATCGCTCGGCGGCGGATGGCATGGTGGGATCTTAACAGGTAAGCACGGGTATAAGCTCCCCACATGCCCGACATCAGCACCAGCCGTATCTTCGGCCTCAATGAAGAGCGTCCCGCCATCGTCGCGGAGGTGATCCAGCGGGTGCTGGACGGCGCCTCGCGATCCGAAGCGTCGATCGAGCTGGCCGTGAACGACACGGCCTACCACGAGATCGCGCGGCTCGAAGGCGACAAGAAGCGCGAGGCCAAGCTCCAGGAGTGGAAGGAGCTGTACCGCGCCCTGGGGCGGCGATCGGCCGAGGACAAGCGGCGCATCCTCGAGGGCATCACGGCGCGCTACGCCAACGACATCGTGGGCAACTTCGACCCGCGGGTCTACCGCTTCGCCACCGGCGTGGTGCCCCGCGGCCTCAAGTTGCTGTTCAAGGGCCGCGACTCGCGCTACGGCCTGGAAGACCGCATCACGATCCAGGGCCAGGTAGAGGCCTTGCAGGGCCTGATCCACAAGGGCACCGTGATCCTGGTGCCCACGCACAGCAGCAACCTGGACTCGATCGTGGTGGGCTGGGCGCTCGACGCGATGGGGCTGCCGCCGTTCACTTACGGCGCGGGCAAGAATCTCTTCAGCAATTTCCTGCTCAGCTTCTTCATGCACAACCTGGGCGCCTACAAGGTCGACCGGCGGCTGAAGGACAAGCTCTACAAGGACACGCTCAAGACCTACTCCACCGTAATTCTTGAAAGAGGCTACCACAGCCTGTTCTTCCCGGGCGGCACGCGCAGCCGCTCCGGCGGCATCGAGCGCAAGCTCAAGCTGGGCCTGATGGGCACCGGCCTGGCCGCCTACATCAACAACCTCAAGGCCGGCAAGGCGCAACCCAACATCTACTTCGTGCCGATGACGATCAACTACCCGCTGGTGCTGGAAGGCCAGTCCCAGGTCGACGATTTCTTGAAAATTGCCGGCAAGTCGCGCTACATCATCGAGGACGACGAGAGCTCGCGGCTCGGCCGGATCGCGCACTACACCAAGGAAATCTTGGGCTTCGACGGCAAGATGCTGTTACAAGTCGGCCAGGCGATCGACCCGTTCGGCAACGCGGTGGATGCGGAGGGCGTCAGCCGCGACATGAAGAACCGCGCGATCGACATCCGCAAGTACGTGGAGGTGGACGGCAAGCCGGAGCACGACGCGGCGCGCGACACGGAGTACACGCGCGAGCTGGGCGTGGCCATCGGCGAGGCGTTCGGCCGCAACAACGTGGTGTTGTCGACGCACATGGCGGCCTTCGTAGCCTTCGAGCTGGTCAAGGCGGCCCACCCGGGGCGCGACATCTACCACCTGGTGCGCTTGCCGGGCGACACCACGCTGTCGCTGCAGGCCATCTACGACGGCATGGAGCGGCTGCGTGATCGCCTCGTGATCGAGATGGCAGCCGGCCGGATCCTGCTGTCGCCCACCGTGCAGTCCGAGAGCATCGAACACGTCTTGCGCACCGCGCAGCGGTACTTCACGATGTACCACGAGAAGGACCTGGCGGTGCTCGAAGGCGAGCACGTGCGGATCAACGACGTGAAGCTGCTGTTCTACTACCACAACCGCCTGTCGGGCTATGGTTTGGAGAAACTCTTCGAGAAGCCGGCGGTGGCGCATGTCTAAGGTCGGGATCCTGGGGGGCGGCAGCTGGGGCACGGCGCTGGCGAACCTGGTCGGCTGCAACGGGCACGACGTGTTGCACTGGATGCGAGACCGCGACGCCGTCTCGGAGTGCAACGGGCAACGCACCAACACGCGCTACCTGCCCGGCCTCGCGCTCTCCAACCGGATCGAGGCCACCTCGGACCTGGCACGCGTCGGCCAGGAATGCCGGCTGATCCTGGTCGTGATCCCCTCCCAGAGCCTGCGCATGGTCGTGGGCGAGCTGGGCAACCACCTCGACGGCGGCCACCTGCTGGTGCACGCCACCAAGGGCTTCGAGACCGGCACGTTCAAGCGCATGTCGGTGATCATCCGCGAGGAAACGTGTACCAAGAAGATCGGCGTGCTCTCCGGGCCCAACCTGGCCAAGGAAATCGCCGAAGGCCAGCCCAGCGCCACGGTGGTGGCCTCCAAGTACAAGGAAGTGATCGAGGCGTCGCGCCAGGTGTTGGTGGGGCCCACCTTCCGCGTCTACGGCAGCTCCGACGTGATCGGCGCGGAGACGGGCGGCGCGCTGAAGAACATTCTCGCAATAGCCTCCGGCCTGGCGGTGGGCCTGGGCTTCGGCGACAACACCAAGGCCATGCTGCTGACACGCGGCCTGGCGGAGATTTCACGCCTGGGAATCCACCTGGGCGCTCACCCGGCCACGTTCAGCGGGCTTTCGGGCATCGGAGACTTGATGGCGACCTGCTTCTCACCGCTTTCGCGCAACTTCCAGGTGGGCGCGCGGCTGGCCAAGGGCGAGTCGATGGAGCAGATCGTGGGCGCCATGAACCAGGTGGCCGAAGGCATCAAGACCACGCGGGCCGTTCACGAGTACGGCCAGGCGAACGGGCTCTATTTGCCGATCACGGAGGGCGTGCACCGGATCTTGTATGACGGGGTGTCGCCGCGGTTGGTGCTGGCGGAGCTCATGGAGAGCACCCGGTTCATGTACGAAGTGGATCCGGAAATCGGCGTCGAGTAGTCCCCCCCTCCGCCCTGGCGGGCACCTCCCCCGCGAGGGGGGAGGGGGCTTGCGATTCTGCGTAGACAGGGACCCCTCCCCCATTTCGGGGGAGGTCTTCCTTGCCGAGGGCACGGAGCGAAGCTCCGTGGACTGCCCTCGGAGCTGGTGAGCAAAGGCAGCCGGAGGGGGTTCGCTCCTAAGCTTCCAGCTCGTGGTGGCCGCCGATGTGGAGGAAGTTCCCCACCTTGGCGAAGAAGTTCACGGCGTACTTGCTGGACAGCACGCTCCAGCCCAGCGAGCCGAAGCCGGCGAAGCTGGCGAGCTTGAGGGCCAACAGGTCCAGCGGCGCCGGCACCAGGAAGGCGGCGATCGACAGGCCCGCGGCGAAGGTCGAGAAGTAGGCCTGGCCGATCTTGGCGACGCGCATGCGGTGGTTGGCGTTGGCATCGTTCAAGATCTGGTGGGCGTGCATCAAGTCGAGGATCGAGATCGGCACGTTCAGCAGCGGCGCCAGGCGGGCGACCTTGCCGAAGGCCGCGAAGGCCTTGCCCCAGTTGCCGCCCATCGTCGCGGCGTGGGCGGTGATGTTCTGCATGTCGCCGCCCGTTTCCAGCGTGCGCGTGAAGCCCTGCCAGATGGCGGACATCCGGCCGGCGCCACCGGCGCGGGCCGCGTTGTACCAGCCGAACAGGCCACGGTTCTTCACGACGTTGACGGCGGCCCGGGTGGCGACGCTGGTGGCGCCCTTGGCGGCGGTGGTCGCGGCGCCCTTGCCGAACAAGCCCAGGACCTTGTTCTTGGCCATCACGGCCACGCGGCCGATCAAGCGGCCGACGGCCTGGAAGGGCTTCAGGAGGTGGCTGCCGATCGAGCCGTCCGCCTTGGCGGTCTTGATGCCCTTGGCCCAACCGTAAACCTGCTTGCCGCCGGTCGCCAGGCGGTAGGTCTGCGTGAAGAGCGTCTTCACGTGGTTGAAGAACAGGTGCGGGTCGAAGAGCCAGGTGGTCAGGGCCGAGGTGAAGAACGAGACGAAGGCGCCGAGGCGCAGGCCGGCGCCGACGGAGGTCTTCTTGTCGGCCTGCTGGGCCGCGGTGGCCTTGGCGGCGGCGGCGGGCTTGGCCGGCCGGGCCGAGACGACCAGCTGGTCCTTGGGTTGCGGCACCGGCGTGGGCGTCGGCTTCGCCTGAACAGCGGCCGCGGGCGTCCCGGCTTGGGCCGGGACGATCTTGGCAATCGCGCTGAGGTCGGGCGAGGGCATTGGGGTCCTGATCGGGTCGTAGGCGGTGCGTCCGCCCCTGGTCTCCTTATCGGGAAGGCGACCGGGAAATTTCTTAAGTGGGGTTTAAGTTTGGGACATTTCTGACGCCCAATTAACGCAAAAAGCCCCCTGCGGCGCAGGGGGCTCAAACGGGCGTCGTTACTTGGCTGGAATCATCGCGATCTTGAGTTGCTTCTCGGCCTTCTTGAGGCGCCGGCACACCTCCATCTGGGAGATTCCCAACCGACGGGACAACTCGGCCTGGGTCAGGTCCTGGAAGTAGCGCAGCTCCAGCAACTTGCGTTGGGCGTCCGGCAGGTGCTCCATGGCCTCCACCAGCACCAGGCGGTCGTCCATGTCCTCGCGGTTGTCCACGGAGGTGCGGCCGTCGGAGAGCGTGTCCAGCAACGAGCGCTGCTCGTCGTCGTCGCCGTCGCCGCTTTCTTGGTCCAGCCACAGCACCGTGACGCGGCGGTCGTACATCTTCACCTGGTCCACCTGCTCGATCGAGACGTCGAGCACGTCGGCCAGTTCCTGGTTGGACGGGTCGCGGCCCATCTGTTGCGTGAGCTTGTTCGTCACCTGGCTGAGGCGGTAGCTCAGCTCCTGGAGCACGCGGGGGCCCCGCAGGAGGTTCTGGCGATCGCGCAGGTAATGGCGGATGTGGCCGGTGATGAAGTGGACGGCGTAGGTCTTGAACTCCGTGTTATGTCCCGTTTCATAGCGGTTGATGGCCTCCAGCAGCCCGATCGAGCCGACCTGGATCAGGTCCTCGACGGGGTCCGTGCTGCGGCGAGCAAGCCCACGCGCGATCTTCTTGACCAGCGGAAGGAACTCGTTCACGAGCTTCTGCTTCTCCCGGGGCGTGCTTGCGTGGAAGACCTTTTCCATTGTTGCCTGCCTCCCTGGACTCTAACTACGGGAAAGAACAGCCGGTAAACGGAATGGGAAAACACGAATACGTTCCCCAATTATCGCTGCCCGATGTCGTAACTTTCTTATTGGTCCGCTAAAAGATTGTTGGGCGAGCATCAAATCTTCGTTGCCCGGCGCTTGCCGCTTCGTTACAATGACGGGCCAGGAGACAAGCATGCAGGACGCCCAGCAACGCATCGAGGCCCTACGCCATGAAATCGAGGGACATAACTACCGGTACTACGTGCTGGCCGAGCCTTCGGTTGCGGATCCGGAGTTCGATCTGCTCTTCCGGGAGCTGCAAGCGCTCGAAGCGGCGCACCCCGAGCTGATCACGCCGGAGTCGCCCACCCAGCGCCCCGGCGGCCAGGTCGAAACGACGTTTAATCCGGTCAAGCACACCGTTCCCATGCTGAGCCTGGCCAACGCCTTCGATCGCGAAGGCCTGGACGCCTGGGATGCGCGCATCAAGAAGCTGGGCGAGCGCAGCGCGTTCCGCTTTTGCGTCGAGCCGAAGATCGACGGGCTGGCGATCGCCCTGCGCTTCGAGCAGGGCCGGTTCGTGCAGGGCGCCACGCGCGGCGACGGCATGACCGGCGAGGACGTGACGCCCAACTTGAAGACGATCCGCGACATCCCGCACGAGCTTGCCGCCAAGACGCCCCTGGAGGTGCGCGGCGAGGTCTACATGACGATCGCCGACTTCCAGGCCTTGAACGAGCGCCGCGGCGCCGCCGACGAGAGCCTGTTCGCCAACCCCCGCAACGCAGCCGCCGGCTCGCTGCGGCAGCTGGACCCCAAGATCACCAAGGGCCGCCCGCTCTGCTTCTGGGCCTATGGCGTGTTGGGCCTGGAGGGCGTCACCCGCCACTCCGAGGCGCTGGCGAAGGTGCGCGAGCTGGGCTTCCCGGTCTGGGACGAGATCCAGGTGGTGGACTCGATCGAAGAGGTCTGGGCGCTCTGCGAGGCTTACCAGCAGCGGCGCGCCAGCCTGCCCTTCGAGATCGACGGCGTGGTGATCAAGGTGGACGACCTGCGCGACCAGGAAGAGCTGGGCGCGGTGGGCCGCGAGCCGCGCTGGGCGATCGCCTACAAGTTCCCCGCCATCCAGGCCACCACCAAGCTGCTGGACATCAAGATCAACGTGGGCCGCACGGGCACGCTCAACCCGCTGGCCATCCTGGAACCGGTCGAGGTCGGCGGCGTGACCGTCTCGCGTGCCACCCTGCATAACGAAGACGAAATCGCCCGCAAGGGCTTGATGATTGGCGACACGGTGATCATCCAGCGCGCCGGCGACGTGATCCCGCAAATCGTGAAGTCGATCCCGGAGAAGCGCACCGGCACCGAAACCGAGTTCAAGATGCCGGCGCATTGCCCGGAGTGCGGCTCCGTCACCAAGCGGCCCGACGACAACGTGGCCTGGTTCTGCACCGGCGGGCTGGCTTGCAAGGCGCAGCTGGTGCGCGGGCTGGAGCACTTCGCGGGGCGCCGCATGATGGACATCGAACACCTGGGCACGAAGCTGGCCGCGGAGCTGGTGGAGACCGGGCTGGTGCAAGACCTGGCGGACGTCTACGCGCTGACGAAGGACAAGGTCTTGGGCCTGGAGCGCTTCGCGGAGAAGAGCGCGGACAACCTGATCGCGGCGATCGCGGCCAGCAAGGCGCGCCCCCTGAGCAAGCTGGTCTTCGCGCTCGGCTTCCGGGACGTG
>JAQBPE010000100.1 GCA_028287685.1 Cyanobacteria bacterium RYN_339 | reverse complement strand
GCGGCCGGGCGTGGACGAGCAGACCCTCGCCAAGCACTTCCCCGGCCGGCGCGACGGGGGCAGGGCTGCAGGCGGCGATCGCCAGCCCGACAAGGAGCAAAGGGGTCGAGCGGGTGCGCATGGTCTTCCTCCTGCTTTCCCGCGCCCTACGTGGGCCGCGGGGGATCGACAGGACCCACCATAATTAACGAGCCTTCGTTTTTACAACGAACGCTCGCCCCCTCAAGGGTTGAGGAGCGCGTCCCCCGGCACGTCCTTCCACGGGCGCGCGAGCTCCAGCACGAAGGCGCGCCCACGCGCGTCCAGCACGGCGCGCATGCCGTAGCGCGCGGAAATCCAGCGGTCGCCGTCGCGCCGGCCGGGGAAGTGCTTGGCGAGGGTCTGCTCGTCCACGCCCGGCCGCACCCCGTTGGTGGCCACCAGGGCCTGCGAGTCGTAGACGATCGACAACACGTTGCCGTCCGGGCCGGCCTTCAGCTCGAAGCGGGCATTGGGCGGCGCGGCAGGCGTCCAGGCACCGGTCGTCACGGCCTTGTCACCCAACACGCCCATGGCCTGGGCGTCGTCGCCCACCACGACCATGCCGACCGAATAGCCCGGAATCACCGTGCCCGCGTCCAGCTTCATGAAGCCCTTCTCCACGTAGCGGTAGCGCTTGCCCTGGCCGTCCGCCACCACCACGAGCTCCGGCTCCTGCCCGTCGCGTTCGATCAGCCGGATGTCCGCGCCTGCCTTGCCGTCCGCCTCCGCCAGGTGCCAGCGCGGGCGTGCACCCGTGACGGCTAGCGTGGCGCCGGCCTTCATGCCCATGACCTCGTGCGTGAACTTCCCGCGCGTGGCGTCCAGCCGCACCATGGCGTGGCCATTGCCGTTCGGGTCCGGGTCCACGTGCAGGCGCTCCGCCTTGCCGTCGCCGTCCAGGTCGGGCAGGTCCAGCGTGGCCAGCGGCACGCTGGTCGCGCCCACGCGGCCCGGCATGGCCACCCAACAAGACGTGACGCCCACGGCGATCACCCCGATCACCACGGCCCAATGCCTCGGATGCATACGTTCCTCCTCCGATGGTAATTCACATTACATGTAATGTGAATTACCGCTCCATCCACCGAATGTAAGAGCAGTTACAAAAGAATGAGGGTTTCTAAAAATAATTTTCGGCAAAATTATGGGCTGCATATGCAGGAATGAACCCGTTTTCGTCTCTACCACTTGCAAGGATCTATTCGAATAACCCTTATTCGCCTGTGGAGAGAAATTTCTTGTCGTGTGAATATGCGCCTCGGATGTTAGGCAAACCAAACGCGGTACACCAGAACATATCAAATCAGTCATTTCATTCAATTTGGACCAATTGCCCCGGGACCGCGTCGGGAAGCCCATCAACCAAAGATGGTTCGTGTTTACGGGTGTGAGGGGAAATCCCCCTCGGAGGAAAGGAAACCAAAATGAAGAGCATCAACTGGGTAGCGGCTCTGTCCCTTAGCGTGGGCGTTACTGCCCTGGCTGGCTGCGGCCAAACGCCGACCGCTCCCACCTCCAAGGCTCCGGCGGCGACCGCCCCCGCGGCCGCCACGGCGGCGGACTTCGCGGGTGGCCTGGCCGCCCAGGAGGGTGTTGCCGCTCCGACGGGCGGGACCACGACGGCGCCGGCCGCTCCGGCCGCCGCTCCGATGGTACCGGTGCCCGCTGCTCCGGCCTCCGGTGGGACCGCAACGGCCCCCGATACCACCACCGCTCCGGCCGCGCCGGCCGCGGGTACGCCTCCGGCGGCACCCGTTTCCGACGGCGTGCTGGGTGACGCCCGCCTGGGCGGCATCGGTGGCGGCATCGCCAAGGGCCTGGACCGCGGTCTGGGTATGTTCGACTTCGGTGCGAACGCCCTGGTGGCGTTCCAGTCCGACCGCAAGAGCGGCGGCGGCAAGGGCTTCGATATCTTCGTTTACGATGCCCTCGCCCAGACCGTGTTGGCCCTGCCGGCGGTGAATACCTACGCCGACGAGACCAACCCGCGCCTGAGCGCCAATGGCGCCTGGCTGATCTACCAGACCGACGAAGCCGGTTCGGAAGACATCCGCGTCTTCGATCTGCGGACGCAGCTGATCGACACGTTGCGCACGTTGAACACGGAAGAGTTCGACGAAGCGCAGCCCGACATCAGCGACGACGGCAACCTGATCGTCTACGTGTCTAACGAAGGCGGCGGCGGCCTGAGCGGTCACGGCGGTGGCAAGCATCATGACCACTTCCGCAACTCGGGCGACAGCCTGCGGCTGTATAACACGCACAACGGCGCGAACTTCATCGTGCCGGTGGCGAACCGTGGCCTCACGGACATCTCCTGGCCGTCGATCTCCGGCAACGGCGCGGTTATTGCCTATGGCGCCGCCGCGAAGCGCCGCGACCTCGACGAGCGCAACAAGGGCATGAAGTGGGGCCACATGAAGGCCTGGGACAAGGACGAGAACCGTCTCATCCTGATGTACAGCGTGCTGGACGCCGCGCAGCTGACGCCGCCGTTCGTGAACGACGCCGATGCCGACCAGGGCAACCCGGATCTCAACGCGTTGGGCGATCGCATCGTCTTCGTGTCGAACCGGCGCGGCTCGGACGACATCTACATGACGGATCTGCGCAGCGGCTTCACCGACAACATGGTGCTTGCCAACTCGAAGGCGGACGAACAGGAGCCCCGGTTCCTGGGTCCCATTGGCGACCGAGTGGTCTTCCAGACGGACCGTGCGTACGACTTCCGGATCATGGTGTACGACTTCCCGACCGGGCTGTTGGACACCCTGCCGGTGGCGAACGAGGTTGGCAGCTCGACTCAGCTGCGTGACGAACACCCCGCCCTGTAGGCACAACCGGGGGGGCCGCCGCGGGGCGGTGGCTCCCCCACTTTTCCACACGCTGGTCATTCTCCCCACACTCCCACCATGCCCGCCACGCCGACTTCGACGAGGCGGGCTTGGTGTGGGTGGGGCAACGGAGGGCATCTATGGTCCGGACCACGCTCTTGCTCGCGCTCGCGCTCCTCGCGGGCGCTTGCGGGCTCCCGGCCCCCACGCCGGTCTTCCGGCTCGTGCCGCCGGCCGTGGCGGCCATCCCCAGCAAGGTCCCGGCGGCCGCGGACCTGGCCCCACGGCTTTCGATCGCCCCGTCTCCGCTCCCTTCCGTGGTCCCGTCCTTGGTCCCGTCCCTCGCCCCCGTCCCCGTCCCGATCACCCACCCCCGCTTCCCCTTGCTGCGCACCGGCCTGGGCCGCGCCACCATCACGGTGGTGGACGCCGTCACCGGCGAGCCCGTGGGCATCGGTTCTCCCCCGCCCTGGGCGGGCCCCGGACTGCCCCACGTCAGCGCCGATGGGCGCTGGTTGGTCTACATGGGGTACGGAACGATGGACACCCGGCTAATCTTGTGGGACCTGGACGCCCACGTGGCCCTGACCCCGGCGGGCCTGGCAACCGGCGACCAGCGCGAGCCGGACGTCGACGCCAAGGGCGCCAGCTTGATCTACTTCACGGGCGCCAGCTACGCCCCGGAGCTCGCGGTGTGCGACGTGGCAACGGGCCTGGAGCGCCGGCTGGCGCTGCCCAAGGACCTCGTCACGGGCGCCCATTCCCCCAGCGTTTCCTCGGACGGCCGGCGCGCCGCCTACGCCATGACCGGCCGGCGCGGCGACACCAACCTGGTGGTGCTGGACGTCGCCACGGGGCGCCCGATCACGCCGGCCGCGCTCAACAGCCCGGACGACGACGACGATCCCGCGCTCTCGCCCGACGGCGCCACGCTGTTGTTCGCCACCAACCGCAACGGCAGCCGGGACGTGTACGCCTGCAACCTCGCCACCGGCGCCTGCAGCGAGCCGGCCGGGGTCAACACGGTCTCGGACGAGACGCGGCCGCGCTTCCTGGGCGCGGACGGCCGTGAGTTGGCCTGGGTCTCGACGCGGGACGGCTCCGAACGCGCCTACGCACGGGCCTTGAGCACCGGTGGCATGCAATGAAGGTGGAGGTGACCATGTCGCATCGCCCGTGGGGCCTCGCCGCCGCCTTGCTGCTGGCCGCCTGCCAGGAGCTGCCCCCGCCGGCGCCCAGCGTGCCGCCGTCTTTGGAAGTCGCGCCCGTGCAGGCGTCCACGCCGGAGCCCACGGAGGCGCCCATGCCGCTGCCCGCGGCCGGACTGGTGGCGCCGGGCGGCCGGCTGGCCTTCCAGGCGCGCCCGGCCGAGCGCCTGGGCCTGCTGCTGGGCAACCCCACGGACACCCCCGCGCACCTGCGCCTGGAAGTGGCGCCGGAGGGCGCCGACCCCTCCCCCAGCCCCACGCCGTCGGGCAGCCCGGCCCCCTCGCCCGAGCCCACGCTGGCGCCGGACGCGCCGGAGCCGCTGTCACCCTTCGGCCAGGGCTTCTCCGGCCCGAGCTTCGCCGGCCTGCCCGTCCCGATCCTGGGCACCAGCGAGCGCGTGCCGCCCACCCGGCGCGTGGCCGCGGCCAGCGACCCCCAGACCGAGTTCTGGATCAACGACGGCGACGCCACCCTGGAGGGCGATCGCCGCCGCGCGGCCCGCCAGCGGCTGGTGAGCCCGCATGTGATCTTCTACGTGGACGCGGAGGCCGACGCAACCGTGCCGCAGGCCGAGCTGGAACGCCTGAGCAAGGCCTTCGAGCAGCAGATCCTGCCGCGCCTGGCGCCCGTCTTCGGCGAGCCCACGCTCGAATCGGGCGACCGCGTGGCGGTGGTGTTGTCGCCCTGGATCGGCCAGGCGGCGAACCGCAAGGGCATGATGGGCTACTTCTGGCCGCGCGACGTGCTGCCCCCGGCCGGCGGCGACAAGGATCTGCGCCAGCACTCCAACCAGCGCCACGCGCTGTTCATCTCCACCAAGCTGCTCGAGCAGCCGGACGTGACGGCCTACGGCACGCTGGCCCACGAGTACCAGCACCTGCTCATGTTCGACGCCAAGAGCCGCTCCGACGGCACGCCGCACACGGAGGAGACCTGGCTCGACGAGGGCTTCGCGATGCTGGCGATGGATTTGGCGGGCTACGGGCTGCCGGGCGGCGATCGCTTCGTCAGCGGCGAGGTGGCGGCCTTCCGCAAGGACCCCGCGGCCTACTCGCTGACGGACTGGACCCACAACCCCAACGGCTACAGCTACGGGCTGAGCTACCTGTTCGTGCGCTACCTGGTGGACCGCTACGGCACCGGGGTGGTGCGCGAGATCCAGCAAACGCCCGCGGTCGGCGTGGCCGGCCTGAACCAGGTGCTGACGAAGCGCGGCGACGCCTTCCCCCAGGTCTTCGTGGACTGGGCCAACGCCGCCTGGCGCTCCCCCGACGGCCTCGCGGCCTTGCGCTTGACCGGCCCCAAGGCGCCAGATCTCAGACCCTGGGGCGTGGCGCCGGTGGAGGTCTTGGGGCCCCGCTCGCTGGCACTGGTGAATGGCGATCGCCCCGTGGTGACGTTTGACAAGACGGAAGGAGGCCTCCCATGACCACCCTCTTGATCCATGCCGCGGCGCTCGCCGCGCTTTGCTGGCTGGCGCGGCACGACAACATGCCCGAACCGCGGCTATGATCCCCGTCACCGCCGCCCGAGCCACCCAGCTGTTATGGTCTAGCCATGCTGGACAAGGACGCTTACATCCAACGCCTGGCCCGCCTCTTGGAGGCGCACGGCGAGTTGACCTTCCTCGAGCGGTTGAGCCGCGACGAGCTCAGCCTGCTGTGGAGCAAGGTGGCGCGCCAGGCGCTCGCCCAGACGCGCTACGGCCACGCGTCGGCCCGCCGATAGGCCGCCTGCTTCACGGGTAGAATATCCCCAGCCATTACATATGGAGGGGGATCCATGTTCAACCGTCGGCTCGCGCCACTCGTCGCCCTGATCGCCAGCCTGCAAGGCTGTGCGGCCCTCGCGGAGCTGAAAATCCCCGCCACGGCCACGCCCAAGGCGGCCGGCGCCATCCGCGTGCCCGAGACGGCCAAGGCCGCGCCCGCCGCGGACCAGAGCAAGGTCACGCCCCTGACCCAGGACGCGGCCGGGGCCGTGACGGCGGGCGGCGCGGTGACGGGCAAGGTCAAGCTGCGCATCCCGGAGGACTTCGGCGTCGCCATGCCCTCGTCTCTGGTCGGCGAGGCCGGCGGCGCGGTAATCTCCAACGACGGCAACTCCGTGATCAGCAACGACGGCAACTCCGTGATTTCCAACGACGGCAACAGCCTGCGCGCGTTCGCCGTGCTCGACGCGGAGTCGGCTTCGCTGCTCTCGGCCGGCGGCGTGGTGCGCTCCTACGCCGAGATGTACGAGGCCTCGCGCAAGGGCGCGAAGGCGATGCTGACGCTCGCCAAGGCCAACGAAGACGACCTGCTGGCCGGCAAGGACGTCCCGCTCCTGGGCATCCCGGGCCTGGGCGCGTTGACCATGACCATGAAGGCCTTCAACGACCACGGCGAGTTGACCTTCTGGGCCGGCAACGGCGACGCGCGCCACCGCTTCCTGTGGCTCTCCTTCACGGACGACAAGCACGGCAAGGGCATCTTCCGCCCGTTGATCACCAAGAGCCCCTACGTCTTCGCCTCCTCCTTCGACCTCACGAAGAACCAGGGCGATGCCGACGCCTACTTCGCCAAGAGCGAGGTCTTCGGCCACGCGCGCCTGCACCTGGCCGTGACCAGCGTCCCCGGCGCCGGCGCCGACGCCCCCGCCTTCAAGCTGCGCGTGGGCGGCTTCGTGCACGACGCGGTCTTCCTCAAGGACGGCGCCGTGGTGGCGAGCGCCAACGTGCTGCGCAACAACACCGCGGCGGCGGTCTACGGCGTACGGGCCAAGGGGCAGACCCGCTTCACCTTCAAGAACGGCCTGCTCGATGACGCGGCGGCAGGCGCCCACGGCCTGTACCTCGACTCCATGGGCAAGCCGCTCGCCAGCTTGGCCATCACGGCCGTCCAGCGCGCCGCCGTGCCGGCCGACGACGACATCGCGGCCCCCGCCTTCGCCGACCCGGCGGATGCGCCCCCGCTGCCCGCCAGCAGCACGAAGGACCCCGAAGCGCCCCTGGACGCCGTGTTCGCGGACCCGGTCTTCAGCTTCCCGCCGATTGCCCCCTAGCCCGTGGCTCGCCGTTTCGCGCTCGTAGCGCCGGTCCTGCTGCTGCTGGCTGCTTGCCAGGCAACGGCGGTGGTGAAGCCGGCGGCCGTCCATTCCAGCGCGCCGCTCGCGCCCACGGCGTCTGCCGCGCCGGCCGCAGGGGTCCCCAGCCCGGTGACGGCGGCCGCCACAGCGGCCTTCCGCCCGGTCTTGCCCAAGGCCCTCGCGGTGGTGCTGCCAGGCGCCTTCAACGGCATCATCAGCGAACATGGCGGCGCCATCATCAGCAACCATGGCTCGTCGCTCATCGCCAACAACGGCGGCGCCTACCAGCTGGCCGACGCCGGCTTCCCCGTGGGTTCCTTCGTGGGCTCGCTGCTCAACCCGTACCTGACCAGCCGCAAGGCCCTGGGCGACATCCTGACCCTGGCCGAGGCCAACCAGGAAGACCTCTTCGCGGGCCGCACGGTGCCCCTGATCGCCGCGGACGGCAAGGGCTCGTTCATGGCCATGAAGACCTTCGCGGACCACGCGGAGTTCACGGCCTGGGACGACGACGGCGCCACGCGCGTGCCCTTCTTGTGGGTGTCGTACCCCGACGCCGAGCACGGCGAGGCGATCGCCCACGGCCCGGTCGGCAAGGACGGCAAGCGCGGTTACCTGGTCCACACCCGTTTCGACCTGGTTAGCGGCACCACCACGGAAGACGTGTACTTCAACAACTACTTCGGCTCCGGGCTGAGCCGCGTGCACTACGAGGTGACGGTCAAGCCCGGCGCCGGCGTGGGCCTGGTGCAGGCGACCGGCGTGCTGCGCCAGGTGAATGAGGGCCCGCCGGACGGGCGCGTGGCCCTGGCCGCCCGCACCCGCGCCGACGACTCGGGCGCAGCGCTGCTGGGGTTGCGCGCCGACACCGAGGCCGCGCCCGGCTATGCCTTCCAACCCCCGGTCTACCTCGGGCCGGACGGCGTGGTGCTGGCCGCCGGCAAGGCCGATGCGGCGCTGCAGGCGATCGTGCCCACCCAGGCGGACATCTCCGCCAGCGTGCCGGCGGACCCCAAGACCACGGACCCTTACACGGACCCGACCTTCGTCATCCCGAAGTAAGCCGGTCGCGGTGGGCGCGCATCCAGGCCAGGCCCGCGACCGGGTCTTCCGGCGCGAAGCCGGCGAACTGCTTGTGGGTGGCCGCATCGAAGGGGCCCTGGATGATCTCGAGCGCCACGCTGACGGGGTCGAGCGCCAGGATCGCGTGCCAGGTGCGCGGCGGGATCTCGGCGCCGAGCACCGGGCCGCGGGGGTCCAGCACCTGGTGGTCCTTCACGGAGCCGTCGTCGTGGAAGGTCAGCACCAGCAGCCGGCCGGCCAGCGCGCTGAACAGCTCCACCTTGTCCGGGTTGGCATGGCGGTGCGGCTGGACGTAGCTGTCGTCGCACAGCGCGTTCAGCATGCGCTGGACCGGCTCCTCGTGTTCGTGGAAGCGGTGGATCGCGCGGCGACGCGGGTCTGCCGCGGCCTGGGCGACGAGGCGGTCCATCAAGGCATGGTCGATCGTGCGCATAGCCGGGGAGTGTACTATCATGCAGCGCACACGGCAAACGCGGAGGAACCATGGTCCAGGCCAGCATCCACTTCCCCAACAACCACGTGACGGTCGAGTTCGAGAGCGAGTTCGCCTTCACCAAATGGCTGGGCTACCTCAAGGAGCACGGGCTCGCCACCGTCAAGCTCGCGGGCACCAACCGCAGCATCATCGTGTTCCGCGAAAACCTCACCTACATCGAGGCCGAGGCCGATGTGGTCAAGTTAGGGCTCGATTGAGCGCTTCCGGGGTATAAGGCCTGCATGCGCAGGTCCCTTAGCCTCCTCCTCGCCCTCACGTTGGCCGGCTGCACGCAGCCCGGCAAGACCACCGTGAAGCCGCACACCACGCCGGCCGCCGCCGACGTGGTGACGGGTGCCGCCGGCATCATCAGCGAGCACGGCGGCTCGATCATCGCCAACAACGGCGGCGCCCTGACGGGCAAGGTCAAGATCCCCTCGGGCATCATCGCCAACAACGCGGGCAGCCTGATCTCCAACAACGGCGGCGGCATCATCGCCAACAACGCGGGCAACCTGATCTCCGACCACGGCGTCGGCTACGTCTTGCAAGCCCTGGACGAGAAGCCCGCGAGCGGCTTCGCGGTCTCGATCGTCGATGCCGCCGGCAAGCCCGTGCTGGACGACGCCGGCAAGCCTTACACGGCCACCACGGACGCCCAGGGCGGCTACCGCTTCGAAAAGACGCCCGCGGGCGCCAACCTGGTCGTGCGCGTGGAGCTGCCGCCCGCCGTCGGCCCGATGCTGGCCTACCTGCCGGACGCCAAGGCCGGCAGCGCCCGCGCCGCGGACGTGAACGGTCCCAGCACGTTGGTGATGGGCTACATCCTCGCGAAGTACGTGAAGGGCGACGCCAAGGTGCTGGCCAAGCTGCCCGCCACCGTGGAAGCGGACACGCGCGCCAAGGCCGCGGCCGCCATCGGCGACGCGCTGGACCTCAAGGGCTTCAAGCCCGACGCGCTGGTGCCCGCCGTGGACGGCCTGCGCGCCAAGGACCCCACCTTCGACCAGCAGGTCAAGGCGGTCGAGAAGCTGCTGGTGGCCGGCCTGTCGGACCTGGGCGACGGCGAGCTGGCGACGGCCGTCGGCCTGTCCAACCCCAAGTCGTTCGCGCGCCTGGCGGACGGCTCGTTGCTGATCGCGGAGCGCAACGGCCACCGCGTGCGCAAGCTCGACCTCGCGACCGGCCGCATCGGCAGCTTCGCCGGCAAGGACGGCTCCACCACAGCAGGCGACGGCGGCCCGGCCGCGGACGCGTTCATCGACCGGCCCGTGGCCCTCGCGGTGGACTCGCAGCAGAACGTCTACATCGCGGACTTCGGCCACGGCACCGTGCGCCGCGTGGACGCCAAGACCCACCTCATCACGGCGGTGGCTGGCAACGGCACCGACCCGCGCGACCAGGAAGGCCTGCCCAACTACGACGGCGCCGTGGCGACCAGCGTGGGCTTCCACAACGCGGTCTTCATCGCCGTCGACGAGACGGACCGGCTGGTCTTCCGCACCGGCGAGGGCACTTTCCGCCTGCAGGCCGACGGCAAGCTGAAGCTGCTGACCGCCTTCGACGGCACCCTGCCCGACTCCCTGACCAAGGGGCCGGACGGCAAGGTCTACGCCTTCGTGAACGGCCCCGGCCAGATTTTGGTGCTGGAGGGCGACGCCTTCAAGGTCGCCGGCTACCCCACCCTCCCCACCGTGCAGACCACACACTTGGAGTTCGGGCCGGACGGCACGGCCTACGCCGCGGTCGACGACCAGCTCTGGGCGCTGCCCGGCAAGAGCGGCACGTGGGCCCAGATCCCCATCACCACGCCGCACGGCGAGCTGACGGACACGCTGGTGGCGGACGGCAGCCTGATCGTGGGCGACACGGGCTCCAACCGCGTCTGGAAGCTGCCGCTCGCGGGCGGCGAGGGCACCCGCATCGCCGGCCAGGACACCGTGCATGGCGACGCGTTGGAGGCCGACAAGCTGAGCCTCAACCGTCCCACCTCGCTGGCGCTGGATCCCGCCGGCAACCTGCTGGTGGCGGACGGCCTGAACAGCGTGATCTGGCAGCGCCGCCCGGACGGCAAGTTCTACCGCTTCGCCGGCGGCGTGAGCGCCGCCATCGCGGACACGGAAATCGGCGACGGCGGCGCCGCGCGCGACGCCAAGATGTTGAAAGTGGTCGGCATGACGCTGCTCAAGGACGGCTCCTTGCTGCTGACGGAGGCCGACCCGCCGGTGGTGCGCGTGCGCGAGATCTTGTCCGACGGCACGATCGAGACCCGGCCGATGCCGGAGGGTCTCGTGGCGCCAGCCCTGATGGCCGAGGAGGCCGACGGCGCGTTGCTGGTGAGCGACATTCTGCTCAAGAAGTTCTTCCGCTGGCGCGGCAAGTCGCTGACGGAGGTCGTGCTCGACGTGAAGCTGAGCCAGCCCGGCCAGCCGATCGGGCGCCCGGACGGCAGCTACTACATCACGGACGTGAAGGGCTGCGTGATCTACCGGGTCAAGGACGGCCACGCCACCGTGGTGGCGGGCGGCAACGGCGAGGGCTTCGGCGGCGACGGCGGCGACCCCACCAAGGCCCAACTCAACAACCCGGTGGCGATCGCGCTGGCGGCCAACGGCGACCTCTACATCGCGGACACCCGCAACGACCGCGTGCGGCGCGTGCACAACGGCAAGTTGGAGACGGTGGCGGGCAAGGACGGCCTGGTGCTGGGTGGGGCCACGCCGGATGACTCCTTGAAGGAGCCGCTGGGCCTGGTCTTCGACCGCGACGGCAACCTGTTCATCTCGGATTCGGGCCACAACCAAATCAAGAAGGTCGAAGCCGCGAAGCTGCTGTAATGGCTAGTGGCGGTTGCTTAGCGGCGTGCCGTCCTGGCTCATGTCCTGCACCAGCGAGCTGGGCGGCGGGTCCAGCTGCTCGAAAGTGGCGTGGCTCTTGCCCACCGTGAACTTCGCGCCCACCTGCAACCCCGCCAACACCTTGATGTCCGCCTGGAAGCCCACGGAGAAGTCGCTGGTCTTGACCGTCAGGCGGCTGGCCGTGCTCATGCCCGGCTGACCCTCCAGGTCCATGAAGACCGCCAGGGCCGGCTCGCCCTGGTCGATGCGGCCCTTGGCGATCGCCAGCGCCTGGGGCGTCAGCGTATGGGTGACGGTCTGGATGTCGTTGGTGTTCAAGCCCGCGAACTTCTGCGTGCCCGTGACGTCGCCCTGCTTCGCGTCCTTGAGGGCGTCGCCGCGCAACTTGTCCACGCCGCGCCGCTCCGCGCCCGAGGCGCCGAAGCCCACCTGGGCGTCCTCCTCGCCGGAGATGCCGATGATGTTGCCGGCCTGGTCGGTCTTGACCATGACGGACGCGGCGCCGCTCGCGCCGAAGGTCTCGCGCGCGCCCAGCTTGCTCTTGAAGTTGGCCGCCACGACGCTGGCCGTGGCGCCGGCCTTGATGAAGGTGGTGGTCTCCGTGGTGCCGTCCACGTTCTTCTTCTGCTTCTCGCCCGCGATGGCGCTGGCGTCGAGCCCCGCGCGCACCATGTTCTTGCCGCCGAAGACGGCCTCCGCCTTGGCGGACACCTCCACGCCCACGTCCAGCCCCAGCTCCGTGGAGGCCAGGTTGTGCTTGATCGCGTCCAGCAGCGCCGGCCCGGTGATGGCGGCCGCCGCCAGCGGGTTCACGATCGCGGCCGCGATCTTGGCCGGCGTGGGCTCCGTCAAGGCCTTGAGGCGCTTCACGTCCTCGGGCTTGGTGGGGTCGAACTTCAAGACCATCTTGCCGCGCCCGGTGGCCTCGACGTCGGCCTTGGCCTCCAGGTCCGCCTTGTTCTTGTCGGTGAGAGCGACCTTCTCCTCGGCCTTCACGCCGGCCGTGGCCTTGGCGCTCATCTCCAGCGTCAGGGAGAGCGTGCCGTCCGGGTTGCGGCCCAGCGTGGCGCCGCCGGAAAGCTTGGCTCCCACGAAGGCGGCCGCGCCCTCCTTGGCCCCGGCGCCGTTGACCTCGGCGCCCAGCTGCTCGCCGAAGGAGAGCTCGCCGGAGACCTCCAGCTTCATGAACACGCTATCGCCCACGCCCAGGCGGTTGGAGATGGCGCCCGTGACGCCGTCGACCTGGCCCTTGAACTCCGGCCGCTCGGGCCCGATCACCTTGTCCGCGATGTCGTTGACCGCGGCCATGGGTCCCTCGCCGATCAGCGTGCCCGCGGTGTCGAGCACGAACTTGCCGGTGTCGCCCACGGTGTCCAGCGTGTCGTCCAGCTTGTCGCCCACGGCACGCGAGGCTTTGGCGGCCCCATGGGCACCCACGGCGTCGAAGCCCGCAGCCAACGCGTCCGCCTCGAACTTGAAGACGTTGCCGGCCGCATGCGCGCCGAGGTCCACCACGTCGCCCAGGCCGTGCAGCGTGACGTTGGCGACGTCGCGCGCCACGTTCACGAAGCCCTTGCCCAAATCCGCCACCCCGCCCACCACGTCGCCGACGACGTCGCCCACCGCGTCGCCGACCTTGTCGAGGAAGCTCTTGTGCTTGTGGTTCGCGATCTTGGCGAGCTCGTTGCCACCCGCCGAGTCCTTGAAGGCCTGCTGGAAGACCGGGCCCGTGCCGGACTTCTGGGCCAAATCCGCCATGTCGGCGGCGGCATCCTTGAAGCGGCGCTTGAGGTCGTCCTTGTTGTGGCGATCCGCGCCCGCGAAGCGCTTGCTCAGCAGGCCGTCGGAGACGAAGCGCAGGGTGTCGTGCAGCTGCTGCTTAAGCTGCTTGTTGTCGCTGCCTTGCAAGGGCGCGATCAGGAGGCCCAGCTCCGGGTGGGCGGTCATGGACGCCGCGTTGATGGCGCCCGCGCTCATGGCCTCGGCCGAGAGCGAATCCAATTCCTTTTGGAGCCCCGCATCCGTGACCACGCGCAGGCGGCCGAGGTCGGCCACGGCCTCCACCGGCAGGTCCTTGAAGTCCACCTGGGTCTTCAGCAGCTTGGTCAGCTCCTGCGGGCTCGCCGCCTGGTTGAGCTGGGCCACCTCGTCTTGCACCGCGGCCTGCAGGTCCGGCGGCAGGGCCTTGAGCTTGCCCAGCTGTTCTTGCAGCGGCTTGGCCTGCGACAGGGCGCGGGCGATCGCCGCCGTGCGCTCGGCCGGCGTGCCGTGCAGGCCGGTGGTGAGGTCCGTGAGCGTCTTGACGGCGTCCTTCACGGCCTGGGGCTGGTGGGCAAGGGCGGGGTCGTGCGGGTCCAGCACGGGCGGCAGGTCGGCGCCCGCGGGCCCGTCGATGGCCTGGCGTCCCAGCGGCCCGGTCTGCCCATCCACGGCGCCGCCGTCCACGCCCGCACGGTCGGTCTCGGCCTGCTGTTGCCGCTGCATGTCCTGCTGCTCGCGCGCCAGCTGGGCCTCGCGGGCGCGCTGGGCCTGCTGGGCGGCGATGCGACGGAGCGCGTCGTCGTTGCCGGGGCCGCGGGGGGTCTCGATGGTCATGGCGGCCTCCTGCTAGCGGGCCACGTCGCCGGCTTCGAAGGCGATCGCGGTCAGGCTGTAATCGGTCAAATCCAGGATGGCGGGCCCGGGGCGCAGGAAAGCCTCCAGCGCGGCCAGGGTGGTGAGGCCCACGGGAACGCGCGCCAGCGTGGCGGGGCCGGCGCTGTAGGTCAGCACGGGCTGGTTCACGCTGCCGGCGCGGCCGAGCGCGAAGACGTCGCCCGCGAAGCCGCTTTCGGCCAACAGCCTGGGCAGGCGGGCCATGAAGGCGGCCTGGGAGGGGCGGATCTCGATGGCCAGCGCCGTGGCCTTGCCGCCCGCCTGGGACAGGATCAGGCGGGCCTCGCCCTGCACCGGCGCGCCGGGGACGGGGCCCGTGATGGGCACCTGGAAGGCGAGTGCTTCGAGCATGGGCAAGGGGACCTACCTTTCGGGGACGCTACGGACTTATTCCCGGCTGGAGGTCCCTACCCACGCCGTTGTCAGGTCTTGCCCTGCACCACGTCCTGCGTCAGCGAGCTGGCCGGCGGGTCGAGCTGCGTCACCGTGGAGGTCGAGTGGCCGACCGTAACGTCGAGCGCCAGGTCCACGCCCAAGAAGAGGTCGGCACCGGCGGAGAAGTCCAGCGAGGCGTCGTCGGTGTGGGTGGAACGCTTCGAGGCACTGGACATGCCGGGTTGGTTCTGCAAGTCGAGGAAGGCC
>JAQBPE010000064.1 GCA_028287685.1 Cyanobacteria bacterium RYN_339 | reverse complement strand
CGGGGTCATCGTCCACGACCAGCACATAGCCCTCGCCGGCGGCCAGGGCGGGCTTGAAGCGCTCGAGGCTCCTCAACAGATCGGTTCGGTCGATCGGTTTAGAGAGGTAGGCCGAGGCCCCCAGCGTGAAGCCCAGCACCTTGTTGTCCATGATGCTCAAGATCACGACCGGGATGTCGCGCGTCTCGGGGTCGCGCTTGAGCGCCTGCAACACGGTCCAGCCGTCCATCTTCGGCATGAGCACGTCGAGCGTGATGGCGAATGGCTGGAGTTGCTTGGCGAGCTCGATGCCCGACTCGCCCGACGTCGCCGTCACGACCGTGTAGTCGGAGTCCGCCAGCTTCTCGCTGATGATCCGCAGCACCTCCGGCTCGTCATCGATCGAGACGATCACGTGCTTGCCGTCCAACATGCGCTCCGGCGAGCGCGGCATCAGGCCAACCGGCAGCTGTTGCGTCGTGCTGCCGGGCAGTTGGCGAGGCAGCACGACGGTGAAGGTGCTGCCTCGACCCGCCGCGCTTTCGACGTTCACGTCGCCCCCCAACAGGCGGGCCATCTTGCGTGCGATGGCGAGGCCGAGGCCGGTGCCGCCCGCCTCGCGGGTGGTGGACGCATCGACCTGGCGGAACTCCTCGAAGACCAGCTCCTGGTGCTCTGGCGCGATGCCGAGCCCCGTGTCGGTCACGCCGATCGCCACGCCGTCATCGCCATGGGACGTAACCTTGATGACCACTCCGCCCTGCGCCGTGAACTTGATGGCGTTGCTGACGAGGTTCAAGACGATCTGGCGCAACTTGGTCTCATCCGTGTCGATCGACCCGAACCCGGACGAGGCGTCGAGCGCGAGCGAGAGCCCCTTATCCGCGGCCAGCTGTTCCATCGTGCCGATCACGGCCAAGATGGCTTGCCGGACGTCAACCGGCGTCACGAACAGGACGGCCTTGCCGGCCTCGATTTTCGAGAGGTCCAGGATGTCGCTGATCAGCCCCAGCAGCTGCTGCGCGTTGCGCAAGACCACCTGCAGGTCGCCGCGGCTGCGCTCGTCGATCTGCGCCGACTTCTTCGTCAGGACCAGCTCCGTGAAGCCGATGATGGAGTTCATCGGCGTGCGCAGCTCGTGGCTCATGTTGGCCAGGAACTCGCTCTTCAAGCGGTTGGCTGCCTCGGCCTCGGTCTTGAGGCGCTGGAGCTCGTCGTTTTGCTTGTGCAGCTCCAAGTTGGCCTTGGTGAGCGAGTCGTTCATCCCGCCCAGCTGGATCTTGGTGTACGACTGCAACGCCACGTTCGTGACCTGGGCGTAGTGCTTCTCGAGCTCCGTCGTCAGGGCGAGGATGACCGCGGGGTCTTCCGTGTAGCTCGGCAGGAAGTGCAGCAGCGCCAACTTTTCCGCGCTGAACCCGAGCACGATGTCGTCCGTCGCCACGGACTCCTTGGGTAAGCCGGGGATCTCGTCCGCCTCCCAGGCGCGCAAGAGCGCAACGGCCTGCTCGTACTCCTGGCCCTCGGCAATCGCTTCCAACTTGCGGGTGATGCTTTCCAGGGCAATGGCCCGGAGGGCGGCGTCGTCAGGACACAACCGCAACAGCGGCACCCGCAACTGCCGGGAAATGCGGACTTGGGTTTCGGCAAGCTGCTCGAGGTAGACCTGCTGCAAGCCGGAGGCATAGTTGCGAAGGATGTTCATGAGGCGACGCTTTCGGGCAGGGAACGATGCCAAAGGTGCGCAACCGCAGCGCGTCCGGGCAATGGCAGGACGCTCGCACTCCGACGTTTG
This sequence comes from Cyanobacteria bacterium RYN_339, assembly GCA_028287685.1. Classification (GTDB taxonomy): domain Bacteria; phylum Cyanobacteriota; class Sericytochromatia; order S15B-MN24; family JAQBPE01; genus JAQBPE01. Next base: position 16,895 of record JAQBPE010000064.1, on the reverse strand, counting down.
TTCCCCAACGGCAAACCTCATTGTAACTTATCTCCCCGGTGGGGGAGCAAGACGCCATGACGTTGTAGGCGATCACCGCCATCTGGCGGCGGGTGACCTGGCCCTCTACGGCGCCGTCTTCAACTCCTGGGTGGTGGTGGCCGTTTCACCGGTATTGTTGTTCTTGAGGTCCTCCACCAGCTTCACCAGCCCCACGCGGGCGTTGTACCAGGCCTCGTACTTCGCATCGACCGAGCCAGTGGCGCCCACCAGGGTCTTGGCAAAGGATTTGTGGAGCGTGTCGAAGGTCCCCGCCGGGACGGTGAGCTTCTCGGTCTGCGACGCCGTCAAATCGTAGGTCACGGAGGCGCTGGCAGGGTCGTTCGGGACCGGGACGCGGAGGAGGGTTTGCATGCCCAGGAAGGGCGCCCCGCCGGCCAGGTCCAGGGCGACCGTGCGATCGCCGGCGGCATCCACCACCTTGACGGTGACGGTGTTGCCGCTGACGGCCTGGACCGCCAGCGTCAGCGGCGCGTTGTTGCGCGTGTAGATCCAGGCCCGCCCGGCGTAGTAGACCTCGCTGGCCTTGGGCTCGCGCGCCAGCGCGGCGTCGACGGGCACCGCCGGCTGCGGGGTATCGCAACCGGCCAGGACCAACGCCAGCAGCCAGCGCCTCACTTGAAGACCAGGGCCGTGATGATCAGGATCGAGCCCACCAGGATCGGGCAGTAGCCCAGGCGAGGGAGCAGGTTGTCGCGCCCCGTGATCAACTTCCACTTGGTCCCCGTGGCGTACAGGAAGCTGTTGAGCGCCACGTAGCCGACGGCCATGTACATGACCAGGTAGAAGTACTCCATGTAGATGATGTCCGACGTGCCGAACGTGTCGCGCACCTTGGAGTGCGCCAGCACGATCGTGAAGAACGAGCTCGCGATGGAGCCGATGATGATCCAGGGCTTGTCCTTGGGGTTCACGCCCATCATGGTCGAGAACAGCATCAGGGAGACCATCAGCAGCGGGATGATGTTCGAGATGAAGGGTCCCGTCACGTTGCGTCGGAGCAGGATGTTGTAGTGCAGCTCCGGCACGTCATGCTGCGGCAAGGCGCCCGACACGCCGAAGTTGGTGTTGTAGGTGCGCGGCTTGAAGTCGAAGAACGTGCCGTCGATCTTCCAGCCGGCCAGGACCAGGTCGTGCTCCAGGCCCGGCAAGGCCGTGGGGACGGTCTGGTCGTAGCTGGCGAGGTCCGGCACCAGCCAGATGTTCTGTCGTACGTCCTTCGGCCACAGGCGCACCCAGATGTCCTGTTGATCGAACGGGTAGCGGCTGTAGTCGAACTGCTGGCGCAGCGTGCTCTTGAACTGCCAGCCCACCACCTCGTACTCGCCCTCCGTGCGGCGGTAGGCCTCGCTCATGCTGGTGCTGGTGGCCTCGGCCATCACGACGCCGCGCGTGACCTTCTCCTGGCCCCGCTTGAACTTCTGCCAGACGTAGCCCATCACGTCGGCGTTGTAGGCCTGCGTGAAGTCGACGGTCTCGATGAAGAAGCCGGTGGGCACGAACTGCGGCGGGGGCAGGTGCATGCGGTAGGCGTCGCGGATCACGCGGTCCTGGAACTTGTTCAGGCTCTGGCGATCCACGATCTTCGTGTTGTTGCCTTCCAGGTACGGCGAGATGCGCGCGGCGGCGTTCCAGATGTAGCCGATGCCGGCCATCATCACGATGGAGATGGCGAAGCTGGCCTTCCAGATGTTGTGGTGGGTGGCCAGGTTGGCGCGCAACAGCAACGTGATGCCGGCGCCCAGGAAGGCCACCATGCCGAGCGCGAAGCCCTTCTGGAAGCGGTGCAGCAGGCGCTGGTCCAGGCCGATCTCGTCGATCTTGGACTTGGTGACCAGCGACAGGCCCGTGTCGCCTAGCGGCCTGTAGTTGTAGCGGGCGTCCTGGTTGGTTTCCGGGTCGGTGTAGTCCACGAAGCCGGTGTGGCCGGCCGTGGCCTCGCGTGCGAGCAGGTCCAGCTTGGGCTGGCCCTTCTCCTTGGCGATCTGGTAGAGGGTCTTGCCCTCGCGGTAGTACTCCGAGACCGGGTGCGAGACGTAGGCCGAGGTCTTCGAGATGATGAAGGCGTAGCCGGTCTTGCCGATCTCCAGCGCGGCGACCTGGTCGCGGATGCGCTCCAGCGAGTAGTTCACGAAGACCACGCCGCGGGGCTTGTCCTGGCCCGGCCACTTGAACGGGCGGGCGTACTGCACCAGGAAGGCGTTGGTGGCGACGCCGTAGTGCGGCTCCAGCCACGTGGGGCCCTTGGCGAGCGGCACGCTGTACCAGTCGTGGTTGGGCGTCGTGTATTCGTTGAAGGTGCCCGCGTCCTTCATGTTGATTTGGTCGCGGCTGCGGATGGCGATGGGCGCGTAGAGCCGCACCTTGGGATCATGGGCGAAGGGCATGTAGGCCACGCCCACGCTCAAGGCATCCGGGTTGGCTTGCAGGGCGGCGCGCAGCTCCGCCTCGATTTCGGCGGCAGGCAAATCCGATTTGTCGAGGTTGTCTTCCAACCCCTTGGCGCTGGCCTCGATCGTCGCGAGCTTGCCCTCCACCGACGTGGCCGCCCGCTCCGCCTCGACCTGGGTCTGGTGGAGCGCGGTGTCGAGCATGGTGGTACGGTAGTTCAGGAAGCCGCCCCCGCAGCCGATCGCCACCGCCAAGCCCACCAGCGTGGTGAGCCAGAGCAGCAGCTTCCGGATGCCGATCCCACCCGCGGCGGCGACAGCCTCCTGGATCGGTTCGGGCAGGGGATCGGGGAGCGCCGAGGGCATCATGAAGTAACCACCTTAAGGGTCGGGGAGCGGAGAACCACCGGTTCAATTTTCCACGTTTGCGGGGGCGCGAAACGCCCTAGAACGTGAGCTCCGTGTTCAGGGCAACGATGTCCTCGTTGACGAGGGCGGAGCCGTCCGCGTTGTGGAAATCCAGGTTTTGGTTGTTCAGGAACAGCCGCACGCCCTTGACCGGCGTGAAGTTCAGGCCGGCCACGGTCTCGAAGCGGTAGCCCTTGGCCACGTCCATGGTCTTGGTGTCGCCCGTGATGTAGTCGGCGCGCACCACGGCCTCCGTGGGGATCGGCATGCCGGGAATGGGCACCACCACCCAGCCGCCCAGGATTTGACCCGTGGCGGACGCGCCGACCAGCGGCGTGTCCTGGCTGAAGACGGTCTCCAACGCCAGCTTGTAGCCGGCCTGTTCGTACACGGCCAACCCCGCCTCGCGGGTGGCGGGGCCGGTGGCCTGGTTGTGGCGGTGCACCATGCCCGTCAACTCCAGCCCGGGCAGGGCCGTGACCGACAGGCGGCCTTCGTAGTCCTTCTGCCCGTCCGTCTCCGTGTGGCGCACGTCCTCGCCGTTGAGCACGGCCAGGCTGTAGCCCAGCGGGATGCCGGCCAGGCTGCAGTCGCCCTTGAGGCTCGCGCCGAAGTCGTAGAAGGGCACCAAGTTCACGCCGCGGCGATCGGGGGACAGGCCACCGGCATCCGGCAGCAGGCCCAGCATGCGGTAGCCCCAGGCCTTGGCTTCATACTCGAACCAGGGCGTGATGATGGCGCCCATCTGCACCCGGCTGCCGGGGTAGAGGTTGGTGGCCTGCACATACCCCATCTCGAGGTACCCGGCCTCCGCGTCCTGGACCGACTTGCCGCTCAGGTCGTACGACATGGCCCGCACGTTGTAGACCACGGCCGCGGACCAGGTGGGGTTGAAAGCGGCGTTCGCGTAGATGCGCGCGCGCTTGATCTCGAAGGCCTGCGGGAAGAAGGCGCTGGTAGGCACGGAGAAGTCGGAGAAGACCTGGCCGCCTACCCAGGTCTTGGTCGCGGCCGGCACCTCGGCGGGAGCCGCCACCTGGGCGTAAGCGGGGGACGCAAGCGCAAGGGCGAGTGCGGCGGCAAACAGAGGAAGGGTAGGCTTCATGGGGAAGGCTCCTGTCATGGCGTGGGCTGCGATACGGGTCGGTTGTCGTCACGAACAAGGCGCCCGCCGGCGTCCACGACGCGGCTGGCGGTCTCGAAGAAATCAAACGGGATGGCGAGGTGGCACTGGCGGGCCTTGAGGAAGCTGATGGCAATGTCCGGGGGCTGCACCACCCCCACCGCCAGGTCGCCCACGCGTGCCGTGCCCTTGAGGATGCGGGCGGCATACAGGCCCGCCAGGTGGGCGTTGTCTTCGAAGGTCACGCCGATGGCGAGCGTGGCGCTGTCCTCGCCGGGCGCGACCACGTCGGGCACGGCGCTCAGGACGGGCACCCCGCCGGCCAGGCGGTTGATGGCGCGGATTTGGCTGAAGACCTCCGTGGCGCCCACGATCCAGAAGATCGAATGCGACAGATCGGGGTCGCGGCGCTTCATGCGGGCGATGGCGTCCGGCATCTGGCGGCGGAAGTCCGCCACCAGGTCGTCGGAGCTGGCGCCCACGCGCAACACGTCCACGCCGTACTCCGGGCCGATCGCCGCCAAGGGGTTCACCTGGGTCTCCACGGAGCTCTGGTTGCGCGCGCTGTACAGCACGGCCACGTTGGCGAGGCCCTTGCGCAGCCGCTGGAGGTAGGTCATCTGCAGCTTCACGGGCACGTTCAGGCTGGTGAAGGCGAAGTTCGTGCCGCTGCCCTGGTCGTAGTCCTTGGCCTGGCCCAGCAACACGGGATCCTTGGCCTCCGCGGAGACGACCGGGGTGGCGCCGCCGCGGTAGCGCTTGTAGAGGTAGTCCGTGGCCTCCGAGCCGATGGCCAGCACCAGGTCGTAGTGGCCGCCGCGAATGTCGGCCAGGGCCTGGCCCCCCAGGTCTTCGCGTTTGTTGTAGTTCACGTCGGTGAAGGTGGCGTGCACGCCCTCCTGGCCCAGCACACGCAGGATCCGGTTCATGCCGATGGAGTACGAGGCCGAGGCCTTGCTGGTGAGCACGAAGATGCGCTTTTGGCCTGCCACGGGCGCCTTGGGGACGATTTCGATGCGCGGCGAGGTGCGCGGGTCGCCCTTTACGTGCCAGGCGCCGGCAAGCGCCGGATCGAGCGCGAACCAGGGCGCGGGGACGGCCGCGAGGGCCGCGGCAGCGGCGAAGGCCACAAGGCGCATCAATGCTCCGTCCCCCGTCCGCTCACCAGGAAGAGCAAGCCGGCCACGATCACGCCGGCGCCGAGCCAGCCCATGGCCAGCGTGCCCGTGCGTTGGAAGGCCAGCATCTGCCCCACGACGATCGGACCGGACACATGGCCCGCGCGCTCCAGGAAGCGGTACAGCGAGCCCGCCACCGGGCCGCCCAGGCGCTCCGCCACGTGGGTGCGGCCGATGTGCGTGACGACCGGCGCGTTGATGCAGCCGTGCGCCAGGCCCAGGATGAACAAGCCGGCGACGGGCACGATCGGCGCCAGCATCGGCCAGCCGCCGGCATAGCCGGCCAGCCCGAGCACCACCAGGCCGACGCCGCTGCCCAGGATGCCGATGATCAGCACCCCGTTCTCGCTGCCGGTGCGGTCCACCCAACGCGCCACGTTGCGGCTGGAGAGCAACACGCCGCCGGCGTAGAACATCAGGATCTGGCCGATGTCCTCCGGCATGTAGCCCAGGCGCGCCAGCAGGAGCGGACCGGCAAAGACCGTCACGCCCGTCAACACGGCCTTGGAAGGGATGCCCACCAGCAGCGTGGTGCGCAGGAACTCGCGGTCCTTCAGGCACTGCCCGATCGTGGCCCCCAGTCGCTCCACGGCCGCCACGCCGGAGGCCGGGCCGGCGCCCTGCGCCCGCATGAAGGCGAGGCCGAAGAGCAGGTTGGCGATGGCGATCGCCGCGCCCGCCACCAACACCATGCGCGTGCCCATGTACACCGCCAACAGCGCCCCGATGGCCCCGCCCGCGATCATGCCGCCGTTGTAGCCGTACACGATGATGGTGGAGGCCTGGGTGCGCTGGTCGGCCCGCGCGTTGCGCAAGATCACCGCCTCCACGCCCACCAGCAAGAGCCCCTGGCCCAGGCCGGCGACGGCGCGCGCCAGGTACATCCAGACGAAGGGCAGGCCGGAGCCGGCGATGGCGAGGCCCACCCCGGCCAACACGGTGCCCGCCAGCACCAGGCCGCGAGGGCCGCGGGCCTGGGCGTAGCGCCCGGCCGGCAACAGCGCGGCCACGAAGGCCAGGAAGTAGGTGGTGAACAGGCTGGCGACGGTGCCGGCCGGCATGTGGGCGTCGGCCGCCATCGCGCCGAAGTAGGTGGGCAGGAAGGACGAGCCCAGGCCCTCCACGAACACGGCCAGGAAGTAGAGCGGGCGGATGGCGCCCAGCGCGAACACGCGCTCGTCGGAGCGTTCCACCAGCAACTTGCGGAAGTTGAAGAACAGCACGGCCACGAAGCTCAGCGCCACGAACAGCACCAGGAAGTTCTTCACGCTGCGCCACAGCGCCCGGTAGACGGTGGCCTTCTGCACGCCGACATGCAGCACGCGCCCGCCTTGCAACGTGACGGCCTGGTCGAAGTGGTCCACGCTCGGCCCCCAGGCCACGCCCCCCGCCAGGCCCTGCGTGCCGGCCACGTAGTTGCCGTCCTTGAGCAGGCACGCGTAGTCGAGGTCCGGGTCGAGGTGCTTGTAAGCCTGGAAGGTCTCCTCGACCCCGGTGAAGTCTTGCAGCGTCAGGCCGATGGCGAAGGCCGGCTCCAGCCGCCCCGCCAGCGAGGTGCCGAGCGCGCGCGTCTTGTCTTGGATGGCGCCCGAATACAACGTGATCAAGGCCGCGACGACCACGCCGGCCATGGCCAGGAAGGCCGCGGCGTAGCCCCAGGTCACGAGCCGCCCGCCGTCGCGCCGGCCGGCCCAGGCCACGCCCGCGGCGTAGAGCAGCAGCAGCAGCGCCGCGCCGGCCCCAACCCAGGCGAAGACGTTGTCCACGGCCCGCCGCACCTGGCCCAGCGGCAGATCGAGGCGCAGGGCGCCGACCTTGCCGAAGCGGTTGGCCAGCGGCAGGCTCACGCGGTAGGCGTCGCCGTTCTCGCCCACGGCGAAGTGCTTGTCGTCCGGATGCAGCGCGGACGGCCCGAACGGCTTGGGCTCCGCGCCCGGCGGCTGGGCGAAGATCTCGTGGCCGCCGGCATCTTCCAACGACACGCGGGCGATCGCCGGGTTGGTGGCGATCAGGGTGCGGCTCATCGCCTCCAGCCCCGGGAAATCCTTCACCGGCAGGCCGGTGGCGAGGAAGCGGTCGATATGCTCTTGCAGCACCTGGCCCTGGGACGCGATGCTGCGCACCACCAGGCCGGGGTAGGTGCGCCAGGCTTCGCCGAGGCCGGCGTACGACAGGATCACCAGTGAGAGCAGGCAAATCACGATCGCGATGCCGGTCTCCAGCCAGGGGCGCGGCGCGCGGCCCACGGGCGGCGAATAGTCCGGCGCGATCACGACCGCGGCGCCTCCGCGACGGCGGCGGCCTTGACGATCGATTCGATCGCCACGAGCTGTGGGTGGCCCAGGTCGCGGCCGAGCAGGGCGCGTTGCAGGCGCTCCGCCACCAGGCCCATGACGAGGTCGTCGTAGTCCATGCCCTGGTCCGAAATGCCCAGCGTCGTGAGGTTCACGGCGCCGTTCCCGTGTTGGAGGTCCGGCTTGGGGTTGGCCTCCAGCACCATCAGGCGGCCCGCGGCGTCCATGCGCAGATCGACGCGCACCAGGAACTCCAGGTCGAAGCCCCGGTAAATCTGGCGCGCGAGGTCGAAGAGCTCTTCGCGCAACGCCGCTTCCTCGGGGGCCAAGGCGCGCGCGCGTTCGGCGGTAATGGGGCGTTGGTCCATCGAGGTGAAGATCGGCTCGTCCGCGTCCAACAGGCGCTCCAGCGCGGAGAAGGCGAGCGGCCCGTCGGCCTGGAACAGGCGGCGGCCGCGGCAAGCCACCGGGCCGCCGACGGAGACGCAGAACTCGCGGCCCGGGAGGTAAGGCTCGACCAGCGCCGCGCTGCGCATGGCGGAGTGCACGCGCTCCACCGCGGCGGGCAGCTCCAGGCGGTTCGCCACCACGTCCACCAGCACGGAGGCGCGGCCGGACACGGGCTTCACCACGAAGGGCCCCGCGTAATCCCCGAAGGCGCTGCGCGCCTCCGGCCCTTCGGCCTCGTAGGTGCCGCGGGACGGCGCCCAGACCACGAAGGGCGCGGTGGGCAGGCCCAGGGCTTGCAGCTCGCGCTTGAACACATGCTTGTTGTCCAACCGCGAGGCGTTCAATGGGTCGTGGCCGATGTAGGGGATGCCCAGCAGCTCCAGCAGCGCGGGGGCATGGGCCATCGGATCGCGGCCCTGCATGCCGCCGGTGTTCAGCCAGGCCAGCTGGATGCGTTCGGCCTCGAGCCGGGCGGGCAGGTTCCGGTCATCCGGCAGCAGCACCACGTCGCGGAAGCCCAGCTGCTCCAGGGAGCGGCCAATCGCCCCCGCCACCGTCGCATAGCTGCGCCAGGGCCTACAGTTCGGCGTCTGTTGGAGGACGGCTCCGGGGACGGTCTTGTCGCCCCCATGGATCACGGCCACCCGCAAGCGGGGCGCCAGGGCCGCGAGGAACGCCTCGAGGTCTTCGTTGCCGAGTTGAGCCACGTATCCTCCGGCTCCCATCGTACCCGAGGGGGCCGAGCGACCGTATATCAAATTATGAAGATGGTAGGATGGGGCGATGATCGGGAAGTTCGCTGCCTTTCTCCGCCGACAGCACCTCCGCGCCTTGGCGGAGGAGAACGTCCGCGCGCTGCACACGCTGCAGCCGCCGATCATGGTGCACTTCGCCGCCGGCTCGCACGAGGAGCTGGTCTTGCGCACGGAGGTTGGCCTCGATGCCAAGCTGGCTGCCTGGGAGCTCGGCGAGGCGCTGGAATACGAGCTGGGCCGCGTGAAGGCCTGGGAGGCCGGCCAGTTGCCGGACCTGCCGCCGGACGACGTGCAGGTGACGGACTTCGTGCTGATGTTCATGGCGCAGAAACAGGCGATGAAGAGCTTCTTGGCGAAGTTCACGAACAGCGAAGCCGAACAGCAAGGGCTGGCGCGTACCCTGGACGAGCACTACGCCCAGGCCCGCTCAGAGGCCACGGAAGCGGTGATCCGGCGCCGCGTGGCCCGCCAACACGGCGAAAAGAGCCGCTAAGTCAATCGAATTCGGCCGAATAGACCTACGGCCCAACCCTCGCCGGCTGGTTTGATCGGTGGACGTCTTACCTCACATCGAAAGAGGGTCCGTCCATGCGCATCATCCCGTTCATCGTCGCCTCCATGATTGCCGGCTGCGGCAACCAGCCGATGGAGCTCGGCCAGCAAGTCGACCAAAACTTGAAGAGCGGCGCCCAGGCCGACGGCAAGGGCCGCGCCTTCGTCGCCGCCAACGCCGCGATTGCTACCCAAATGGCGCTCTACCACGTGTTGGCCGCCATCACGCAGGCTTCCCAGGCCGACCTGGGCGCGGCCAAGCCGCTTGCCACGCTGGGCGCCGTCGACCCCGACAGCCTGGGCACCTACCAGGTCGACGTCGGCGCTTCCAGCGGCACGGTCAAGACGCTGCGCAAGGGCCAGGCCAGCGTGGATCTGGCCTTCACCTTCTCGCGCGTCGAGGGCGACCACGGCTTCACCTACGACGTGCCTACCGTGACGGGCACCTGTGAGGGGTACGACGTGGCGATCGCCCCCATCGTCATGCGCTTCGAGCGCTTGCTCGGCGCCAACGGCCAGGAGCTGGTCAACGCCGACGGCACCCACAGCTGGAACGTCGAGCTGAGTGCCGGTGGCCAGCTGAGCTACCACGGCGACACCGCGGCAAGGCTGGACATGGCCGGCTTCGACCTGGCCTGGCCGCTCCCGGCCGCCGGCACGCAGGTAGGAACGCTGACGTTGAGCGTGCCGGGGGCGGACGCGACCTTCACGGGCGTCGCCTTCGTCGGCGCCGACGTCGTGACCACCAAGGCCGTGGTCAAGCTGTCCGCGGGGGCCCCGGACTACGCGCTGAAAATGAACGGCGGCGGCCTGGTGGAGATCACCCCGATCTGAGAACCGACAGGACCCCCTGAATGGTCGCTGAATGCTTGGTGAGCCCTGGTTCTCGGCCAGGGTTCTTTGGGTTATTGTGGAAACACATCCACCGGTAACCCTGAAAGGAGTGACGCCATGTCCAAGCGTGCCGTTTTCTCGACCTTCATGACCTTCGCCCTGGGCCTGGGAGGTGGCGTCGCCGCCACGCACCTGGCTCCTGCCAATAGCAACCTTTCGTTGGCCACCAAGCCGGCCGACGCCAGCCCCGTCCAGGTCTCCGCGCCTGCCCAGGAGGACGGCATCGCCGACCTCGTGGACAAGGTCAAGGTGGCCGTCGTCAACATCGACACGGAGGCGCACCGCCGCGTGCAGCCCCAGCTGGATCCCTTCCAGTTCTTCAACGGCCAGGGCGGCCCCCAGCAGATGGAGCCCCAAGAGCGCGTGCAAAAGGGCACGGGCAGCGGCTTCCTGATCCGCGAGGACGGCCTGATCGTGACGAACAACCACGTGATCCAGGGGGCCGACAAGCTCACGGTCACGCTCTCGAACGGCGAGAAGCGCATCGGCCGCGTGATTGGCGCCGACCCGGGCACGGACCTGGCCGTGGTGAAGATCGATGGGCACAACCTGCCCACGCTCAAGCTGGCGGACGGCAACCACCTGCGCGTGGGCCAGTACGTGGTGGCCGTCGGCAGCCCGCTGGGGCTGCAGCAGACCGTGACCACGGGCATCCTGAGCGCCATCAACCGCGACATCAGCCTGAACGCCCGCGTGGGCTTCTTGCAGACCGACGCGGCCATCAACCCCGGCAACTCCGGCGGCCCGCTGCTAAACCTGAAGGGCGAGGTGATCGGCGTGAACACGGCGATCGCCGCGCGCGGCCAGGGCATCGGCTTCGCCATCCCGGTCGACACGGTCAACACGATCGTGCCGCAGCTGGAGGCCAAGGGCAAGGTGGAGCGCGCCTGGATCGGCGTGCAGGTGGGCAACCTGCCCGAGGACAAGTCCAAGATGTTCTACCCGGCGGACTTCGGCGCCCTGGTGGGCCACAGCGAGCCCAACAGCCCGGCCGCCAAGGCGGGCCTGGTGGCGGGGGACGTCATCACGGCAATCGACGGCAAGAAGGTCGAGAACGCCATCGGCCTGATCCGCGAGGTGAACAAGCTGGCGGCCGGCAAGACCGTGGCCTTGCAGGTGAGCCGCCAGGGGCAGCAGAAGCTGATTCCCGTCACGCTGGACGCGATGCCCGATAAGCTGGCCGCGGGCGTGCCGCAGCGGCAGCAGCCCCAGGACGACGAATAAGGGCGGCGCGTCACAAACGAAACGCCCCCCGGCTGGAGCCGGGGGGCGTTTCTTTATGTGTTTGGAGAACCTAGACCACGACGGGGCTGATCGGGCCCAGGTTGGTCAGCTGCTTGACGGCGATGCCGGCATCCGTGAGGCGGACCTCGTGGAAGCTGGTGCTGCCGCCGCGGCCGCTACGGTTCGAAGGGCCACGCTGGTAAGCGATGACCGTGATGCCGTCTTCCATGAACTGGCGGAGCTGATACTCCGCCGTATCGGGGAGCAAACTTTCCGCGCAGGCGCGGCGGATGAGTTCGCGAGTGACTTCGTCCCAGTTCTTACCAAGGTACATCGCCATGCTTTGCTTCTCTCCTTTAGTCGGCTGTTGGGCCAAACCGATTTTATCACAGATTTAATGAACCGTCGATTCCTCCGCGCTGTATCAAATTATTAAAACTTCATGTCATTTCGTGGAGCGACGCAGGCAGGGAGCGTATCATGGCGGTTATGCAACCTGTGCGCATGATCACCAAGGTCCCCACCGACGTCGAAGGCGTCCGCGCCCTGCTGATCAAGCTGGGTCCCGCGCTGGAGTCGCGCCAGCCGGGCATCACGGCCCAGCTCCAGTACCTGAATATGGACCAGCCGCTGATGTTGCAAGGCAAGGGCGGCGAAGTGGCAACGGTCCGCTTCGAGCGCGCCGACGCGGAGACGGCCATCAAGGTCGAGGTAAAACCGCCGGACCGCCCGCTGGGCCGAATTCGGTCCAGTTGGTGGCGTTGGCGCACGCGCTGGTTGGTAAAGCTGGCTTTAAAGCGGGCCAAGCTCGAGGTGGAGCGGGCCTACCCCAAGGCCCTGGTGGACGCATCCGGCGCCATCACGCCCGAGGTCTTGCCACCGCAATAAAAAAGGGCGGTGGCCTCATTGCCACCGCCCGGTCCTGGTGTTGGGGCCTAGTAGGCCGGGGACATGACCTTGACGCCGCCCTCGAGCTTGCGCGCCCAGCGCTGATCGATGGCCTCGGCCTCGTCGATCTGCTCCATCACGGCCGCCTGCAGGTCGCCCAGCTTGTTGACGCGCTGGATCAAGCGCATCGCTTCGTTGCCGTTCGCCATCACGCGATCCAGCACGGCCAGGTGGTGGTAGGTGCCGAGCATCCGCATGATGCCTTCCACTTCGCCCATCAGGCGGGCCAGCGCGACGCGCACGGGCACTTCCCTGCCGTAGTGGTGGACGTAGGCGTTCAGGCTGTCCTTGGCGACGCGGCGCTCGTTCTCGCGGGCTACCGCCATCAGGCGGGCCTCCGGCTTGCCGGACTTCATCTGCAGCTGGATGATGCGGGCTTCCAGCAGGGCCGTCACGGCCATCAACAGCTCCGGGTCGTAGACCAGGTCGCAGATGCGCGTCTCGATGCGGTTGAGGTTGTAGGGGCGGTCCTCGCCGTTCGGGCGGACGGCGCTCCACATGTGGCGGATGCTCTTCATCTTGCCGGCGTCCATCGCCTCTTCGATGAAGCGGACGAAGTGCGCGTGGTCGTCCCAGAACTCCAGGCCCACCGGCTCCTGCGGGAACTGCATCCAGCGGCTGGAGTGGTAGCCCGTGAACTCGCCGTTGCGGTAAGGCGACGCGGCCGTCAGCGCCAGCAACAGGGGGATGTCCATCCGCAGCCAGTTGGTCACGCGGACGATGTCATCGGCGTCGTCCAGCCCCATGCTGATGTGTACGCTGGAGGTCAGGATGTCGGTGCCGAACGTGTCGCCCACCCACTGGTAGTAGGTGTTGTTGGGCAGCGACGGGTGGAACTTCTGGTCGAAGGGCATCGCCACGGTGCTGCCGGGGAAGATGGTCAGGTCGCCCTGGGTCTCCAGGAAGGAGCGGAGGCGCATGCGGGGCTCGACGATTTCGCGGACGAGGACGTCGTAGTCGGTCTGCGGGGCCGTCATGTACTCGACGTGGCGAGCATCGGACTCGAACACGAAATCGGGCAGCGCGGCCACGATCTTAGGCGACATGTCCATCGGGGCGCCTTCGCGCGTGCCCGTGAAAACCTCGACTTCGATGCCCTTCTTGAGCGGTGCGAGCATGGGGCCTCTCCTCGTAAAACACAACCTTACAGAAGTGCTATAGGAGCAAAGGTTAATAAACTTGCGTCTGTTGTTAATCTTTTCTTAAAATCATGATCGGGTGTTATGTTACTCGCCGGTTTTGGCCAGCAAGCCTGCCTGCTTCACATGCGCGAACGTGTGATAGAAGAAGGCGATCGCGCCGCCGACGTAAAGCAGATCAAGCCCGTAGGCCGCGCCCAGGTGGCCCAGATCAAGGGGGTGGCCGGCCAGCACGCCGCGCATGCCCTCGAAGATGTGCACGGGCGGGGTCGCCAGGGCGATCGGCTGCAGCCAGGGCGGCAGCACGGCCAGCGGATAGAAGACGCACGAGATGGGCTGGAAGGCGAACGCCACCACCCACGCCAGCGACTCCGCGCCCTGCCCCAGCCGCAGCACCAGCGCCGTGGTGACGATGCCCAGCGACCAGCCGAACAGCAGCAGCGCCACGGCGAAGGGAATCAGCGCAAAACCCATGCCCAGGAGGTTGTAGCCGTAGAACAGGAAGGCCAGCACCGCCATCATGATCACGGAGGGCACGAGCTTCAACAGGCTGATCAGCAGCGTGCCGGCCACGAACTCCGAGGCGGTGAGCGGCGAGACGAACAGGTTCAGGAGGTTCCGCGCCCAGACTTCTTCCAGGTAGGCCAGCGCCACGCCTTGCTGCGCGCGGAAGAGCAGGTCCCACAGGATCAAGGCGCCCAGGAAGTAGGCCAGCACGCCCGAGCCCATGCTGGTATGCGCGAGCGAGATCGAGACGAAGCCCCACAGGACCAGGTCCAGCAGCGGCCAGTAGATCATCTCCAAGATGCGCACGGGGCTGTGCTTGAAGATGTAAAGGTGGCGCGAGGCCACCGCCCAGACACGGTGGGGGGCTATCATGCGTCTTCCCGCTCCTCCCGCGCAACTTCCAGGAACAGGGCCTCGAGATCCTCCACGCCGCGCTCCGCCAACAACTGCTTGGGCGCGCCCTCGAAGAGGATCTTGCCCTGGTGCAGGAAGACCAGGCGATCGCACAGCTCCTCCATCTCGCGCATGTTGTGCGAGGTGTAGAGCATCGTGAGGCCCATGCGCTCGCGCACGGCGCGCAGGTGCTTGCGCACGCGATCCGCGGTGTCCGGGTCCAGGCTGGCCGTGGGCTCGTCCAGGAACAAGAGCTCCGGGTGGTTCAAGAGCGCCTTGGCGAGGTGCAGGCGCGTGAGCTGGCCGCTGGAGAGCGTCTTGGTCTTACGGTCGGCCAGGTGGGCGATTTCGAGCTCGTCCATGACCTCGACCACGCGCTGGCGCTTCATGCCGTAAAGGCGCGCGAACACGGTCAGGTTCTCGCGCACCGTCAGGGAGAACGGCAGCTGCACGTAGGTGCTGGAGAAGTTCACGCGCTGGAGGATCGCCTCGCGCTTGCGGGCCAGATCCTCGCCGAAGATGCGAATCTGGCCGGCAGTGGGCGTGATGAGGGCCAACAGCATCTGAATCGTGGTCGTCTTGCCCGCGCCGTTGGGGCCGAGCAGCCCGAGGATCTCGCCGGGCTTGGCGTGGAAGGTGATGTTGTCCACGGCCGTGAAGTCGCCGAAGCGCTTCGTGAGCCCCTGGACGTCGAGGATCACGAGAACGTGACCGTGCGCCGCCCGGAGACCAGGATCCGGTTGTCGGCGTGCAGGTGGACGGCCCGCGCCAGCACGATCCGTTCGATGTCGCGGCCCATGCGGATCAGGTCGTCGACGGTCTCGGCGTGGGTCACGCGCACCACGTTCTGCTCGATGATCGGCCCCTCGTCCAGCTCTTCCGTCGCGTAGTGCGCCGTGGCGCCGATCAGCTTCACGCCGCGCTCGTAGGCCTGGTGGTACGGCTTGCCGCCGATGAAGGCCGGCAGGAAGCTGTGGTGGATGTTGATCACGCGGTGCGGGTAGTGGCCCAGGAACTCCGCGGACAGGATCTGCATGTAGCGCGCCATGACCACGAAGTCGACCTGGACCTCGGCCAACAGGCGCAGGATCTCCGCTTCCTGCGCGGCCTTGCCCCCCGGCGCGGAAGGAACGTGGAAGTACGGGATCTTGAAGAACTCCGCGACGGGCTGCATGTCCGGGTGGTTGCTGATGATGGCCGGGATGGTCACGGGCAGCTCGCCGCCCTTGTGGCGGATCAGCAAGTCATAGAGGCAATGCTCGTACTTGGAGACCAGCAGGGCCATGCGCTTGGGCTGGTCGGAGAAGTACAGCGCCCACTGCATGTCGAAGCGCCGCGCCAGGGGGGCGAAGGCCGGCCCCACCTCATCGCGGGCGATCGCCAGCCCGGACAGGTCGAAGACCACCCGGGCGAAGAAGCCCTGGGCATCGGGCGAGACGTGCTCGCGGAAGTCCACGATGTTGGCATCATGCTGGGCCAGGAAGCCGGCGATCGCCGCCACCAGGCCTTTCTGGTCCGGACACGTGATCAAAAGGGTGGCGCGTAGGCTGTCCATCATCATCGGCGTCCCAGGCGCCAGCTAAGATCGCCGGTGGCGCGGTCCACCCACTCGCGGCCCTGGAGCGCGGACGCCTCCAAGGCGGGCCGCTCGGACTCCGCGAAGAAATACGATAGCCCCTGCAGGTGTTGCTCGCAGGCGGCGATGCCGGCCTCCAGCGCGGCGGCCAGCAGCCGCCAGGCCACTTCCAGGTCGGCCAACACGAGGCGGCTGCCATGGTCGAGCGCGTGCGGCATCAACGTGAGGCCCTGGATGGCGAAGTCGATCAGGCGGCGCGCAGCCCGGTAAGCGGGCACGCGGGCGCCGGCCTGGATGGCGTCGGCCTCATCCGTGGTGTCTGCCAGGGCGGCTTCAAGGGCCTCGGCGGCGGCCAGGTCGGCGGTGATTACGTCGGCGAAGCGGCCGCGCAGGCTCGCGACCATGTTGCGCGGCTCGTCGGCCGCGCCGGGCAAGGCCTCCGGCGCGGGGTGGGCCAGCGCGCGTTCCATGAGTGCCAGGCCCATCATCGCGCCGGCCGCTGCCGCCGAAACGCCCGCCGGCGCGCGGTGCGGGGCGGCGAGGAGGGCGACGAATGCTTGCAGGTTTTCGGTTGACATGCGCGAGGGGCTTATCCTACCACGCGCGGCCCGCGCTAGCCGATCAGATAGTGACGACGGGATGACCCGCAACTTGCGATGCCTGCTCATTTTGCCGCTCCTGACGCCGGCGGCGTACACCCACCGCGCGGAGCGGCCAGCCGTGGCGCCGGCCGCGCGGACACCGGCCACCGCCGGGTCAAGCGGGTGTCGGCCGCCGTGCTTTTGCAGGCTGCGAACGACGCCGCTTCGCGCCCGGTATGCGCAAAAACGAACTTGGAAAATCGGGAAAAGTTGGAAAAATAGGCCCTACGGCCGGTCAATTGCTTCCGGGTTTCCGGTTTTTCCGAGTCCCAAGTTCCAATGCCGGCCCCCCTAGTCGCAGATCAAGCAGCCTGTTAGCGCGCCGCGCTTACCTGCCGCCTTGCCTTGGCGTCGGTCAAGACTGCCTGCGCCGCCAACATGCCG
>JAQBPE010000208.1 GCA_028287685.1 Cyanobacteria bacterium RYN_339 | reverse complement strand
GCCGCCGCCCCCGCTGCCCCTGCGCGGCATCACCTTGCCGCCGGCCTCCACGGTCGTGCTCCCGCCGCCGCGCGTGGAGCCCGAGCTGGGCCCGCCGCGTCCGCTCCGCCCGGCCTGGGCGGTGCCCTCGTCCATCTCCTTCCCCCAAACGCCCAACGCGCTGACGCCGAGCTTCGACCTGGCGCAGCCCACCGGGCTCGCCATCGGCCTGTTCGGGCTCGGCAACCCCCGCCAGCAAGAGGTCGCGGCGCTTACGGGGCTGGTGGTGGCCGCCCAGACCTACCTGCTGGAGGACGGCCACAGCCTGTTCTTCCAGACGGCCGCCGCCGGCAACCTCGACATCTGGCGCTACGACATGCGATCGCGCCGGATCGACCGGCTCGCGGCGGTGAACACCGACGAGGACGAGGCAGATTTCGCCCTCACGCTGGACGCACGCTGGCTGGTCTTCGCCCGCGGTCCCGCGGGCAAGCGGCGGCTGGCACGGGCCGACCTGAAGGACCCGCGCACGCCGGTGCAAGAGGTACCGCGCGTAGAAGGCGTGGCCTTCCCCAGCGTCAGCGCCGATGGCAGCTTGGCGGCGTACGGCAAGCCGGACGGCGACATCGAGTTCTACGACTTCGCCCGGGCCCGCGTGGTCACGCCGCCCTTCATCAATTCACCGGCCAAGGAGTCGTTCCCGTGGCTGCTGCCCGACGGCCACACGGTGGCCTTCGTTTCCGACCGAAGCGGCAACGCGGACCTCTACTTCACGGACCTCGACGTCGGCATGGTCGAGGCGCTGGCGCTCGCCAACTCCCCCGCCACCGAGCTCGCGCCGGCCTATATCGGCGGCAACACGTTGGAGTTCGTCTCCGATCGCGCCGGCCCGCTGCGCATGTACACCTACGACTGGGTGACCCGGCGGCTGGACACCTTGCCCTACTAACCGCCGGTCCATGGCTTTACCCAAGCTCCGCGAGTTATTAACTCGGTATTAACGGGCCCGGCGCGCCAAGCCGCGATAAGGTCTGTATGGCCCCCGTCATCCCGCCCACCCCCGATCACCTGGCCCGCGCCGCCGAGGTCCGCCGAGCGGACCCCGCGTGGGATGCCATCCTTGCCAGGGCCAGAGCCGTGGACAAGCAAGCCGGCGTCCCCGCGCCGGAGACCCTGACCCAACGCGAGACCTTGCCGCCGGAACAAGCCACGCCCCTGCGCCAGGCCGTGCTGGTGGTGCCCGCGCGGCTCGATCCCGGCCCCGCCCTGGCCGTGCGCGACCTGGAAGCTTACCTCCGGACCGTCACCGGCCGCCCCGTTCAGATGTTATTGGCGAGGCCCGGCGAAGACGTCGTCCTGCCGCCGGAGGCCGCGGGCGCGACCGTGTTCGCGGTGGGCGACGTGCGAGGCCTGGTGCCGGCCGCGGGCGGCAAGGAGAGCTATGCCATCCGCGGGGGCGACGCTACCGTCGGCGGCCAACGGCGCGCGGTGGTGGGCGTGAGCGGCGGCGACGCCTTCGGGCTCCAGCGCGGCGTCTACCGCCTGATGGAGCTGAGCGGCAAGCGCTTCTACAGCTACACCGATGCCTACACCCCGCCCGCCGGCAAGGCCGTGGCACCCGCCAACGGGTTCTCGGAGGTCCATGCCCCGGCGGCCTGGATGAAGACCCGTGGCTTCGCGCCGCACCTCTACCACCCCGTCCCGCTGCAGAAGGCCTTCCACGAGCCCTCCGCGGAGCACCTGGACATGGTCAAGCGCTACATCGACTGGCACGTCGCCAACGGCCAGAACTTCATCATGTTCCCGATGCTGGAGCTGGACCAGAAGCACGGCCTGTTGCCCATCACCAGCGCGAAGAAGAAGAACTTCGAGGCCTGGTTGCCGCACGCCCGGGCAATCGTGGACTACGCCCACCAGCGCGGCGTGAAGCTCTCCGTGAAGCTGGCCTTCGCCAACTACGTCAGCAGCAACGCCTTCGCGATCAACCCGCTGGTCGCCACGTACCAGTCGTTGCGCCTGGAGCACGCCCGCAAGAACCCCGTGAAATACGACGCGTTGCTGGCGAAGTACCGCGCCGAGGACCGTGCCAAGATCGAGGCCACGATCGACCGCTATATGCGGGTGCCCTGGGACGAAATCACCTGGAACCTGGGCACCAGCGAGTTCACCCCCACCAACGACGATCTCACGATCGGCTGGATGGACGACGCCGCGGCCTACCTCAAGCGGAAGTACCCGGGCGTGGAGACCTCCGCCCGCTCGCACGTGCCCAACGAGCCGTGGAGCGAGAAGTACAATGACAGCTACTTCAACCTGCCGCGCTTCGCGGATCCCAGCGTCGGCGTCTACGTGCACACCACCAGCGAGTATGCCCTCACGGACAAGGCGCCCGTGTATGGCAACCAAGACTTCACGCACAAGCTCAAGATGCTGTCGCACGCCACGCCGGAGCGCAAGGACGTGTTCTACCCGGAGACCAGCTATTGGGTGGCCCACGACGTCTCCGTGCCGCTGTTCCTGCCCGTGTACATGCTCAACCGCAAACACGACCTGGAAATCATCAAGCAGCTGCCCAACCTGGACGGCGAGGTGGGCTTCACCACCGCCTGGGAGTGGGGCTACTGGCTGAACGACTACGCCCAGGCCCGCATGCAGGACCACCCGGAGGAGAGCCTCACGGAGATCCTGGACGGCGCCTTCGCGCCGCTGGAGGCCGCGCGCACGCCCATGGTCCAGCTGATGATCGAGTCGATGACCTTCCAGCAGGAGTTCTTGCTGGACAAGAACCTCATCAAGTACCTGCAGGGCTTCGACGCGCTGACGGACTTCGGCGTGAGCGCGCAGCGAAACCCGGTGCTGGGGAAGGTCCTGAAGGGCACCAACTCCACGCCGGTGCGCCTGCGCCCGGACGAGATCATGAAGTGGGACGCGGGCCAGCTGGCGCGGTTCGAGCGCGGCGACCTGGCCGACCTGGTGGAGGTGGCCCGCACGTTCTCCGACGAGGCCGCACGCGCGGACGAGCTGCGCGCCAAGGTGCCGGCGGCCGCCGCCAAGCTGCAAGACGAGCTGGCCGACGGCTTCCAGATCAACGCCCTGCGCGCCCGCCAGGTGCTGGCGCTGCAACGCGCCGTGGTCATGCTGCGCCGCTCCCAGCTCACGCCGAGCCCCGCGTTGCGCGCCCAGGCCCTGGCACAACTGGCCGAGGCCAAGGCGCTGACGGATCGGGCCATGGTCGCGATCGCCGACCGCGAGAAGGACTACCGCGAGGGCCCCGAATACAACCTCGACAAGGGTGACGGGCTGACGATCTGGAACGACCGCTCGTTGACGCCGGTGCACACCGCCAAGTACTGGCGCAACTCCTACGACGAGGTGGCGAAGCTCTTGGGCCAGCCCAAGCTGCCGGACTAGCCCACCTTGCTGGACGAGCTGCGCACCCGCCTGGCCGCCGCGGCCGACCCCGCCCGCGCGCCCCGCATGCAGGCCTACATGAAATCCGCCATGCCTTACCACGGCGTGGCCTCGCCGGTGGGCCAGCGCATCTACAAGGACGTGTTCAAGGACGTGGCCTTCCCCGACGCCGCGGCCTGGCAAGCCGCCGTGCGCGCCATCTGGCATGGGGCGGCCTTCCGCGAGGAACGCTACGCCGCCCTGGCGCTGGCCGGGCACCGCGCCGCCAAAGGCTTCCAAACGCCGGAGGCGTTGCGGCTGTACGAAGAGCTGATCGTCGATGGCGCGTGGTGGGACTTCGTCGACGACCTCGCCACCCACCACGTCGGCGCCTTGCTGCGCGCGCACCCGGCGGCGATCCGCCCCGCCATGCTGGCGTGGAGCCAGGGCGACGACATGTGGAAGCGCCGCACGGCGATCATCTGCCAGGTAGGCGCGAAGGACGCGATCGACTTGGAGCTGCTCTACGCCTGCATCGAGCCCGCGCTGGCCTCCAAGGAGTTCTTCCTGCGCAAGGCGATCGGCTGGGCCCTGCGCCAGCACGCCTGGCGCGACCCCGAGGAAGTGAAGCGCTACGTCGCGGCCCAAGCAGACCGCTTGAGCCCCCTCTCTCGGCGCGAGGCGTTGAAGAACCTATAGATAGTGGACGTCGCGGGCGCGCACCAGCACTTAACTTGACCAGACAAGCAGGGTCTTCCGCTTGTTGGCACGCGGGTCCCCCGCGTGTTACGCTCGAGAAATGCCCACCATGCTTGTCGACTCCTCGCCGGCCCGCATCCTGGTAGTAGACGACCGTCCCGAGAACCTGACGGCGATCGAAGCGACGCTTGATGGGCTGGAGGCCGAGCTGGTGCGGGCCACCTCGGGCGTCGAGGCGTTGCGCAAGCTGCTCGACCACGACGTCGCCTTGATCCTGCTCGACGTGCAGATGCCCGGGATGGACGGCTACGAGACCGCCCGGCTGATCCGCGAGCGCGCCCGGACCGCGCATGTGCCGATCATCTTCCTCAGCGCGATCGACCGCGACGAGCACCACGCGCTGCGTGGCTACGACCTCGGCGCCGTGGACTTCATGCCCAAGCCGTTCAACCCCGCCGTGTTGCGCGCGAAGGCTTCCGTGTTCGTGGAGCTCTACGCCGGCCGCGAGCGTCTGCGGGTGCAAGCCTTGGCGCTTCAACAGGCCGAAGACCGGCGCATCCGCCAGATCCACCACGCGATGTTGCGGGCGGAAGTGGGCGACGCCCTGGGCCACGACGGCACCGTCGGCGAGTTGCTGCAAGAGTGCACGGACGCCATCGTGAAGCACCTGGGCGCCGCCTTCGCCCGCATCTGGACCGCCAACCTGCCGGAACGGCTGCTGGAGCTGCAAGCCAGCTCCGGCTTGTACACCCACATCGACGGCCCGCACGCCCGCGTGCCGATCGGCAAGTTCAAGATCGGCCTGATCGCCGAGGAGTTGGAGCCCCACCTCACGAACGACGTACCGAACGACCCGCGCGTCGGCGACCCCGCATGGGCCCGCCGCGAAGGCATGATCGCCTTCGCCGGCTACCCGCTGGTGGTGGGCGGAACGCTGATGGGCGTGGTCGCGATGTTCGCCCGCAACGAGCTGGCGGACGACACGCTCGACGCCATGGCCGGGGTTGCGGACGCCATCGCCCAGGGCATCGCGCGCAAGCAGGCGGAGCTGATCCTGGCCGAGCGCAACGCCGAGCTGGCGATGATGAACGAGGAGCTCCAGGCGCAACAAGCGGAGCTGCAAATCCTGAACGAGCGGCTCACCTCCCAGAACGAGCGCATCGAAGCCGAAGTGGTGGAGCGCACGCAAGAGCTGGCAGCGTCGAACGAGGAGCTTACGGCTGCGAACGAGGAGCTCGGCGCGGTCAACGAGGAACTCGCCTCCCAGGGCGAGGAGCTCGAAGCGCAATACGAGGAGCTGGAGGCCGCCAGCCGGGCGCTGCAAGACCAGGCCAAGGAGCGCGAGGAGCTGGCGCGGCAACAAGAGCGCGTCCGCGCCCTGGAAGCCGCGGACAAGGCCAAGGACCAGTTTCTGGGCATCCTCTCGCACGAGCTGCGCACGCCGCTGAACGCGATCCAGGGCTTCGGCTCCGTGCTGGAGGACGGCATCGTGGGCGAACTCGTCCCGGATCAGGCGCGCTTCGTCGCCAAGATCATGGAGGCGTCGGACTCGTTGCTGGCGCTGGTCAATGACCTGCTGGACATGAGCCGCGTGCAGGCCGGCAAGTTCACGCTGGACCGCGAACATGTCGCGCTGCCGCCGCTCTGCGAGCGGGCGCTGGCTGCCGTCTCGGGCCAGACGGATGCCAAGGGCCAACGGCTGGTGGCGGACATCCCGGCGGATTTGCCCACGGTGGACGCCGACCCCCTGCGGGTCAGCCAGGTGCTCACGAACCTGGTCACGAACGCGATCAAGTTCACGTCCGAAGGCGGCACGATCACGGTGCGCGCCCGCGTCGACGGCGCGGTCGTGCGGTTCGAGGTCTCCGACACGGGCGTCGGCATCCCCGACGCCGAGCAGGCGCGCATCTTCCTGGCCTTCACCCAGGTCGACATGAGCGACACGCGCCAGAAGGGCGGCGTCGGCCTGGGCCTCAGCATTGTGAAGGCCCTGGTGGAGGCGCACGGGGGCGACGTCGGCGTTTCGAGCCAAGTCGGGCAGGGCGCGACCTTCTGGTTCACCCTGCCGCGGTAGGACCTACTTCCAGATCTCCGTGAAGCCACCGCTGTGGCCGTTGGTGTGGCCGAAGCCGTTCAGCTGCGCGTCGTTCATGCTCGTGGTGCCCGAGCGCGCGGGGTCGAAGATGATGAAGCTGCCGTCCGAGTTCAGGCCCGCCACGTAGATGAAGTGGCCGCCGGTGCCCAGCGAGCCGTTGTAGATCACGGTGTGGCCGGCCTTCAGGGCGTCACGCACCTGGCCCGCGTTGGAGCTGTCATGGTACGTGGCCTGCATGCCCAGCTTGCGGGCGGCGTTGGGGATCTGGTCGTGGTCGGGCACGCCGTCGTTGGGGTTGGTGTGCGTCAGGCCCACCATCTCGTTGACCGTGCCCACGCTCGTCGGGCGGACGCCCCAGGCCGACAGGCACATCGTCAGGCTGGTCGGGCCGCAGGTCCAACCGTTGGGCTGGCGCATGTAGACCTTGTTGCGGTCCGTGCTCGCGC
>JAQBPE010000058.1 GCA_028287685.1 Cyanobacteria bacterium RYN_339 | reverse complement strand
GTGCACCAGCGCCTCGGGCTCGATCAGGTAGATGCCGGCGTTCACGGCGCGGCCGGCGTCCTCGGAGCCTTCCTCGAAGGCGAGCACGCGGCCTTCCTCGTCCGTCACGGCGCGGCCGGCCCGGACGGCGCGGTCGCCGGGGACCAGCACCATCGTCACCAGCGCGTTGCGCTGCTTGTGGAAGGCGAAGACCTCGTCGAGGTCGACGTCCGTGATCAGGTCGCCCATCGAGACCACCAGCGTCTCGCGGATCGTCGCGGCCAGGCGCTTGGTGGCGCCCGCGGTGCCGGCGGCGAACGGCTCGAGGTGGAAGCTCAGCTCCGCCTTCGCGGCGGGGTTCGCCTCGAAGTGGCGCTCCACCATGTAGGGCTGGTGGCAGAGGTTCACGCGCACCCGGGTGGCGCCTTGGCCTTCGAGGTACCGCACCACGTGCGCCAGCAGGGGCTGGCCCAGGAAGGGCAGCATCCCCTTCGAGACGCCCTGGCAGAGCGGCCCGAAGTCTGGTCCGCCCGAGGCGGCGAGTACGATGGCTTGCATGAAGGTCTCCTGGATCAAGGGCTAGGTGTTGGCGGTTGATTAGGCTGCGAGCTCGTCGCGGCGAACGATCGCGAACAGGTGGTGGAGCTGCGAGCGCTCCAGCGTGTGGCGCAGCCGGTCGCAGGGCTCGAGCAGCACCAGGCGCTTGCCGGCGAGCTCGCTGACGTCGAGGGCGTAGACCAGCGCGGCCAGGCCGTCGCCGTCCCAGCTGGTCACCTCCGCCAGGTCGATGCCGACCGCCTGGCCTTCGCCGTCGGCCAGCGCCTTGGCCTGGAGCTTCAGCTCGCGGGCGATGCCCTTGTCGAGGGCGCCGTGGACCCGCAGGCCACCCGGCATGGGTTCCAGCCGGCGGACGGCGCCACCGGTGAAGCGGGCCAGCGCCGACCACACGCCGCTCCACATGGAGCCGGCATCATCGATCTTGGCAGTCAGGGCGCCTTGGCGAGCCGTGGTCATCGGGGTTCCTCCTTGGGCTTCGTTACAAAAGTTCACTGACCACGATAGCCGCCTGGTCGGATCCTCCCAATGGGCAAACTGTACAAAAGGGCTTACAGCCTTTGCGCTCGATCGACGAAACGCACAAAGACCGGATCGGCATTGCCTTTCCGACCGGCAGACAGAGGTTGCCTCGGCTTCGGTCAAATTGCCCCGACAGCTTGGCCGGCCTGGAGAAGTATGGGGCGCTCCCATGGCGTAGGATCGGCTTCAAACGGGAACAATGGGCGCATGCGCTCGAACCCGTCTTGAGGGGAGAACGCAACGTGACAGAGCACATGCCGCCACAAGAGTTCCACGATTACTACGAGATCCTGCAGGTCCATCCCAAGGCCTCGCTCGCGGTGATCAAGAAGGCCTATCGCACCCTGATGCTGGAGCTGGGCAACCACCCGGACCAGGGCGGGGATCGCGATACCGCCGCCTTGATCACGGAGGCCTACCACGTGCTGTCCGATCCGGATCGGCGCACGAGCTACGATCGCGAGTACTTCGCGGCGCCGCAGCCGGTGAACGATCCCGTGCGCCCCAGCGCGCCCAAGGCCGCGGGCAGCCTGATCGCGCTCTGTCCGAAGTGTTCCACCAAGAACCGCGTGCGCTCGCAAGAGATGCTGGCCGTTGCCAAGTGCAGCAAGTGTGGCCAGAGCCTGAGCCGCCTGCCGAACCCCTTGATGGAGTTCAAGGAGAGCGCCCACGGCTTCTTCCAGCGCGCCGCCCGTGCCATCCCGCCCCGCCAGCCCGGCAAGCTGCGCGAGGCGCCCAAGGTGATTGCGCTGGGCATCCCGCTGCTCTTGATCGGCGTGAGCCTGTCCGCGGGCGCGTACGCGCTCTCCGACATGTGGGCCGGGTTGGGCGATCCGATCGCCCAGGCCGATCAGCTCAAGAAGGAAGGCAAGCTGGATCAAGCCGCCACGCGCCTGCAGCGCGCCGTCGACCACGACCCCGGCAACCCCCGCCTATACGAGCTGCTGGGCGACGTCTACGAGAAGCAAGGCGAGCCCGCCCAGGCGCTGGCGCAATACGCCGCGGCCATCAAGCTCAACCCCAGCAACGCCTACTACTGGGACCTGGAGGGCGGCATCTACCAGAAGCTCAAGCGCCTGCCCGAGGCGGAGACGTGCTACCGCCAGGCCCTGCGCGTCGATCCCCAGTACGCGCCCGCGCTGGTGGCGCTGGGCAACCTGGAAGCCAAGACCCAGCGCTTCGACCAGGCCGGCCAGCACTACCAGGAGGCCCTGCGCTCGCACCCGAGCGCCGACGTCTACTACAACATCGGGCTGGTGAAGCAGTGGCAGGGGCGCACGGACGAGGCGATCGCCGCGTTCAAGCAAGCGCTTGTGAACGACCCCGACAACCGCGCCAGCATGGTGAACCTGGCCTCGATCTACAACGAGCGCCACGCGTACGATCTCGCCACGGCCCAGCTGGTCAAGGCCGGCCAGCTCCGGCACGCCGATCCGGCGCTGCACCTCCAGTTGGCGGAGATCTACGAGCGCACGGGCCGCACCCCCGAGGCCATCAAGGAGTGGAGCGTCTGCCTGGAGCAGGCCAAAGACCCCAAGATGATCGAGAAGGTCAAAAAGGCCCTGGGTCGCCTGGGCAAGCTCGTTAGCTAGCCTTTCGTCACCGTGCGGATCTGGGGCGATTTCGACAAAGAAATTTGCCCCTATTTATTTTTTCGATTGGCTGGTACCAACGGTTCCATGCCATCGGTGGATGCTGGATTTGAAACATCCAAGCACCGGGTGTGTTAAGCTGGCTTCATTAAGAAAAGTAAACAAGCTTTACACCCCGGACGAGCCCGGCGCTCCTCCACCCCCTGAAAAGACGTAAATCGTGGCTAAGCTCCCTACCATTTTGACCGTGGCGATCGGCGCCATCCTAGCAACCTCCCAGATGGTCCTGGCCGAGACGTACGCCGAGTCCGTCATCAAGCCGGCCGCCGACT
>JAQBPE010000488.1 GCA_028287685.1 Cyanobacteria bacterium RYN_339 | reverse complement strand
CGGCCGCGGCCGGGAGTTGCCAGCGCGCCAACTCGACCACGGCGCTGGTGGCCTCGTTCAGCGTGGCCGTGGCGGCGCCGGCGGGCACGATCGCGCTCAGGCGGTGGTCGCCGCCCAACAAGGCCGTGAGCACGAACGCCTTGTCCGTCGGCACCACCCCGGCGAACGTAAAGGCACCGGCCGCGTCGGCGGTGGCGGTGATCGGGGCGCCGGCCTTGGTATAGACCTCGTCATCGAGCGTTGTCAGCGTCACCAGGGCATGGGCGGCGGGCATGGCCAACAGGTGCAGTGCGGCGCTGTCGGCGAAGAAGGGGTCCGTGACGTCGTTCAGCGCCACGGTGCCCGTCAGCGTGCCGGCGCCGGTCGTCTCGATCAGGCGCCGCGTAGCCACGGGCGGCGCAACGGCCACGCCCGCGCCGGCGCGCACGTCGGGCGGTTCGACCACCTGGCCCTGAACGGCCTGGCGGGAGATGGGCACGCCCACCGAGGTCACGGCCTTGCCATGGCCCGTACAGGCCGTCAGGGCCAGGGCCAGCATCAGTGGCCAGCGTCTCACCATCATGCGCGTCACTCCCACTGGCGCCATACCTTCCGGATGCGGCGGGCCGCGAAGTCCGTGAGTAGGAGGTTGCCGGCGGGGTCGACGGCGAGGCCGCGCACGTCCGTTAAAGTCACGCCCGCGAGGGCCTCGCCGTCCCCACCCGCAGCCCCGAAGGCCATGGCGGCGTTGGGCAAGTGGCCGGCCACCGTGACGATCGGCATGCCCGCGCCCTTGAGGTCGACCATGCGCACGCGCTGCGAGCCCGCCTCGTAGAAGTAGAGCTTGCCCTTGGCGTCGATGGCCAGGCCGCGCGGCGTGTCCAGCTGCGCCAGTGCCGCCGGGCCGTTGTCGCCCCCCGAGCCGCCGGGGAAGAAGTAATGCGAGCCGTTGTTCTTCTGCGCTCCGACCGGCTTGCCCGCGATCGTGTCGATCGTGCCGGTGGCGCGCTGGATCCGCCTGATGCGCTGGTTGTCCTGGTCCACCACGTAGAGCGCGCCCTCGAAGAAGGCCAGCGCCACGGGCGCGTCCAGCCGGGCGGCCTGGGCCGGCCCGCCGTCGCCCGCGAAGTCGCCGAACCAGTGGCCGCCCTCGTCCGCGGTACGCACGACGTCCCAGATCGGGTTGCCCGCAATCGTGTACATGGCGCCGGCCTTCATCGGCGTGGCCGGCCCGAAGCCCTCCACCACGCCGTCACCGTCCACGTCGAGCGGCTGCTTGTAGCCGAAGTAGGAGCCGTCGGCCTTGGGGATCATGCGGATGCGCTGGTTCCAAGTATCCGCGATGTAGATGTTGCCCGCTTCGTCCACCGCCACCGCTTCCGGGTGGTTGATGTGGGCGTAGCGCGCGGCGTCCGGCACGGGGTCGCCGGAGAGATAGATGCGCGCGCCTTCATCGGCCAGGCGGAAGTAAGACAGCTGCGGCTGGCTGGTGTCTACCGCCGTGTTGCCGCCGTCCCGGTTGACAGGGTGGTCCGTCTCGTCGGCGCTCAACGGCGCGAACTCCCCCGCCACGATGGTTTGCGGGCGGGCGGGGCCATTCCCTACCACCTGGACCGCGTCCACCATCGGCACACGCACGACGTAGTTGGCGTTGGAGCCCGCCAACAACACCGCGCCGGCGCCGGCCGCGGGCTCCGACTCCACGGCCACGCCGTTGGGCTGTTCGAAGCGGAATTGCGGGAACCAGAGCGTGCCGACCTTGCCGCCCGGGTGCAGCCAGCGGACGTGGCCGTCGGCCGAGTCGTTGGCATCGCCCGAAACGAAGACGTCGCCCCGCTTGGCGATCGCGATGCCCGCGCAATATCCCATTGGCACCGATACGAGGTCCGGCGCGTCGCCATCCCCCGTGGCCTGGGCCTGCGACGAGGTCACGGTGGGCACGGCGCCGTTGCCGGCCACCGTGGTGACGGCCGTCGGCCGCATGCCGAACAGGGCCTTCCAGGCGTCGGAAAGCTGGTGCAACGCCGTCTTACCGGCATCCACGGCCGCGAAGGCGATCACGTACTGGTTGCGCAGCCGGTCGACATGCTGCAGCCGCAGGTCGAAGGCGGCACCGGAAACCGGCTTGCCGTCAGGCCCGGCCACCGTGCGCAGCACCGGCAGGTCGCCGCTCGCCAGCGCGTCCTCCGTCTGCTTGACCGCCGCCGCCACCTTGGCCGCTTCGTAGTCCTTCAAGGCCTTGCCCCGCCGCGCGGCGTCCGCGCGCAGGAACTCCGTGACCAACGTGGTGCCCAGCGTGACGTCGAGCGTGTTCTTGCCGTTGATAGGCGTCAGGAAGCCCGTCAGGCGCTGGTCCTCGTTGAGCATCGCGTTCACGACCACGTCCTTGCCCGTGGGGAAGCCGTTGTCGGCCGTGATGGGGAAGCTGTAGGCGCCCGTCTTGTCCGAAGCCGCCACGAAGGCCTGGTGGGTCGTGGCGTCGAGGAAGAACTTCTCGTCACGGTTGGTGAGGTAGAGGAAGGCGTTGGACAGGCCGCCCACGTTGGCCGCGGCGAAGAGCCGGTAGCCGGCGCCGTTGTTGGCCACCACGCCGCTGCCGTTGTTCGACAGGATCCCGCCACCGTTGTTGGCAATGATCCCGCCGCCGTTGTTCGAGAGGATCCCGCCGCCTGCGTCCGAGACCAGGCCCGCGCCGTTGTTGGCGATCACCAGGGACGGGGCGGTTACCAAGCCGGCCAGGAAGGAGGTGGCGGGCGCGGTGGTAGGCAGCGGAGATACACTTACCGGAGGGCCCGCGGGGGTAGGCGTGGCAGCCGGCGGGGCCGGCGTGACGGCGGTGACGGACACGTGGCCCGGCCCCGCGAGCTCGGGAGGCGGCGTTAGCGTGATCGGGCCCTTGGGGCCGGCGGTCGGCTTGGTGCCCGTGGTCTTGGTGGGCGTCGTGCCCTGGCACGCCGCGACACCGCTCAAGGCAACGGCCAGGAGCGCGCGGGCCAGGGGGTAGGAAAAAGGCGGTCTCACGGACATCTCCCGCGAGGATCTTACCCCAGCTTGCGTGCCCGTAAACGCGCGCCAAGTGAGGATTGTGCAGCCATCACAAGCTTACTTTTGGCTGGCGAAGACTGCCTGGATGGCGGCCCGCGCGGGCTGGTCCTGCACCCCGTAAGGGTTGGCCGGGCCGCCGGTGCCACGGTACTCCCAGGCGTACCAGAAGGCGCCCGCGATGCCGAACTGGCCGCTCATCGTCGCGTAGAAGGCCCGCGCAGACGCTGCTTGTAGCTCGGGATCGGGGTCCGCGGTCTGGTTCGGGTGGGCGGGGTCGGCCGCGGCCCCGGCCAGGGCCGGCACGCCGACGGCGGTGAACAGCACCGGCTTGCCACCGGCCCCTTGCTTGGCCCAGCCTTGGACGGAGGCGATCGCCGCGCGCCACCCCGAGGCCAGATCGGCCTCGGTGGGGCGCGCTTGGGTCGTCAGCGGGAAGAAGCCCTCGACGCCCACGTAGTCGAGCTGCGACCAGAACGACACGGACTGGTACCCACCGCCCGAGGGCCCCGGCGCGGCAGCGGCGCCATAGGTCAGGGCTCCCGTGTAGCCCTTGCGCGCGGTGCGGATCAGGTCTGGCCAAGGGGCGGTCGCCTCGAGGCCCGAGAAGCCCGTGCCCAGGCTGACCAACTCGATCTGGCTGTTGCGGGCGACTTCGAGATAGGGGGCCAGCGCGGCGCCATAGCTGTCCATCCAGGCCTTGGGGTCGGCTGGCACGAAGCTGTCGCGGGTGGTGCCGTCGGCGGCAACCACGAGCGGACGCAACATCACGCGAAGGTGTTGCTGGTGGGCAGTGGCCACGGCATGGGCAACGGCCGCCGGGGTGGGGGTGAGGGCCGGGTCGGCGCCGACGCTGACGGCATCACCGCTGGCCTGGGCCAGGGGCAGGTTCAACGCCACCCAATTCGCCCCGGTGCCGGCAACGCCGGCAAGAGCCTGGTCGCTGGCGGGATCGCCCATGGTGGAAGTGCCGGAGCAGACGTAGACCATGCCGCGCTGGAAGCCCGCGGGCAGGACCCCGCCGGCGGCCGGGGCAGTCTCCGCGCCGGACGCCTGTTGCGTGCGGCGCTTGTGCGGCTGGCGATCTTCGCCCGGGGCGGCCACATGGGGCCGGTTCGTCAGCGAGATCAGGATAAAGACGACGAAGAACCCGCCTGCTCCCGCCCACACTTGCTTCATGTTCATCGCCAGAACCTCCTCCCGCCTGGTACTTTTACCCCAGGAAGAGGCGGCATGAGCAAGCCGATGAGGGACGCATAGGCCTTTACTTCATGCTGTACGAACTCTGGAAGACCTCGCGGAACTGGCCGGCCGTGAAGCAGAAGAAGCCGGCGCCAGCGATCACCAACATGCCCATGAACAGGGAGAACTCCGCGACGGTGCCGCCGTCTTCGGCTTCGATCAAGGAGGTGAGGTGGGTCCACATGGCGGATTCGCCTTTCAGGTCAATCTACGATCCCAGCCTAGCAGACCGGCATTACGGCACGATTTCCATATGTTTACAGGCATGTGAAACACGCACGGAGAGGAGTTCGGCTTGAAGAAGGATGACGCAATGGCGCTGCGCGAGCGTTTGGCCGCGGCGGGCACCCAGGCTGCCGCGAAGGCGGGCTTCGAAGGCCTGGCTGACGACGGCAAGCTCTCCCATGACGAGGTAGCCGATGTGGCGCGCTGGGCGCTGCGTATGAGCCTGCCCGGACGCTGGCCGCACCGGTACGACACGCCTGGCCTGCGCTTCGAGGCCTGGTTCTTCCAGGGCAAGGCGAAGCCCGACGAGGAGCTGCTGCTGTTGGCCGTCGCCCGCGAAGACGGACCGGCCGAGGCCTTCACGGAGCTGGTGGAAGGCGGCAAGTTCGCGCGTCGCTACAAGCCGCTGGAACCCCTGGTCGGCCGCTTCTACCCGGGCGCGATCGGCGTCTGCCGCCGCACGCCGCTGGCCAAGGCCGAGGCCGCCTGGGTGCAGCTGATCACCGACGCCCTCAAGCCCTTGGACGCCGCGATCGCCGCGCGCGGCCCCGGCGCGGCCGACGTCGAGGCCATCGACCCGATGGAGGCGTTGCGCAAGAAGTTCGGCGGCGGATAATCATTACTTAAGGGCTTATTAACGGTTTTTCACGGCGCGGCGGCGATAAGGCTTTCATGTTGCCCCCCGTCCAACCCGGTCTCCGACCCGTCACCCAGGCCCCCGCCCCCAAGCGGCCGGTGATGGTGGAAGCGGACGTGCGCCTGCGCATGACCGGCGACGCGAGCGCCATCGGCAACGGGGCCGTCAAGCTGGATCACGGCTTCATGGAGCGCCTGGTCACCCACCTGCTTCGCAGCCCTCGCCGCTTCAAGGGTATCCAGGTGCACTTCGATGCCAAGACCGGCACCTACGCCGCCACCGGCAAGGTGAAGCTGCTGGGCATGTGGTGGCCCGTGGTCGGGCGCGCCAAGCCGCTGGTCGACAAGAACATGGTGGGCTTCCAGTTCGAAGAGCTGCGCGTGCCCCTGGGGCGCTTCTCGATCGCGGCCAAGTGGATCACCGCCAAGGTCACGAAGGTGGTGGCCGATGAGCTGCAGGGCGACAACATCAACGCCCAGGCCGACCCCAAGCGGGGCCTGGTGCGTGTCGACGCCAATTCGTTGCTGCATAACGTGGGCGCCTTGCCCGACTTCGCGGACCTCAACACCACCCGCACCCAGTTCGGCGTGAAAATGAACGCCCAGGGCGACGTGACGGTGCAAATGACCGACCCGGAGGCGCCCAAGGGGCAGGAGCCTGCCACACCGTTCTCCGACATCACCTTGACCGCCGATGATGCAGCCCTGAAAGCGGCCCTCGGCCGGGCGTTGGCCCCTGGCTTCGAGATGCGCGAAGTGCGCGTGCGCAAGGGCGCCATGACCCTCCAAGGCGAGGTCGAGTACAAGCCGCTGAGCGACGTTGCGACCGGCCTGAAGGCCTTGTTGATCGTGATCGCCAGCCGGGGCCGCGGGACCGGCGACCCCACCACCATCGTGAAGGGCCCGCTGGACCTGGACATCACCGTGAACGGCACCCAGCTCATCATCAAGCCGTCGCTCAAGCCGGCCCGCGCGCAGTTGCTGCAGACGCTCAAGGACGGCGGCATTCCGGCGGAATTGAAGGATGACGGCATCCACGCCGACATGACGGGCTACCTGACCAGCCGCGGCATCAAGGTCAACGGCGCCAAGGTGGACGAAAAGGGCCTGGAAGCGCGCCTACAAGTGGACATCGACAGCCGCATCCGCAACCCCAAGCTGCACCCGGCCACGGCCACCGCCTGAGGGGCTGCGCTGCCGCTAACCCTCGCCGCGGCGCGGGCCGGGAGCGGAGTCCATGACCGTAATGTGGCGGCAGACCCACTCGCCGTGGGAGGCGCCCAGGCGCACGATGTAGGCCTTCACGTAGCCCTCCACGCCGGACACCCAGGTCTCCCAGACCTGGTAGTCTTCGCGGTAGCTCGGCATGCCCACCGCGGCGGCAGCCCCCAGGTTGCGGCGCACGTAGGTGGTGAGGATTTCCGAGGCTTCTGCGGCGGTAAGCTGCTGCTGTTGCGGTTCCGGCATGGTGCTCCCATTATACCCAACCGAGCCTTTCGTGTTAATTAACTGTAACTTACTCTAGCCATGGCCGGATTTTAAGAAACTTGGCGCGCGCCGCGCCGATAGAAAGTCAGCCGATCCATAACACCGATTGAGGCCCCGATGACCGCCACCACCCACGTATCCGCTCCGCTCGAACAGCTCGTCAAGATGATGGACGGGTACCCGTGCTATGCCTTTGTCGTGAACGAAGACTGCACCGGCGCGAAGGCGCTGTTCCGCGGCCAGTGGAGCTGGGAAGCCGTGGCGGAGTACCTGGGCGCCCAGCCTACCGCCGTCGTGATGGACGATGAGCGCGCCTCCGGCTACGTGCGCTACCGCCTCTACGCCCAGGTGGACGGCTGCCCGAGCTGCCTGGCGGAAATCGAAGTGTACTTCGCGCGCGGCCGCGTGGAGAAGCAGTTCTGGTGCAAGACCGCCCAGCGCGCCGGCGCCTTGAGCCTGGCTGCTTAAACTCCCGGCGGGGCGGGCGAAACCGCCCCCCGCGTGGTCTAATCAGCGTATGTCACGCTTCGACACGTTCGCGGCCACCGTGGGCGTGCTGCTTCTGGAAAACATGGCCTGCCTGGCCTGGAAGGCGCCGCTGCCCCCCGCGCTCTCCGGCGCCCGCGGCTGGTACTTGCCCGCCGCCGATGGTACACAGGTGTTGATCATCGCGCCCGCCGACGGGCTGGACGAGACGGCCGTCGCCACCCTGCTGGGCCAGTGGCAGACCTGGTTGGAAGGCATCCACGCCGGCGACGCCGTGCTGCTGTTGGCCTGGGCCGACGGCCTGCCCGCGGGCCGCACGCTCGAAGCCCTGCCCGGCGAGGCGCGCTGGCTGGTCTGGCCGCTCGATCTCACGGCGCCCGAGCCCACGGAGCCCGAGTTGGCGGAAGGTCGCGACTTCGTCGACCAGACCTTCGACGGCGTGGCCGCCTATTTCCAGGGCGTGCGCCACTCGTTGGAAGACCTGGCGGACGTCGAGCGCGGCAACCTGGAAGGCAAGCAACCCTTCTCGACCTTCCTGAAAGAGCAACACGCGCCCGGCACGTGGGGGCTGTTGGCCCTGTTGGCGGCCTTTTTCGCGCTGGAGTGGGCCCTGGGCGGCACCACCAACTACCGCATGCTGCGCGCGGGCGCCATCAACGCCCCCCTGGTCAACCACGGCGAGGTCTGGCGGCTGGTCTCCGCCGCCTTCCTGCACTTCAACCTCGTGCATTTGGGCGTGAACGCGCTCAGCTTGTTCGCCGTCGGCCCGTTTTTGGAAAAATTGTTCGGCACGCTGAAGTTCGTGGGCATCTACCTGTTCGCCGGGCTGACGGGCGCGCTCGCCAGCTACTGGTTCAACCGCAACGGCATCAGCGCCGGCGCGTCGGGCGCGTTAAGTGGTCTCTTGGGCGCGATGCTGGTGCTGGGGCTGTTCCACCGCGGCGCGATGCCTGCCTACCAGATGCGCTCGCTGCGCCAGGCGGGGCTGCTGATGCTGGCGCTCACGATCGGCCTGGGGCTCGCGATCCCGCACATCGATAACTCCGCGCACATGGGCGGGCTGGCCGGCGGCGCGTTGCTCGCGCTGCTGGTGGGCCCGCACCCCCAGTTGCTGCGCCGGCGCGTCAGCCCGTGGCTGCAACGCTCGCTCTACGTCGTCTTCGCCGTCGTGGCGGCCGGGTTGGTGGCCAGCGTGGCCTACACGCTCAGCGGGCGCGTGCCCGAAATGGAGACGGAGGCGCCCACCGGGGACTTCGTGGCGCGCGTGCCCCTGGACCTGATCCAATTCAACGGCCACGCCCTCGACGTCTCCGCGGACCATGACCAGCACTGGGTGCGCATGGAGAGCATCGAGAACTGGGCAGGCCAGCCCACGCCGGCACGCCGCGCGTTGGCGGAAGCCACGCTCGAGGTCCACGCGGACCTGCTGGCCAGCCGCTACGCCACCTTGGGCGCGCGGCTTGCGTCCCCACCGACCGTGATCACGGCCGGTCGCCACCGCTTCCTGCGCGTGGTGCTCTTGCTGCCGGACGGCAGCCGCGAAGAGGTCTACGTGACCGCCTCGCCCCAACGCATCTACGCCTTGCGTACGTTCGGCCTGGAGACGCGCCCCTGGGTGCGCCCGATGCTCGCGCGCGCGCTCGACACCTTCGAGATGAAGACCCCCCGGACGGACTAGGAGTTTTTCCATGAACCTACGCGACAACACCATCGACGCCAACAGCGGCGAGAACATGGCCGACTACTACCTCTACCACTTCCAGTCCGAGCAGGATCGCTGGGCGCTGGCCGTCGAGCAGACCGCCGGCAACCGCTTCCACGTGAGCGTGATGGTCAAGCAGTTCGGCTGGGACATCCATGGCGTGGTGCGTTACTGGGTGTTTGACGAACGCGACATGGCGGAAGCGCGCCTGCTGGAGCTGCAGGGCATATTCGGCGGGATGGAAGAGGGCATCGCGCTCGAAGATCTGATCAAGAAGCTGCCGGCAGCCGAGCGCCGGGTGCCCTCGGAAGAAGACTAGCGGCTTATGTGATCCGCGTCCCCGACGATGGCGCGGACACCGGCTTAGGATGGGTGGGTTAGCTCACGACGGAGGACCACCCGCATGTACGACCATTTCGAACAGACCATGGAAGCCCCCGCGGCCAGCCCGCAAGTGATCTGGGTGGCGCCGCAGGAAGCCACCGCCAAGGAAGCCGATCCGTACGACGTGATCAACTTCTTGCTCAAGAAGGTCGAAGACCAGCAGGCGCGCCTCACGGAGCATGAAGGCTTCGCGGAGCTGCAGAACCAAGAAATCGATATCATCAAGTCCGCGCTGGAAGCGAAGTCCCAGGAGCTCGAGGCCACGCAGGCCGACTACGACGTCATGCTACAAAATGGCCTGGCCATCGAGCACGACCTCGAAGGCGCCCGCCAGCGCGCGATGGAGCTGGAAGCGGAGTTGGAGGGCTTCAAGGCCCGCGCGGGCGATCGCCCCAAGATCCAGCTGCCTTTCCACACCGAGCAGAAGCTGGCCAAGCTGGGCTACGGCGACACCGAAGCCGCAGTCTAACTTCCCCGTTCCGCGCGGCGCGTCTTCGGACGCGCCGCGTTTCTTTTGGCCAGATCGCCCTAGGTACAGCCGCCCGCGATGCCGTAGGATCGACCTGGGTGGATCCGGGTCAAAGTTAAGCAAGTTTTAAGCCCATGGCGCGATAACACGTTGAACCTTAACATGCCCATGGACGACGACGTCCCACGTCCGCAGGAGGACCCCGCATGCCGAGCACCGAGCCCCGCTTGCCCTCGACCACGGTCATGACGTGCCGTGACGCGCGCCTGATCTTCGCGTTGATCCGCGAAGCGGCCGGTGGCCAACGC
Source organism: Cyanobacteria bacterium RYN_339 (assembly GCA_028287685.1). Taxonomy (GTDB): domain Bacteria; phylum Cyanobacteriota; class Sericytochromatia; order S15B-MN24; family JAQBPE01; genus JAQBPE01. The sequence goes on along the minus strand of JAQBPE010000488.1, from coordinate 2,220 downwards.
CGCGGCATGCCGCCGGGCGTTAGCTCGGTGGAAGACCTGGCGGCCGTGATGCGCGGTGGCGTGGCCTTCTTCGTGGCGTACAAGAACGCCCCTGACACCACCAATCTCGAGCCCGTCGGCGCGATCGGCTACCGCTGGGAGCGTGGCACGCTGCGCGTGTTCCACGTCGCCGTGCGGGCCACGGAGCGGCGCGGCGGCGTGGCCCGCCGGCTGTTGCAGGCAGTCGAAGCCATCGGCCTGGCCCTCGGCACCAAGACCATTTCCCTGACCGTGGATTCGGATCCCACGCAGCGCGCCTTGTTCGAGCGCGCCGGCTATGACGTCGCCGCGGACGCCACGGGCACGGGCCGCGTGCAGCTGCGCAAGGCCTTCCACGAGCGGCTGCTGTAGTTGCCCAGCCACCGCATCGCGATCCTGGGCCTGCTCGCCGCCTTCTTGTTGGTGGTGGCCGTGGACTATTGGCGCAAGAGCTTCAAGAAGCCCGCTAAGCCACCGGAGCTCCCAGCCCCAACAACGCCTGACGGAGCACCTCCCCCAGGCGCTTGATGCCTTCCTCGATGTTCGCCTCGGAGGCGTTCGAGAAGTTCAGGCGGAAGGTGTTCTCGCCGCCGCCGTGCGCGTAGAAGGGCTGGCCGGGGATGAACGCCACCTTGCGGGCGATCGCCTCTTCCAAAAGGGCGGCCGAAGACAACCCCTGTGGCAGCGTCACCCAGATGAACAAGCCGCCGTCGGGCTTGGTCCAGTGGCAGCCCGTAGGGAAGTGCTTGGCCATGGCCGCGAGCATGAGATCTCGGCGGCGGTGGTAGACCTGGCGGATGTTAGATAAATGACCTTCCAGCGCGCCGGTCTTGAGATACTCGTGGATCATCACCTGGGCGAGCGCGGTCGTATGGAGGTCGGCGGATTGCTTGGCGGGCAGCACGCGCGTCTGGACCTCCTGGGGCAGCACGGCGTAGCCGACGCGCAGGCCCGGGGAGAGCACCTTGGAGAAGGTACGCAGCAAGATCACGCCTTCGTTGTCGTGGTCTAGCGACTTCAAGGTGGACGGACGCGTGGCCCCGAAGTACAGGTCGCCGTACGGGTCGTCCTCCAGGATGGGCACGCCGTGGACGCGGGCCAGGGAGTAGAGCTCCGCCTTGCGGTCTTCGCTCATGCTGTTGCCCGTGGGGTTCTCGAAGTTCGGGATGGCGTAGATGAACTTGGGCTTGCGGTTCTCGAGGATGCGCGCGAGCGCCTCGATCTTCATGCCGTGCGCATCCGTGGGCGCCGTGACGATCTTGGCCTGGAAGCCGTTGAAGCACTGCAGGGCGCCCAGGAAGGTGGGGTTGCCCACCACGACTTCGTCGCCCGGATCCAGGTAGATGCGCGAGACCAGGTCGATGGCCTGTTGCGAGCCGGTCGTAATCAGGATGTTGTTGCCCGGGGCCTGGATGCCCTCGGCGGCCAGCTGTGCCTCCAGCCACTGCCGCAGCGGCAAGTAGCCCTCCGAGGGACCGTACTGCAGCGCCGCCAACGTCTTCTCCGGGGTGGCGAAGGCCTCATGGGCCGCCGCGCGGAGCGCTTCCGCCGGGAACAGCTCGGGGGCGGGCATGCCGCCGGCGAAGGAGATGATGTCCGGTTGGGCGACGATCTTCAAGATCTCGCGGATCGCGGACGGGTTGACGCCGGCCGTGCGCGCGGCAAATCGGTGGCTGAAAAATTGCATTTGAAAATCCTCGAAGGCCCGGTCGTCATTGACCTGCCTCCTTGATTCTAGCATGACAGGCGTACCAGAAAGAAGCGAGGCCGGGGCGCTTGCCCCGGCCTCGCCCGCGCGAGCTAGACCCCGAACGGGTTCATGACCCGTTCGCCGGTGTAGATGAGCACGCTCTTCTCGTCCATGTACTGCTTCATCGTGTCCAGCGACAGCTCGCGGCCGAAGCCGGACTGCTTGGAACCGCCGAACGGCACGCCCAGGAACGAGGAGAACGGCGTGTTGACCGTCAGGCCGCCGCTCTTGATCTTCGACACGACGCGCAGGGCGCGGCCCACGTCGCGGGTCCAAACCGTCCCGTACAGGCCGTAGATGCTGTCGTTCGCGAGCTTGATGGCTTCGGCCTCGTCCTTGAACTTGATGAAGACCACCACCGGCCCGAAGATCTCCTCGCGCGCGACGCGCATGTCGTTGGTGACCCCACCCAGCGCGGTGAGCTCGTAGAAGTGGCCGTCGGGAAGCGCGGC
>JAQBPE010000486.1 GCA_028287685.1 Cyanobacteria bacterium RYN_339 | reverse complement strand
TCTTGCGGCGGGCGCCGAGGCCGCTCAGCGTGAAGACGATTTCGCCGGCGCCAGAGCGGAGGGCCTTCTCGACTTCGCCGAACAGGCGGGTCTTCACGTAGCCGGGGTTGGTCTTCTTCTCGCGCATCAGGTACTCCTCGTCGGTCTCACTCACCGGGCGGCACCGCCGCTCACAGTTTGTTCATCACCCGACGGGGTTGCACCGGAGTTGCAAATGGACGATCTGAATTTAACCCTTCGCTAAGTTCCGACGTACGGAGATTAACCTATTTTTACCTCTCCATAGCTACGACGAGCTCGAAGTAACGCGTAAAAGCCTTCATCCCACCCTCGGCCATCGACCACTCGAAATGCTCGTTAGGCGCGTGGTACCCGTGTTCCGGCAGCGACAGGCCGATGAACATGATCGGGCAGCCCAGGACTTTCTGCATGGTGACGACGGCGCCGATGCTGCCGCCCTCGCGGACGAAGCTGGGGTCCGCGCCGAAGGCGAAGCGCAGCGACGTGCGCACCGCGTCGGCGAAGGGGCCGCCCGCGGACCCCTGGTACGGCTCGAGTGCGCCGATCTTCTCGCAGACGACGTCCGGGTTGTTGTCCGCGACGAAGGCCTGGATCCGGTCGAAGACCTGGTCCGGCTGGAGGTCGGGCACCAGGCGCATCGAGAGCTTGGCCTCCGCGCGGGGCGGCACGATCGCCTTGATGCCGGCGCCCACGTAGCCGCCCACGATGCCGTGGACCTCGAAGGTGGGCTTGGCCCAGATGGCCTGGGTGACCTCGCGCGGGTCGTCCGTGCGCAGGCACTTCAGGCCGTGCGCGCGCTTGAACTCGTTGCTATCGAAGCCGGAAGCCAGGAAGCCCTGGATCTCGTCTTCGGTCGGGGGCACCGCCTCCGCCACCAGGCCCGGCACCTTGATCCGGCCGGTGCGGGGCTCGTACATGTCCGTGATCAGCTGGCAGAGCTCGCCAATCGGGTTGCGGGCCGCGCCGCCGGCCAGGCCGGAGTGCACGTCCTTGGTGCCCGTCTCGAGCAGCAGGCGGAAGGTCAGCATCCCGCGCAGGCCCAAGGGGGCGGCGGGCTTGCCGCGGTTGATCCAGATGGTGTCGGAGACGACCACAGAGTCCGTGTGCAACTTCTGCTTGTTGGCTTGCATGAAGGCCATGAAGCTGGGCGAGCCGATTTCCTCCTCGAACTCCCAGATGAACTGGATGTTCAGCGGCAGGCCGGCTTCGCGCGCGGCCAGGGCGGCGTAGAAGGCGGCCAGGGCCGGGCCCTTGTCATCGGTGGTGCCGCGGCCACGGTAAAGGTCGCCGTCGGTCTCCATGACGAAGGGGGCGGTGATCCACTCCGGCTCGTTGGCGGGTTGCACGTCCATGTGGTTGTAGATCGTGAGCGTCTTGGTGGCCTGCGGGTGGCGCATCCAGCCCACCACCACCGGATAGCCGGCGGTGTCGAAGCGCTCTGCCTCGACGTTGTGGGACTTCAGGAAGGCCATCGCCCAGTCCACGCCACGCAGGATGTCTGCGTGGTACGCCGGATCGGTGCTGACCGTGGGGATCTCCACGATCTCCTTGAGGGCGCGCTCGTATTCCGGGCGGATGCGGCGGGCGTAGGCTTCGATGGTGGCGATGGTCGTTTCGATCATGCCCCGATCATACCAGAGCGCGGCCCCACACTTCGGCCTCGTGGCCGCCGACGTCGAGCAGGCGCAGGTGCTGGGCCTGGTAGTAGGCCAAGGTCCCGGCGTCACGCTGGGCCAGCAGCAACGGGCCCAGCAGGGCCAGCTCCGCGGCCGTGAAGTCGGCGCGCTGGTAGGCCGGGTCCGGGCCGCCGCCAGCCTCGTAGGCCATCACGGCGTAGGTGCGCTCGCGGTCTTCCACCAGCTGCTCGGCGCGCAGGTGCCAGCCGTTGAGGTAGGCCCAGGTGCGCACGCGCGCGGGCTGGGTGTTGGGCTGGAGGATCAGCTGGGTGGCGCGCCAGGAGGGGGTGTCGAGGATCTCGATCATGGTGCCGGCACCCATGCCGGCGATCGCCACCGCATCCGGCCGCCAATCAGCCAGCGCCGCCAACCCGAGGCCCGTCACCCAGGCGATGCCGGTGGGGCTGCCCGCGGCCTCCCAGTTCTGGCGGGCCTGCGCCAGGGGCGCCTCGCGGTCGATGCCGATGGCCGCCGCCGCCACGCCCCGCTGCACGGCGGCGATGGGCAGCAGCCCGTGGTCGGTGCCGATGTCAGCAAGCAAGCGACAGGGCTGCAGGACCCCCAGCAGCGCCTCCAGGCGGTCCGGCAGGGTCACGCGCGCGGCGCCACCGTGTCGGCCCGCGCGAAGAGCGGGGCCAGCCAATCGGCGCGCAGGGCGAATTGGGCGGGCGTGGCCTTGGGGTCGGGCACGATCGTGTAGTGGGCCTGCTTGCCCAGCTTCACCGGGCAACGGAACAGTCGGTCGCGGCGGAAGTACGTGACCTCCACCTCGTCGCCGGGCTTGTGGTACCCGCGCAGGTCGGCCAACAGCGCGGTGGTGGCGCGGCGATCGCCCACCGCCACCAGCACGTCGCCGATTTGCAGCCCGGCCTCCTGGGCGGCGCCGCCCGCCACCACATTTTCGAGGCGCAGGCCACCCTCGACGGGCTTGGGCACCACCTGCAAGATCGCAACGGCGTCGCGCACGCGCAGTTCCAGCCCGGCGTGGGCCAGCAGGCGATCCCAGTCGAAGTCTTCCTTGCCGCGCAGGTAGCGCGACCAGAACTCTTCCAGATCCTCGCCCAGGAGCTTCTCCGCCATCTGGCAGACGTCCTTGGGGTCGTAGGCGATGCCCGTGGCGCCGTAGGCATCCCACATGGCGCGCATGACGTCGTCCAGCGTGACCTGGTTGTCGGAGCGGCCGCGCAGCTCGAGGTCGAGCGCCACGCCCACCAGGTAGCCCTTCACATAGTAGTTCAGGGCGCCGTTCCAGCGGTCGTCGCCGAAGTGCCAGGTGGTCCAGCTGGCCTCCTCGATGCTCATGTTGTGGCGGCCCGGCATGTTCTCCAACTGCTGCACGTAGTTGGCGACACCCGCCAGGTAGGTCTCCGCGCTGTGGAAGCCGGCGCGCATCATCAGGAGGTCCGTGTAGTACTCCGTGAGGCCCTCGGCCACCCACAAGGCCGTGGTGTGGGCCTCCTTGGTGTAGTCGAAGGGGCCGAAGCCCACGGGGCGCAGGCGCTTCACGTTCCAGAGGTGGAAGAACTCGTGCATGCTCATGCCGATCAGCCCCGACAGGAGCTGGGGGTCCGTCACCGGGCCGGTGATGATGGTGGAGTTGCGGTGCTCCAGGCCGTTCAGGAAGCCGGCATCGGTTTCCAAATACATGAAGACGTAGCGGGAAAGCGGCGGCTTGCCCCACAGGTCCGACACGGTCGTGACGACGGCCTCCAGCGGCGCGGCCAGGTACTGCGGATCGAAGGCGGTGGCGCCCTCGTAGACGATCTCATAACGCACGCCGTCGACGTCGAACTCCGCCAGCGCGAAGTTGCCGGCCTGCAGCGGGCAGTCGATGAACTCCTCGTAGTCCGTGGCGCGGTAGGCCAGCGGGCCGGTGGGCTCCATGCCGGTCGCCACGCGCCAGCCGGGCGGCGCGATGATCTCGAGCTCCACGCCCCAATCCTGCTTGTG
>JAQBPE010000485.1 GCA_028287685.1 Cyanobacteria bacterium RYN_339 | reverse complement strand
TCTTGCGGCGGGCGCCGAGGCCGCTCAGCGTGAAGACGATTTCGCCGGCGCCAGAGCGGAGGGCCTTCTCGACTTCGCCGAACAGGCGGGTCTTCACGTAGCCGGGGTTGGTCTTCTTCTCGCGCATTCTGGACTCCTTCTCTGACTCTCTACCGGGAGCGGCGTCCGCCGCCCGCCAGATACCTATCAGTTCGAAGGGTTGCACCAGCGTTGCAAAAGGGCTGCAATAAGTTAAGGTGCTGTTAACTTACGGAGCCCGCCGTTTAACATTTTTTGGCCCATTCTTTAGGGGGCGAGTTGGGCCCGGTGGTCGTGCGCCCAGGCGGCAAAACCGGCCTCGGCACCGGCGTAGTCGGTGGCGTCGTCCGTGGCGAGCACGCTCCAGGGCATGGCGCCCGCGTAACCCGCGCCCTGCACGGCGTCGAGGATCTGACCCACGGACTTCTTGGAGTTCTTGGTGGGGAACTCGCCCAGCACCAGGGGCTTGTCCAGGTCGAACTTCGCGGCGGGCTTGGCCAGGGGCGCGAACGCCTCGAAGTGGTCGTACCAATGGGCGTGGTAGACGTCCAGGCCCAGCCCCTTCACGAGTCCCAAATAACGCGTGCTGGCCGAGCCCACGGTGGCCCACTGGCGCGTGTGGCCGTGCACCGCGTCCACCACCTCGCCGATGTAGGCCCGCATGTCCGTGGAGGCCACCGCGTCGCCGGGCTTGAAGCTGCCCACGCCGAACGTGGCCCATTCCGGCTCGTTGACCGCGTCCCAGGCCTCGATCACGGGGTCGGTGCCGTACTTGTCGAAGAGCGGCACGAGCACGGCCTGTACGAAGGCGCGGCGCTTGGCGGGATCGCGCGCCACGTCGCCGTGGCCGCGCACCTGTACCCCGCCCGAGAGCTCGCCGGGCTGGAAGAAGCCGAAGTCCACCACGGAGAAGGTGATGCGCACGCCGCGCGCGCGGGCCTCGGCCAGGGCGGCGTCGAGGTCCGCATACATGTAGGCGTCCACGCCGGTGGGCGTGCCGTCGGCGGAGAAGCGCAGGCCCGCGCGGCCGTCGCAGAACATGAACCAGCGGAGGTGGGTGATGCCCTGGGCTTTCAGCCGGTCCAGGGTGGCGGCCAGCTTCTGGCGCGGCGCCGCGCGGCCCACGCCGCCGTCGGGGCTCCAGGCGTTGGCGCCGAAGTCGCCGCCGTAGTTGATCCAGGGCAGGTTGGCGCCCAGCATGAAGCGTTGGGGCTGCCAGGCGGGGGCGGCCACGGGCGAGGCCGTCGCGGGCTTGTAGCGGTGCAGCGGGCCCGTCAGCCAGCGCCAGAGGGTCTCCAGCGCGTGGCCTTGGTCCGCGGGCTGGGCGGCCAGGCTGGCCTGGGCGATCGCCCGCGCGTCCGGCGCGGCAAAGGTCCGCACCGCGTCCCGGGGCCCGGCGGTCACGCTCACTGCCGGCGCGGCAGGCGCGACCACTGGCAGGGGAGCGGCATCCAGCCGTGCAGGCGACACCCCACATCCGCTCAAAGCGAGCGCCAGGCAGCAAGCATGGAAGTGGGAGGTCATGGCCAGCTTATCGCCTGGAAAACCCTATACTTGCCTGGGTACAATAGTCCCGGACAACCATCTTGCCCCCTGGAGGAATAGCGCCATGGCCCTTTGCCCGCGTTGCCGGATCCCGTTGAAGACCCACACCATCACCACCGACCACGAGAAATGGCAGGTCGACGTTGACTGCTGCAGCACCAGCTGCGGCGGCGTCTGGCTGCAAGACCATGACTTCAAGGCCGACCCCAAGGCCAACTTGTTGACGGACCTCGAACTGGTGGTGCTGAACGTGCCCAAGAAGACGATCGACGCCCGCTTGGCGGACGGACCGGCCACCTGTCCGGATTGCAAGATCGTCATGACGCGCTACAACTGGAACAACCGCGACGTCTACATCGACAACTGCAAGAAGTGCAAGGGACGGTGGTTCGACGGCGGCGAAATCCGCGGAATCTACGAGATCCTGAAGTCTCGAACCTGACATCCCGGGGCCCGGCCGAGCAGCCGGGCCTTTCACTTTTTTGGGGTATAAGCCCCTACATATGAAGCGCCATGCCCACCTGCCCATCCGCGTGCTCCTCTTCGCCGCCCTGGCGGCGGGCTGCAACCTCAAGGCGCCCGTGGCGACGCACGCCAGCAAGGCCCCGACGGCCGTCGCCAGCGGCAACGCGCCCGTGGCAAGCGCGTTCCAGATCAGCCAGTTGGGCAACACCTCCACGCTGACGGGCAAGGTGAAGATCATCTCCAACGACGGCGGCGGCATCATCTCCGACAATGGCGGCGGCATCATCAGCGACAACGGCGGCGGTGTCGTCAGCAACAACAGCGGCAACATCCTCGGCAACAACGGCAGTTCCATCGTCGCCAACAACAGCGGCGGGCTGGTCGCCAACAACGGCGGTGGCCTGACGGGCAAGACCAAGTACGCGCTGCTGGGTACCAAGGCGCGCGAGCTGCTGCTGGCGGATGCCGTGATCGGCTTCTACGACGCGGCCGGCCGCCAGCTCCAGGACGACGCCGGCAAGCCGATCACGGTCGTCACGGACCAGACGGGCGCCTACACCCTCAAGGCCGTGTTGCCGGCCGGCAACCTGGTCATGCGCATCCAGGTCCACGACGGCGGCGCGTTGGCCGGCGGCGAGCTCTCCGCCATGTTGGTGCCCGAAGGCCAGCGCACGGTGGAGACGCCCATCGACACCTCCAGCTCGCTGGGCGCCGCCTACGTGCTGGGCAAGTACGTGGCGGGCGACCAGAAGACCTTCGACAAGCTGCCGGCCAGCGAAGCCGAGCGCCTGCGCCTCGCCCTGGACGTGGCCGGCGCACAGCTGAGCGGCGCCCCCACGTACCAGAGCGACACCCTGATCGCCGCCACGGAAGCCCTGCGCGCCAAGGCGTCGGGCGTGGACAAGTCCCTCAAGGACATCCAGGCCCTGCTGCTGGGCCAGGCCAAGATCGGCGACGGCCTGCAGGCCACCGACGTCTCGCTCTTCCGGCCGAACGCGATCGCGCTGGAGCCCGATGGCGCGATCGTGATCGCGGAGCCCCTGTTCGGCCGCGTGCGCCGCATCGCCGCCGACGGCACGCTGTCCACGATCGCGGATTTGGTCCATGGCACGGCGCTGCGCAACTTCCCGCGCATGAGCGACCTCAAGCGCGGCCCGGACGGCTCGCTCTACGTGGTCAACGGCGGTTACGTCTACCGCATCCGGCCGGACGGCGTCACCGTGGAGACGGTGGCGGGCGCTGGCGAAGGCGCCACGGGCACCTTCCCCGGCCCGGCCACCTCCATCGACATCGCCGCCTCCCGGATCGCGATCGCCCCGGACGGCCTGGTCTACCTCGTGGAAATCGGGCTCGACGCCCGCGCGCCGCGCGTGTTCACGGTGGACGCGGCGGGCCAGGCCCGCCTGGTGGACCTGCCCGGCCTGAAGGCCGGACCCGGCTGGTTCAGCGGCATCGAGATCGCGGCCGACGGCACGCTCTACTTGTTGTACGCGGAAGCCGGCAGCGCCAAATACCGCATCTTGCGCAAGAAGCCGGGCGGGCAGGTCGAAACCTATGCCGACGGCTTCGCCTCCGCCTCGACCGTGGCCGACAGCGGCATGGCGCTCGCGCCCGACGGCACGATCTACATGTGCGAGCAGGGCCTGGGGCACGTGGTGGCGATCGCCCCCGACGGCAAGCAGCGCATCGTGGCGGGCGCCGGCGCGCCGGCGGGCTACACCGATTTGCTCGGGCCGCGCTCCCTCGCCGTCGAAAAGGACGGCACGCTGTTGGTGGTGGACGCCCGGTCCAGCCTGATCCACGCGCTCACCCCGGACGGGCGCTGGTACGTGCGGGCGGGCACCGCGCGGCGCGGCGGCTCGCAAGGCAAGATTTCCCTGAACGCGCCCGAGGGCGGCGTCTTCGACGAGCGCGGCGGGCTGGTGATCTCGGAGTACGGCAGCGGCACGCTGCAGCGCTTCGACGGCGCGGACCTCGTGCCGATCGCCGGCACCACCGAGGGCGACGCGGGCGACGGCGGGCCGGCCACGGCCGCGCGCCTGTTCGGTCCCACCGGCGTCGTGATCCACAACGGCGAGTACTACTTCATCGACGGCGGCAACCACCGCATCCGCGCGGTGGGCAAGGACGGCACGATCCGCTCCGTGGTGGGCAGCGCCGGCGGCGCGATCCGCAGCCTCGCGCCGGGCCAGCGCGTCGACTCCGCCAACTTCGCGGTGGACGGCACCGGCCTCGCCGTCGACAAGGCCGGCCGCGTCTACTGGGCCGGCACGCAGTCCCAGGTCTTCCGGCTGGCGGCCGACGGCAAGGTCGAGCTGGTGGCGGGCAAGGGCCACAGCGCCGCCTTCTCGGCGGGCGATCCTACCCAGCTCTCGCAATACCTCGATCCCAAGCTGGGCGACGGCGGCCCGGCCAGCGAGGGCGTCTTCGTTTACCCGACCTGCGTGGCCTTCGACGCCGCGGGCGACCTGTACGTGTCGGACACCGGCGGCATGCGCATCCGCAAGATCACCGGCCTGGACGGTCCCACGCCCATGATCAGCACGGTCGCGGGCCGCCCGCTCGGGGAGTTGATCAACCTGACGGGCCAAGACCCGCTGGCCGTGCCGGAAGGCACGTTAGCCATCAACACGGCCTTCATGGCCCCCGCGGGCCTCTGCTTCGGCCCGGACGGCACGCTCTACGTCGGCGAGTTCGGCACCGTGGCCATCCCGGAGCTCGGCTCGCTGAACGGCAACCAGCTCAAGGGCATCGCGGCGATCTTGCCGCCCATCACCGCGCGCATCCGCAAGATCACGCCGGACGGCGTCGTGCACACGATCGCCGGGCCGGGCGGCAAGTTCTTCCCGGACCCCAAGCGCGACGACGGCCTGGTGCTGCCGGCCGCGGTGGCGCTCTCGCCGGACGGGCGGCTGGCCATCGTGGACGCGGGGGCCAACACCGTGCGGATCCTGCCCGCGGGGCAGTTCTAGCCCGGTTACTTCTTCTTTTTCTTCCGCTTCAGCAGCTTGTCCAGCCGCGCGTCCCACGACGCGCTGAACGCCTCCTGCCGGCGCGCCAGGTTATACAGCACGTTCTCCGTGCCGTCCGCGATGCGCTGCCCGGTGGGGTGCTGCTTCAACTTCTTCCAGCCCTCGCTCTCGAGCACGGACTGCACCTGGCGTGGCAGCTTGGGCCGCTTCTTCGCCGAGAGGCGGTCGTTCAGCTCTTCCCAGGCGTTCTTCACGCGGCTGGCGATCTGGTTGCCAGCTTCCGCCACCTTGCCGCCGCCGGCCGCCTTGGCCAGGTCTTCCACGACCTCGCTGTGCTCGGAGGCCATGCCCACCAGCAGCAGGCCAGCGCCCATCACCTGCACGCCGAAGTTCACGGGCGGCGGCGTCACGGCGCCCAGGATCTCGGCCATGTTGCTGGTCAACAGCGCCATGTTGGCGACGCGCTCCCGGTTGGAGAGCTTGTCCCAGTCCTTGAGCTTCTCCAGCCGGTCCGCGGATTCCTTGACCGCCATGGACACGGCCAGCACGGGGTTCAGGTTGTTCATGATCACCTGCTTGCCCACCTCCGCCCCCAGCCGGGCGTAGTGCTCCGAGCCTTCCGGCAGCAGCTTGTTGACCTGGTCGGCCAGCGCGCTCAGCTTGCCGGGCAGGGCCTTGTCTTCGAGCGCCTTCAGGCTCTGGCGCAGCTTCAGCGCGCCCTTCTCCCCCAGGGCGCCGGCCACCGAGCGCTCCAGCTTGTCCAGCTTCTTGGTGCCGGACGGGCCGCCCTTCTGCTGCTTGGCCCGCATGGCCAGGTGCTGCAGCTTGATGTCCGCGTTCTCCAGCGCGCCGGTGCCGGGCTTCTTGCGCCCGTCCAGCAGGGCCTGGCGCATGGGGTCCAGCGAGGCCGTGCCCAGGGGCCGGGTGCCGCCCGGCTTCTCGGGCGGGGGCGGCTCCTCGTCCGGCGGCGGCGGCGGCGGCAGGGCGGCCGCTTCCAGGCGCGCGGCCTCCGCCATCGCCTTGATCCGCTTGAACTTGGACTTCACGTCGTCGTTGTCGGAGCCGACCTTGAAGGCGCCCAGCGAGTCGCCGCTACGCGGCAGGGACAGCGAGGCGCCGGGCTCCAGCGGCGCGGTGAACAGGCCGCTGCCGGCCTCCAGGTCGGGGGCCGGCGGCTGGTTCTTCTTGGACCCGGCGTTCAGGAAGGCGTCGACCACGGCCGGCGCGATGCCTTGAAGATTTCGGTCCTGCTGATCGGCGCCCAGCCCCTTGGTTTCCCCAAGGCGCCGCGTGGGCTGGCCGGTGCCGGGCTTCTTCTTGGGGGGGCCCTGGTCGCTCATGCCGCGGAGCGCTTAGTCGTCGCGGCTGCTGCCGGTGAGGCCGAAGAAGCGCAGGATGTAGGTGAACAGGCCGATGAAGTCGATGTAGAGCGCCAGCGCCGCGCCCATCCAGTCGGCGTCGAGGTAGTCGTTGCGGATGCGCGCCATGTCGTAGACCGTGAAGGCGCTGAACAAGCCCACGCCGGCCACCGTCAGGACCATCGTCATCACGCTGGAGTGGAAGAAGAAGCCGACGATGCCGGCCACGATCAGCCCCAGGCAGGCCATCATCAGGAAGCCGCCCATGCCGGACAGGTCCCGCTTGGTGGTCAGGCCGTAGGCCGCGCAGCCGGCGAAGGTGACGGTGGTGACCAGCAGGGCCTGGATGATCACGCCCACGCCCGCGGACAGGCTGGCCCACATCAGGAGCGGCACCAAGGTCACGCCGGAGCACAGCGCGTAGATGAAGAACAGGACCTGGTTGAGGCCTTCCTTGCGCTGCCACAGGCCGGACGTGAAGACCAGCAGCAGCTCGACCACGATGGCCGGCAGGAACAGCTCGCGCGGCATTTGCAGGCCCAGGTAGGCGCCGGCGGCCGTCATCAGGAGGCCGAGCCCGAACGCAGGCATGACCTTGGTGGTGAACGTTTGCTTGCTCAGGCGCCCGGTGGGCTGCTGGGCGATATTCCCGATGTGGCGGACGCCATCCATTTCATACGACATGGTGACTGCTCCTTTCTAGGCTACGTGCAGTTTCCATGCGTATTGTACCCGAGAAGGGCAAGCGAAGTGGCCAAAGAAAATTGGACCGGCCCCGAAGGACCGGTCCCGAGTGCTTTGCGGCCTTAGTTCCCGACGTTCTCCATCGCGTGGCCGGCGCCGTTGAAGATGCTGCCGATGCCCGAGAAGCACCAGCCGATGCCGTGGAGCAGTCCCAGGCCGGCCGCGGCGATACCGCCGACCAGCATCTGCGCGCCGCGGGTGAAGAAGTTGCCGGTCGCTTCGGCGGCCGTGGTGACGGCGGACGAGGTGACGTCGTAGGCCTCGACGACGGCGTCGGAGGTGGCGTCATAGGCGGTGTTGAGGGCCTCGGCCGTGGCGTTGGCGGCGAACAACAGCGCGCCGCCGGTGGCTTCCAGGGCGGCCGCGCCCTTCTCGGCGTACAGATGAGGCAGGTTCAGGATGGCGATGCGGGCCCGCGCGGACTCTTCCGCGTACAGCACGCTGAACTCCTTCTGGGGGACCTCGGTCTCGTAGCGGCGGAAGGCCTCGACGGTCGCGGCGTGGGCGATGGCCTGGGCGTGGATCGCGAACAGCGGGTTGAACATCACGCTCGCGAGGCGGGCGTCCTGGCCCAGCTGGCTCCACATGTTGCCGAAGTAGCGCTGCTGCTGCTCGAGGCGGCTCTCGCCCTTGGGAGCGGCCGTATTGGTCGAGGCGTTGTTCACCACGTTCGCGGTGGGCTTGGGTGCCACGACGACGGGCTTGTCGGCGGGACGCACGCTCACGGAACGGCGGGGATCGACGGTGCGGTTGGCTTCGACCATGGTGGGCCTCCTCGGGAATCTTGACGAGGGAGTTATCCGGCCCGGAGCGGCCCGGGTGACCTTAAAGTTGGGGCCCTCTTCGTTAAATAGTGTTGGCCATTCGTTGTGCGGGGCTTTAATTTGAGGTGCATAGATCCTCCAAACCCAGGCAGCCGCGCCAGTTCCCGACTTCGGGTTGAATTTAAACGATCTTTGACGTGGTCTTAACCTTTTCTGAACGTGATTTGGCGCCTTTCAAGCGATAATCATGACGGAAAGCCAAGCAACGCCTACAATTTCGGGATAAGCACCATGAACTACCGCCTCACCGCCACCACCCCCCTCGCCACCGATCCGGCGGCCGATCAGCTGCATGTGGACGAGTACAACCAGACGATCACCTTCGAGTACGCGCGCTTCGTGAACCAGAACACGACGGAGTACATCCGCATGGCGGACTCCAAGGCCGCGATCTTGATAACGTTGTTATCCGCCAACCTGCTGGTGCTGGTGCAGCGGACCGCGGAGAGCGTCAGCGCTTTGCATGACAAGCGCGCGGTGGCCGCGTTGATCCTCGGCTGCCTGTACGCAACCGCCAGCCTGGCCGTCGCGGTCAACACGATCCGCCCGCGCCTCTTCCGCAATGCCGGCGCCGGCCACATCTTCTGGGAGGACATCGCCGCGCGCGACAAGAGCGCCTACGCGGCCGGGATCCAGCACCTGCGCGTGGGCGACGTGTACCGCGAATTGGGCGAGCACAACCACAACCTGGCACGCGCGGCGCTGCGGAAGTACCGCTGGCTGCGCGCGGGCTTCACGATGGCCATGACCTCGATCGTGCTGAGCGCGATCTTGATCCTGTTCACGACCTAGATCGCGAGCTCCGCGGCGGGGACATGCGCGGCCACGTTCAGCGTCTTCAGGGCGCGCTGGAACACCAGCGCCTTGCCCACGTAGCGGCGGACCAGGAGCGGCAGGTGGGTGTTGGCGTCCAGCCCCAGCACCTCGCGCGTGATCTGGGCGTCCTCGCGCGGGCCGCGCGGGATTTCGACCAGGTCGAGGGTGGCGCCGGCCAGGTCTTCGGTGCCGAGGTAGCGCGCGCTTGCGGCGCCGCCCAGGCGGCGGGCCAGCCCGGCGAAGTCGGTGGCGTCGCGGCGCTGGCCGCGGAAGTCCAGCATGGACGGGTCGGCCAGCTCCGTGTGGCCCGCGAAGGCGCCGCGCCAGCCCGGCGCGCGCAGCTCCACGGCGATGCCCGTGATGTGCAGCTTGAAGCCCGACGTGCGCGGATCGCCGTCGTTGGCGCGCTCGACCTTGTACTCCGCGGGGGCGCGGAAGGTCTCGACGGCCGTGCTGGTGGCCTCCCAGTTGCCGTCGGCCAGCTCCGGGAGGCCCTTGGGCCGCGCACCCAGCTTGCCGCGGCAGTACGTCACGGCCTCGTAGCTGGCGCCCGGCAGGGCCTTCACGGCCTTGGCCATGGCAAACGTCAGCGAGATCGCCTGCTCGTCCGGGCTGCCCGCCTGGAACGTGCCGGGCAGGTTCACTTCCGTCGGCGGCAGCGCCGGCACCTGGGTCTGCGGGAAGCCGCCGCCATGCGTGCCGCAGCCCGCCAGCAGGAGCATCCCCAGGCCCAAGATCGTCACGCCCGCGCGCATCGTCGCCTCTTTCACCGGGTCGTTAAGAAACGACCAACACTTTACTAAGCTTACGTTAACATCTTGGCATGAAACGGCGCCGTTGCCGCAAACTAAACGAAGATTTGCCACGCCTTTAATGTTGTTTTAACAAATGCGGCAAACGAGCCGCCGATGCCGCCTCCGGGTGGCATATGCCATACTGGCGTTGATGGCACTTCCAATCCCCTCGATCCCGCTCGCGCCCGGGTACGATTGGTCGCTGGTCTGCGTCTCGTACCTGATCGCGGTGGGAGCCTCGTATACGGCCCTCGACATGGCGGAGCGCGTGGGCGCCGCCCACGGGAGGGCGCGCCGGATTTGGCTGCTGGCCGGGGCCTTCACCATGGGGGCGGGGATCTGGAGCATGCACTTCACCGGCATGCTGGCCTTCCACCTGCCGGTGGCCACCTCCGGCACCTACGACGCCGGGCTGACGGCGCTGTCCCTGTTGATCGCGATCCTGGCCTCGGGCCTCGCCATCACCGTGGCGGGGCGCAAGCAGCTGTCGCGGGCGCAATTGGTGGGCGGCGGCACGATCATGGGGCTGGGCATCGCCGCCATGCACTACACCGGCATGCTGGCG
>JAQBPE010000363.1 GCA_028287685.1 Cyanobacteria bacterium RYN_339 | reverse complement strand
CGGCCAACTTCCATGAGAGCACCGGCAACGTATTCGCCGATCTCGGCGTGCCTGATCCCGAACTGGCGCTGGCGTCCGTCACCTTCATGCCGTGCACGAAGTCCATGGTCATGATCCGGCTGGTTGTGAGATCCCAGTGGATCTTGGGCGTGCTGACGTGCGGGAAGGCCTTGAAGTTCTCGCGGAAGCGCTCCGCGTAGTGCCCTTCCTTGGCGTAGTCGGCCTGCTCGAACATGGTGATGCCGAACTCGTCGAGGATCGCCGTGTAGGGCATGCCGCGCGACAGGCGCGGGTGGCGATCGAGGAAGGTCGTGAGCTTACGGAGGATGGCCAGGTCCAAGGTGACGATCGGAATCAGGCCCGGCCGTTGGACCTTGACCACCACGTCCGTGCCGTCGTGCAGCTTGGCCTTGTACACCTGGCCGATGGAGGCCGCCGCGATCGGGAAGGGGTTGATCACGGCGAAGACCTCGTCCACCGGCCGGACCAGCTCGTCCGCGATGATGCGGTGGGCCAGCTCGGAGTCGAAGGGCGGGACCTGATCTTGGAGCAGGGCCATCTCCTCGACGTAGGGCAACGGCAGCAGATCGGGGCGGGTCGACAGCACCTGCCCGATCTTCACGAAGGTTGGCCCCAGCTTCACGAAGCGATCGCGCAGCCAGACGGCGCGCTTGCGGTGGCGACTCGCCGCGGCCAGGCCGGTGAAGCGGTTGTCCATCCAGAAGCCGACGGCGAACCACCCGAAGGTGTAGATCAGCGACCAGGTCCGGCGCGTGCCATCGAAGCCCGCAGCCTGCAACGAGCTCGCGAGCAGGCTAGGGTCGTAGTCGGGGGTCGACGCGAACGGGCGGGTTTGCACCTCGGCATTATAACGTGCGTCCGTAGTTTCCACGGAACACCGGGATCCCGGCCTTCCGGTATACTTGGAGCACCCATGGCTTCCGCGACCCCGCGCCCCACCTGGCGCAAAGAGTTTCTGATTTTCTTCGGCTCGTTGAAGCTCGCCATCGGCCTGCTGCTGGCGATCGCCGCTGCCGCCACGATCGGCACCGTGTTGCCCCAGGACGAGGGGCCCGGCATGATCGCGAAGGCGGACTTCGCCGCCTGGGTCAAACAGCTTCTGATGCTGATCCAGGCCTACGACGTCTACCACGCCTTCTGGTTCGACTTCCTGTTGGCCATGCTCTTCGTGAACCTGGCCACCTGCACCTACCTGCGCTTCCCGGCCACCTGGCGCCGCTACGCCATGGTCCTGCCGCCAATGCCCTCCGTGACCTCGGCCCAAGAGGTGGTCAGCGTGGCCGCGCCGCCGTCGCCGGTCGCCCTCGACATGCTGCGCAAGCGCGGCTACGTGGTGTCGGAGCTGCCCAACGGCGCGTTCTTCGCGGAGAAGAACAAGTTCGTGCGGCTCAACCCCACCTTCATCCACATCAGCCTGTTCCTGATCATCGCGGGCGGCATCGTGGGCGGCCTGACGGGCCTCAAGAACTCGTTCCCGATCCAGGTCGGCCAGACCGTCTCGTCGGCCACGGTGGTAGACGAATCCTACTTGAAGGGCAAGCTGCACGGCGCCCCGCGCCCGTTCGACCTGCGCCTGGACGCCTTCCGCATGGACTTCCGGCCGAACGGCCAGGTGAAGCAGTACTACTCCGAAGTAACCGTCACCCCGAAGGAAGGCGTGCCTTACCAGCAGACGCTGTGGGTCAACGAGCCGCTGGTGGTGGACGGCATGTACTTCTACCAGTCCTTCTGGGGCGTCGGCGGGCTCACCTACACCGTGGACGGCCAGCCGGCCGATCTCGCCCTGACCCAGGCCAAGATCGGCGGCTACATGTCGAAGCCGTTCAAGGCAGGCGACCAGGAGTACATGTTCTTCCTGCGCTCCGCCAACGAGCCGTGCCTGATCGTCTCGACCAAGACCTTCAACCCGGTCTCGGAGCTGGTGCCGGGCCAGGTCAAGGCGCTAGCGGGGCACCAAGTGGGCATCAAGGAGTACCGCTTCTTTAGCGGGCTCGAAACCAAGCGCGACCCTGGCATCCCGTTGGTCTACCTGGGTTGCGGCATCTTGATCTTCGGCCTGTGCATGGTGCCGTTCAGCCACCGCGAGGTCTGGGTGCGCCCGGGCGACGAAGGCTGGCTGCTGGCGGGTCGCACGCACAAGGGGCGCGTGATGCTGCGCCAGGAAATGGAAGCGATCGCGGGGCGCTGGCCCGCTTAGGAGCACCCGATGGAAATCTTGGCGATGGAGAACCTGGCCGTCAGCGTGACCTTCTGGTCCGCGCTGGCTGCCATGGCGGCGTTCGTGCTGCAGCTGGGCCTGAAGAAGGCCCCGTTGAAGGCGGTGGGCATGGCGGCGATGGGCGTGGCCCTGGTGGGCTCGCTCGTCACCTTGATCCTGCGTGCCCAAATCGCCCAGCACGCGCCCTGGTCGAACCTCTGGGAGAGCATGATCACCGTGATGTTCGGCTCGCTGGTCTTCTACTTCATCGTGGAGCTCTGGTACAAGCCCAAGAACTTCGGGCTGGTGGCGGCACCGCTGGTGGTGCTGCTGATCGGCGGCGCCTCGATCCTGCCCCCGGGCTTCAAGGGCGCGGCCCCGCTGATGCCGGCCTTGCAGAGCTACTGGATCAAGGTCCACGTGCTGATCATGCTGTTCAGCTACGCCGCCTTCACCATGAGCTTCGCCGCCGCCGTGGCCTACTTCTTCCTGGCCTGGAAGTCCGGCAAGCAAACGCCGCACACCGCGCCCGACGAGCTGGTAGGCAACCAGGACACCAAGCCCGAGGTGGACAAGCAGCTGGCGTTCTTCGACGAGCTGACCTACCGCCTGATCCTGATGGGCTTCCCGCTGCTGATGATCGGCATCATCACCGGCGCGATGTGGGCCAACGGCGCCTGGGGCACCTACTGGAGCTGGGACCCCAAGGAGACCTGGGCGCTGATCACCTGGTTCATCTACGCCGCCTACCTGCACGCCCGGATCAGCCGCGACTGGACCGGCCACAAGGCCCAGGGCCTGGCCGGGCTGGGCTTCTGCTCGATGGCCGTGACCTACATCGGCGTGAACTACCTCTCGCATGGGCTGCACAGCTACGGATTTATTCGTTGACTGAAAAGCACTTTGCGTTATAAACTACCTTGCAGATGATCTGCGAGGAGGTTGCCATGCCCATCCGTACCGCCGCCGGGCTCGCCCTGCTGGCCCTGGCCTTGGTGGCCGGGCTCGTAGGCGACGGCCTGCTGCGGGCCTTGCCCTGGGGGCTGAACCTGGGCTTGTGGGCCGGGCTGCTGTTCCTGGGCATCCTGGTGATCCGCCGGCGGCTCGACGTGGGACCCGGGGCCGGGCGCCTGGCGGCCTTGTCCGCCGCGCTGGTTTTCGCCCTGCTGGTGGCCTGGCGCGCCTCGCCGACGTTGGCCCTGTTGGACGTGGGGATCATGGCCGTGCTGGGCGCCGCCGCCGCGATCCAACCTGCCGCCAAGGCGTTGCGCCTGGCCACCGTGCTCGACCACCTGGTGGGCCTGGTGATGGCCACCATCTACGCTGCCTTCGGGCTGGTGGCGCTCGTGACCGTCGACATCGATTGGAAGGCCGTGCCGCGCGATGGCTGGCTGCGCCACCTGCTGGCCTTCGCCCGCGGGCTGGCGATCGCCGTTCCCCTGTTGATCGTGTTCGGCGCCTTGTTCATGGCCGCGGACGCGGTCTTCCAAGGGTTGGTGACCAAGGCCTTCAACATCACGCCGGAGGAGATCGTGGGCCACGCCCTGCTCTTTGGCGCCCTGACCTGGGTGTTGGGCGGCTACCTGCGCGGGCTCGGCTTCGGCGACGAGATGGCCACGATCCAGGCGGTGGTGGACGGCTCCGACGCCAACCCGCCCAAGCGGCGCCCGGGCCTCGGCGTGGTCGAGATCGCGGTCGTGCTGGGCCTGCTCGACGTGCTGTTCGCGGCCTTCGTGGCCGTGCAGTTCCGCTACTTCTTCGGCGGGGCCTCGCTGGTGGAAGCCACCAAGAGCCTGACCTACGCGGACTACGCGCGCCACGGCTTCTTCGAGCTCTGCACGGTGGCGGCGCTCTGCTTGCCGATGCTGCTGGTGGGCCACTGGTTGTTCCGCCCGGAGAAGCCGGCCCACCACAAGGTCTTCAACGCGCTGGCCCTGGTGCTGGTGGGCTTGTTGGCCGTGATCACGGTATCCGGGCTGATGCGGATGCGGCTCTACACCCACGAGTACGGGCTGACGGAGCTGCGCCTCTACACGAGCGTGTTCATGGGCTGGCTGGCCCTGATCCAGGTGTGGTTCTGCGTGACGGTGCTGCCAGGGCGGGGCGATCGCTTCGCCTTCGGCGCCCTGGTCGCTGGCTTGGTCGCCGCAGGGCTGCTGCACGTCGCCAATCCGGACGCCCTGATCGTGCGCTACAACCTGGTTCATGGCCGCACGCACCACGGCGCGGATTTGGACTACGTGTTGGGATTGAGCGCGGACGCGGTGCCGGCGCTGCTGGAAAACTGGGCCGATGTCCCCGAGCCCGCGCGCGGGCGCGTGGCGCAGCACCTTTGGATCAACTACCACGCCAAGGACGCGCCCGATTGGCGCACCTGGAACTGGAGCCGGTCACAGGCCCGCGCGGCCGTGCAAGCACAGGCGGCCATGCTCCAGCCTCTCGCCCAAAGCTTCAGCATCCCGCCCAAGGTGGAACGTTAGAACTTGAAGCGCTGCAGCTTGGGGATCTCGGCCTGCGTCGCGACGGTCACCGGCTCGACGCGCTCCAAGGCGTCGAAGGTGAACTTGTCGACCAGCCCCCAACGGACCAACTTGGCCTTGGCGCCGCGGAACTCGCCCAGAGGCGCCTGGAACACCAGCACGGCCTTGTGCGCCGTCTGCTTCGATCCCAGCTGGAAGAAGTTGGCGTTCAGGTAGACCCGTTGCTTGGTGCTCGTCACCGCGAACTCCTGGACGACCTTGGACTTGAAATCCACCGTGTCCATCTGGGCCGGCGCCTCGATCGTGGCGAAGACGTTCTGCGCCTGGTTCGCGTCCATGCCGACCTTGAGCTTGCCCAGGGCCTTGGCAACGTCCTTGTCCCAACGCGGGTCGATGTATCCGTTCGGCGCGGCCGCGGCGGGGCCGGCGAGGGTCACGAAGGCGATGACGGCAAGCAGAAGGCGGTTCATGTTGGCGGGACTCCGGGGATCAGCTTCGCCCGAACGCTGCCTGGGTGCGGCTGTGGCGCAACCACAGGAGCGCGGTCAGCGCCAGCTTCCAGGGGCTGGGCTGCAGGGCCTCGGGCATGGGGGGGAGGTAACGGGGGCGGACCAGCAAGCGGTCACTCAACAGTGTCTCGCGTGGGCCCAACGGCGTAAAGTGGTGGTGGTGCTCCCAGCGGTCGAACGGCAGCGTGGTCTTACGGTCCACGTAGAAGTAGGGCGCATCCATGGCCGCGATGTGGGAGTCGACCGTCATCGCCAGCGGGGGGTAGCCCACCGTCAGGTGGAAGCGATCGCCCTCCTTGAAGTGCGTCACGCCCTCCGGACAGCTCACCGGCAGGCCCAGCAACACGCCCAGGCTGCGGGTGTCCGAATAGAACGCGAAGACCTCTTCGATCGGCGCGGGCACGATCGAGGCGAACTCGATGACTTCCACCTGCCCCGCGAGGCCATCCTGTTCGCGGCGGGCCTGGTAGGCCTCCAGCCACTCCACGTGGCCTTGCTCCTGCTCGCGGTAGCGGTCATAGCGGCGGGCCTCGATCGAGCCTTCCGGGAAGCGCTCCGCCAGCTCACCGTACCAGCGTTCCCCCATCTGCTCCAGCTGGTGGACATGATCCATGAACGCGTTGGTACCGCGCAGCGCGAAGTACAGGCCCAACAACCGGCTGAGGTCACGGAAGCCGCCTACCAGGGCGTCCGGCAGGCCCGGGCCGACCTCGCGCAGGTGGCTGGACAGCCCCAGCGCGTGGTGGCGTTCCTCGTCGAGGAAGCGCGTGATGCGGGCGTGGACCTCCGGGTCGCCGAGGTGGTGGAGCACCTGCTCGTACACGCCCTCGGCCATGATCTCCGTGAGGTAGTTAAACGTGAGGTGCCCCCACAGGCTGGCCTGCCTGGAAGCCGAGGCGATGGGCGGTTGGTCCAAGCGCGTTCCCATGTTCACCTCCAGTTCACGGATTGTAACATGACGCCGTCGGCCCGCATCCCTTGCCAGTCTGGCGGACCGCGGCTAGAATTCCGTAGTTTCCCCCGATCTCCCCTAGCCCGCTCCGCGCTAGAATGTGCTGGGCAAGCCTTGTCCGAAAAGGGCATGTCCGGACAGTTTTAACTACATAACGCAGCATCGTCCCCACACCACCTCGAGGAGCCGTTCGTGACAGACCACGCTCATCATGCCCCCGACCATGCCCACGACCATGGCCACGGGCACGGCCACGACGACCAGGCATTCCTACACCATGACGAGTCGAGCATCTTCCCGGCGATCGTCGGGACCTGCGTCGGCATGATGCTGTTGGGCCTGGCCGCCAACTGGAACGACTTCGCCTGGGGCAAGGGCCTGTCGCTGATGGGCTTCGCCTTCGCGCTGGTCGGCTGCATCGGCTGGTGGCGCGAGCTGGTCACGGCCAACCGGCTGGACGAGCGCACGCTCGTCGGCTTCCCGGAGGAGGTGCGCCGCGGCCTGAAGATCGGCTTCGGCTTCTTCATCGGCTCCGAGGTCATGTTCTTCGCGGCGTTCTTCGCCTTCTACTTCTACGCGCGCTTCCATGCGCCGCAGTGGCCGCCCGCGGGCTACAGCATGCTGCCGCTGCCTCCCGCCATCATCAACACGGCGCTGCTGGTCGCCAGCGGCTTCTTCTACATGGCCGGTGAGCACCGCATCGCCCACAAGCAGTCCAAGCCGATGACGATGTTCTGGATGATCCTGGCGCTGACGTTCGGCTTCGTGTTCCTGGGCATCCAGGTCAACGAGTGGCAGACCCTCATGCACGAGGGCTTCAAGATCAACGACGGCACCATGGGCACGGCCTTCTACTTGCTGACCGGCTTCCACGGCTTCCACGTCATCATCGGCGCGCTGATGATCACGGTGGTGACCGTCCGCATCTGGCTGAACCACTTCGACGAGCACCGCCACTTCGCCATGACCGCGGCCGGCTGGTACTGGCACTTCGTCGACGTCGTCTGGATCGGCCTCGTGCTGGTGCTGTACGGCTACGACCACATCCTGGCCCACTTCTTCCCGCAGCACGTGATCCACAAGGTCTCGCTGCTTGCGACGTTCCTGGCTTAGAGAGAGACCCGCTACGATGCACGCCGAAACCGCAGCCCACGACCACGATCACCACGATCACGGCCACCACGACCACCCACAGCGCGGCTACCTCATGAGCTGGCTGATGACGACCGATCACAAGAAGATCGGCATCATGTACCTCTGGACCTCGTTCATCATGTTCTTGATGGGCGGAGCCATGGCCATGGTCATGCGCGTGCAGCTCCTGCACCACCAGAACGCCGTCATCGGGCCCGACACCTTCAACCAGATGATGACGATGCACGCGACGTACATGATCTTCGGCGCGATCATCCCCGCCGTCACGGGCTTCGGCAACCTGGCCCTGCCCATGCACATCGGCGCGCGTGACGTGGCCTTCCCGCGCCTGAACGCGCTGGGCTTCTGGCTGGTCCCCGCGGCGGGCCTGGCCCTGACGGCCAGCTTCTTTTTGGGCGGCGCCAGCCAAAACGGCTGGACGGCCTACCCGCCGCTGGCCAACAAGCTGTACAGCCCCGGCATCGGCGTCGACCTTTGGATCTTTGGGCTGCATCTGGCCGGTACAAGCTCGATCACCGGTGGCCTGAACTTCATCGTGACCATCTTCAACATGCGTGCGCCCGGCATGACCTTCCACAAGATGAGCCTGTTCGTCTGGAGCTGGCTGGTCACGTCTTGGCTCCAAGTCATTGCAACGCCCGTCCTGGCAGGTGCCATCACCATGTTGCTGTTCGACCGCAACCTGGGCACCTCGTTCTTCCGCGCGGAGACCGGCGGCGACCCGATCCTCTTCCAGCACCTGTTCTGGTTCTACTCCCACCCGGCCGTCTACATCATGATCCTGCCCGCGATGGGCGTCATCAGCGAGGTCGTCCCGACCTTCAGCCACGAGGCGCCCGCGTCGTACAAGGCGATCGCCTGCTCCTCGCTCGG
>JAQBPE010000359.1 GCA_028287685.1 Cyanobacteria bacterium RYN_339 | reverse complement strand
CCACGGCCAGCGTGGCGAGCGGGTGCTGGCAGGGTGCCAGCAGCATTTGCTTGAACTGGTGGCCCATACCGTGCCAGAAGTGGCCCCCGGCGCGCTGCCAGGAGAAGGTGGGGCGGGCGGCCAGGGTCAGGCTGTCACCCTTCATTCCGCTGCCCGATCGCGCGGCCACTACCGCGCGGGGCAGCGCGGTCAGCGGGGCGGCTGGTTGGGCGGAGATCCGGGGATCGGACATGTGGCGTGGACCCTTGTTCGCCTCTTATACCCCAGGGCCATTACAATGGGGCCTTATGTCCGACCTTTACGACGCCCCCCTCTTCCGCACGGCCGGCCACCAGGTAGTAGACCGCCTGGCCGACCACCTCGAGCGCATGCAGGCCCGCGACGGCCGTGCGCACCCGGCCCTGCAGCCGCTTGCGGCCATGCAGGACTTCACCGGACCCATGCCGGCCGCTCCGGCGCCGGATGCCCTGGCGGCGGTGCTCCGGCACGTGGACGACGCCATCGACCGCACGATGCACTTGCACCACCCCGGTTGCATGGGGCACCAGGTGGCCGCGCCGATGCCCGTATCGGCGCTGGCGGACTTCGTGGCCGGCTTCCTCAACCAGGGCATGGCCGTCTTCGAGACCGGGCAGATCGGCGTGTTGATCGAACGCCAGACCGTGCGCTGGCTGGCCGATGCCGTGGGCTGGGGCGCCGAAGCCGATGGCATGTTCACCTCGGGCGGCTCGCTGGGGAACACCACCGCGCTCCTGGCCGCGCGCAACCTGGCGGGCGACGGACGGTCCTGGACGGACGGCGTGCGGGCGGAGGCGCCGATGGTGGTGTTGGTCTCGGAGCAAGCCCACTACTCGATCTCCCGTGCGGCAGGCGTGCTGGGGCTGGGGCAGGCCAACGTGATCGGCGTGAAAACGGACGCGGACTGCCGCATGGACCTCGCGGCGCTGCGCGCGGAGGCCGACGCGGCAGAGGCACGCGGGCAGCGGGTGTTGGCCGTCGTGGGCAGCGCCTGCACGACGGCCGCCGGTGCCTACGACCCCCTGGTCGACATCGGCGCGCTGTGCCGCGAGCGCGGCTATTGGTTCCACGTGGACGGGGCCCACGGGGCGTCGGTGCTGTTGTCGCCGCGCTACAAGCACCTGGCTGCAGGCATCGCGCTGGCCGACTCGATCGTGTGGGATGCCCACAAGCTGCTCTCCGTGCCGAGCCTGGCTACGGCGGTCTTGTTCCGGCGGGGTGGCGACAACTACGCGGCGTTCCGGCAGGAGGCGTCCTACCTCTTCAACGAGGGCGCGGAGACGGCCTTCGACCTGGGGCTGCGCACGCTCGAATGCACGAAGCGCATGCTGGCGTTCAAGCTGTGGCTGGCCTTCCAGGTGCATGGCGCCGACGCCCTGGGCGAGATGGTGGCGACCATGCACGACCGCGCCCGCGAGTTCGCCGCGTTGGTGGCGGCGGCGCCAGGCTTCGAGCTGCTGCTGCCGCCTGAAAGCAACATCGTGTGCTTCCGGCGTGACGGCGATGACGCGTTGCAAGAGGCGCTGAGGGCGCGGGTTATGGCCGCCGGGGCCTACTACCTGGTCCAGACGCGCCTGCACGGGCGGATCTGGCTGCGGATCACGGTGATGAACCCGGCCACGGCCCGCGCGGACTTCGAGGGCTTGTTGGAGGCGCTGCAAGGATGAACAACGAAGCGGTGATGCGGGAGCTTTGCGACGTGCATGGCTGCCACACGGTGGTCCTGTATGGCTCGCGGGCCCGGGGAGACCACCGGGAGGACAGCGACTTCGACGTGCTGGGGATCCGGGCGGACGGCGAATCCGTGCGGGACGCGCGGCTTTGGCAAGGGGGCTTCCTGGATGCCTTCGTCTACCCGGAAGCCGCGCTCGAGGTGCTGGATCCGGAGATGGATCGCCTGGCGGGTGGGATCGTGCTCTGCGAGCGGGATGGGCAGGGGACGGCGTTGCTTGCCCGCGCGGAGGCCCTGGCGGCCGAGCCGGCCAAGCCCTTGAAGGCCGACGACCGCCAGCTGCGCACGTCCTGGGCGCGCAAGATGGCCTCGCGGATCCGGCCGCTGGGGCCCGAAGACCTCGAGGCGAACTACCGCCGGGCCTGGCTGCTGCACCAGCTGCTGGAGGACTATTTCGCGCTGCGCACCCTGCCGTTCAAGGGCTCCAAGCTGGCCTTCCAGTGGCTGGCCGTCAACGAGCCGGAGCTGTACCGGGCCTACCAGGCGGCGCTGGAGCCCGGCGCGGAGCTCGCGGCGATCGACCGGCTGGTCGAGCTGGCGACGAGGGGCCAGACATGATGGGACCGAAGTTCGACCGGCGCCGGTTCCTGGGCCTGACGCTGGCGGCCGGCGGCCTTGCCAACACCAAGGGGGCGGATTTCTACCTCCACTCCAGCCGGCCGCTTGATTTGGAAACGCCGGTGGAGGCCTTCCGCACGGATCTGACGCCGAACGAGGCCTTCTTCGTGCGCTCGCACCACGACGAGCCGACCGTGGATGCCCGCGCCTGGCGCCTGCGCGTGGAGGGGTTGGTAGGGCACAAGCTGTCGCTGTCGCTGGCCGACTTGAAGAAGTTGCCGCGCCACGAGCTGACGGCGGTGCTGCAATGCGCCGGCAACGGCCGGGGCGCCTTCCGGCCCGGCGTGCCCGGCGTGGCCTGGCAGGTGGGCGGCGTGGGCAACGCGCGCTGGGCCGGCGTGCGGCTGGCGGACGTGCTGGCGCGGGCCGGCCTGAAGCCGGGGGCCGCCCACGTCGGGCTGCATGGCGTGGACGCGCCTGTCTTGCCCACCACGCCCAAGTTCGCGCGCAGCATCCCGCTGCCGAAGGCGCTCCACCCGGACACGCTGCTGGCCTACGAGATGAACGGGGCGCCCCTGCCGCGCCTGCACGGCTTCCCGCTGCGCGTGGTGGTGCCGGGTTGGGTCGGCGACGACTGGATCAAGTGGCTGGAGCGGATCGAGGTGCGGGCCGACGAGGACCCGGGCTTCTTCGTCCAAAAGGGGTACCGTTACCCCGTCCACCCCGGGCCGCCGGGCGAGCCCGTTCCGGTGGAAGCCACCGCGCCGATGACGGAGCTGGTGGTGAAAAGCCTGATCGCGGCGCCCGCCCATCACCAGCGGCTGAAGCCGGGCCCGATCACGGTGGAGGGCGTGGCCTGGACGGGTGGCGATGCCCGCATCGCCCAGGTGGAGATCTCCGTGGATGGCAACGTCAGCTGGCGCCCCGCGGAGCTGCTGGGCGAGGATCGCCCCTACGGGTGGCGGCGCTTCCGCGCGGTGTGGTCCGCGCCGGCCGGGCACCATGTGGTCTCCGCCCGCGCCACGGACACGCGCGGGGCGGCCCAGCCCCTGCAAGATCCGCCCTGGAACCCCGGCGGCTACTTGTGGAACGGCATCCACGGCGTCGTCGTGGAGGTGGGGCCATGAACCGCTGGTGGCTGGCGCTGGCGTTGCCGGCCCTGATCGGTGCGCGTTTCGAGCCCGAGCCGCCCGTCGCGAACTGGCCGGCGGGGGCGGGCGCGGCGATCGCCCAGCAAAAGTGCGGGATCTGCCACGGCCCCGAGTTGATCCAGCGCCAGCGCCTGACAGCCACGCAGTGGACCAAGGAAGTCGACAAGATGGTGGGCTGGGGCGCGCCCCTGGAGCCCGAAGAGCGGGCCGTGCTGGCCACCTACCTGGCACGCCACTTCGGCCCCGACCGCCCAATCGCGCCGCCGCCCCGGCTGCGATTTACCGAAAATTGAAATAACATTAATCCCAGCTTTACCGGCTTCCGCGATGACGGCCCGATAACTCCCTCGAGTTGGTAGTTAAAGGAGTATGGACGTGGCCATCGAACTTGGGCCTGTTGGCCCCATTGCGCCCCCGCCGCCGTTGGCGCCGGTGAGTCTCGGCTCGCTGGCCGTGCCCGCGCCGAGCCTGCCGCAAGACCAGTACGTGGCGCAGAACGCCTACGGGAACCCTTACGGCTACCCGCCTCCGAACCCGAACCAGTTCGGGCAAGACATGCAGGACCTGGGCGACGCCGGCGGGCGCGTGCTGGGCCACGTCGGCGAGGGCCTGTGGAACGGCACCCAGCTGGCGGCCGACGGCGTTGCCAAGGCTGCGCCCGTGGTGGGCCGCGCCGTGGCGACCGGCTCGCAGGCCGTGGTGGACGGCTTCAACAAGGCCGCCCCGGTGGTGGGCCGCGCCGTCGTTACCGGCTCGCAGGCCGTGGTGGATGGCTTCAACAAGGCCGCCCCGGTGGTTGGCCGCGCCGTGTGGGACGGCACCCAGACCGTGGCCGACGGCTTCCAGCGCAACGCCCCGGCCGTGGGCCACGGGCTGTGGGCCGGCATCAAGCGGATCTTCGCCGGCATCGGCAACTTGTTCTCCTTCCACAAGAAGGAGTGGGACGGCCCCGTGGTGGTGGTGCAGCCCGGCGACACGCTGGCGACCATCGCCAAGCGCACCCTGGGTGACGCCAACCGCTGGCAGGAAATCTACCAGTGGAACGCGGACCTGATCCCCGACTATCGCCAGCCCCTGGTGGCCGGCACGATGTTGCGCTTGCCGCCTTACATCGACCAGCAGCCCATCTATGGCGGCCAGCCCGAGCCTACGCCCACCCCGACCCCCGTCCCGACCCCCGTCCCGACGCCGGCGCCCGCGCCGCGCCCGGCGGGTAGCTACACGGTCAAGAAGGGCGACACGCTGTCCGACCTGGCCCGCCGCTTCTACGGCGACGAGGCGCGTTGGCCGGAGATCTACGCCGCCAACAAGGCCAAGATCGCCGACCCGCACTGGATCTACCCCGGCCAGGTCTTCACCATCCCGCGCGGTTAGCCAGGAAGCGCCGGATCAGTTAAGCGCGACGCGGGCCACGCAGTTGTTGAGCCCGCAGGCCACCCACAGGTTGTCGCGCGGGTCCAGCGCCATGAACTCCGGCGCGGCGCCTACGGAAAATGTCGCGACCACCTTGCCCGCGCCGTTCAGGTGCACCACCTTGCCGGCCGCCCAGCTGGCCGTGCAGACCTCGCCCTGGGGCGTGATGGCGATCGCCCCCGGCGGCACCTCCAATTGGTAGGTGCCTATCGGCATGCCGCGGCGCGTGAAGCGCGTCAGCGAGTAATCGTTGGTGTTGGCGACCCACAGGTTATCTTCCGGGTCCACCGCGATGCCGGTCGGGTTGTTTCCCACGCGGAAGATCCCCAGCGGCGCGCCGGAGGGAGAGAGCTCCACCACGGTGTTGTCGTAGGCGCACGCCACCCAAACGCAGCCCTCGTGATCGACGGCCAGGGCCACCGGACGGGCGTTCACGTTGAAGGTGCCGAGGACCTCGCCGTTCTCCGCGAGCTTGGTGACGGTGGCGTCGTCCGCGTTGGCGACCCAGACCGCGCCGAAGGCGTCTACGGTCAACGCGCGGGCCCCCGCCCCCACCCGGTAGGTGCCCAGGGTCCAGCCGCCGCCGCCCAGCTTGGTGACGACGCTGGAGGGCGGGTTCGCCACCCACACGTTGCCGGCCCGGTCGGCGGCCACGCCCATCGGGCTGGGCCCGGCGCCGTAAGTGCCGCGGGGCTCGCCCAGGCTCGAGAACTTGGTGATCGTGTTCGCGAGGGTGTTGGCCACCCAGACATTGCCGCCCGGATCCACGGCCACGCCGGCCGGGCCGTCGCCGGCGGCGAAGCGGGTCACGCCGCCGCTTGCGACCGCGGGGGCGGCCAGCAGGGCGAGGCAGAAAAGGGACGGCAGGGCATGGCGGATCATCGATCCCCCTATACCCCGCTTATCCGGGGATGATGGCCATGGCCGCCGGCAGGTCGCGGAAGCGCTGGCGGTACGCTTCGCGCTCGGCCCGCGCCTCGTTGGCCTCGCCGCACGCTTCCAGCGCCTCCACCAGCGCCAGCAGGGCCGGGTGGTAGTACGGGTCCAGCTCCTCCGCCGCGCGGAATTCCGCCGCGGCCCGCGCCCAGCTGCCGCCCAGGGCCCCCGGCGCCTCGCGGTAGAACCGGCCGAGGGCGAAGCGCGGGTAGGGGCTGTTCGGACAGAGGGCGCGCGCCTGCTCGAACGCGTGCAACACGCCCGGTCCCCAACGCAGCTTGTCGAAGAAGCCGCCGCGGGCGGCCCGCAGCCCGGCCACGCCACCTTGCAGGACGCGCAGGCGCCCGCGCTGGCAGGCGTCGTCGGCATCGACCAACCCGGAAGCCTTCGCCGCCAACGCGTCCGCCTGGTTGGCCTCGTTGCGGGTCAGGTGTACCGCGGCCAGGCCCAACAGCGCGTCGACGTGCCGCGGCTCGCGCTCCAGGGCGGCCTGGAAGGCCAGCTCCGCCTCGCGCGCTTCGCCCACGTAGTCGTGGAAATCGCCGCGGGCCGTCAGGACCTCCACGTCCTCCGGATCGGCATCCACCAAGATGCGGCGGGCCTCCTGGAAGCGACCCTCCTTGTAGAGCGCGCGGGCCAGGTAGGCCTGGGCGATGGGATCGCCGGGTGCCGTGGCCAATTGGGCTTGCGCCTCGCGCTCCAGTTCCTCGATCGCGTTGTCGAGGAAGGTAATACGCAAGCGGGTCGCCAACGCGCGTCCGGAAGTAGGGGTCATGGGCAACCTCCTGGTCCCTCCATCCTAGGCCCGGCGTCCGCGGAGCGTAAACCGAAGCTTGGTCCCTTGCGGGTATAAGGCCGTCAATCCATGCAGCGTGCCCCCACCATCATCGTCGTCGCCGCCCTGCTCGCCCTCGCCGCCTCCGCGCCGGCTTGGGCGGACGCCAACGCGGACATGTTGCTCGCGGCGTACCAGGGCGATCGCGCCCGGGTCGTGGCGCTGTTGCTGCGTGGCGCCCGGCTGGACGCGCGGGACGAGAATGGCTACACCGCCCTGCACTGGGCGGCCTTCCGCGGCGACCAGCTGCTGGCCCGCACGCTGTTGGATCGCGGCGCCGGGGTGGACCTGGCCGACAAGCGCGGGCAAACGCCGTTGATCCTGGCGGCCTGGAACGACCACCCGGCCACGGTGCGGCTCCTGCTCGAACGTGGCGCGGACCCCGCGCACCGCAGCGCGGAGGGCTTCCAGGCGATCGACTATGCCCGCACGCGCGGGCACCAGACGGTCATGAAGTTGCTGGCGCCCCTGGCGTTGGTCACGCGGCCCACCACCCGTCCCACCCCACGGCCCACGGCGGCGCTGCCCACGCCGGAGCCCACGCCGGAGTCGTTCGAGGAATCGCCCGCGCCTACGCCGACGCCCAAGCCGACCGCCAGGGCGCCCGGCGCCAATGACGTGGCCCTGGTCGGCGGCGCGCACCTGTCGCACATCAGCTTCCCGATCGTGGGCGTGCATTACCGCCGCACGCTCACGGATTGGCTGGCGGCCCGGCTGGGCTTCGAGGCCGGCGGGTACCAGCAACCGGTCGGGACCGGCGCGGTCAGCTTCAACTTCATGCGCTTCCACGGGTCGCTGACGTCGGCGGGGTGGCTGTATGGGGGCGTGGGAGCGACTTACATCGTGTTGGGAAGCGTCTATTCGTCCGGCTATAACCCCAGCGTCATCTCGTACGAGGCGATCGGGGGCGTCCGGGTGCCGGTGGGGCCGGTGTGGCTCAACGCCGAGGGGCGCTTTGGGATCGCCGGCCCCAGCACGGCGTTGTTGGGGTTCAGCGGCGCGTTTTAGGGCAGCTTGAACAGCAACCCCAGCCGCAAGTCCGTCATGAAGACCCCGCCCCGCCCATCAGCCGCCAGGTGCGCCGGGAACTCCAGGCCCACCTCCTGCCCGACCAGGTTGTTCAGGCTGGGGCCCGCCACCGTGCTCACCAGGCCGGTCGCGAAGCTCAGTTTCCGGACCAACCGGTTCCGGGTGTCTGCGATCAGGAGGTTGCCGTCGGCGTCCAGGGCCAGCCCGATCGGCTCGTAGAAGCGCGCGGAGAGCGCCGGGCCGTTCACGTTCCCCGTGTGGGAGGTGGACCCTGCCGCGGCCTCGTACGCGCCCGCCACCGTGGTCACCTCCTTGGCGCGCCCGTTGGCATCCAGGGCGATGCGGCGGATCACGCTGTTGCCGGTGTCGGCGACGTAGAGGGCGGGACCCGGGCCCATGAGCAAGCCTTGAGGGTTGAAGAAGCGTGCGGTCAGCGGATCCCCGTTCTTGTGATCGTCCCGCTGGTAGTGCCCGGCCACCGTGGTGACGGGGTGGTTGGGATCGGCGGTGTTCACGGCGCGGATGACCTGGCCGGTGGTCTCGGCGACGTAGAGCAACTGGGTGGCGGCGTCGTAGGCCAAGGCCACGGGGTGGTCGAACTTGGCGGCCTGGCCATTGTTGTCCTCGTGTCCTTGCGCCCCGCCGGCGAAGGTGCTCACGGCATAGCCAGGCGCATTGAGATCGATGGCGCGCACGCGGTGGCCGCCATTCTCTACCACATACAACGTGCCGCGGCCGTCCAGTGCCACGTCGCGGGGGTCGTTCAGCTGGGCATGCTGGCCGTCGCCGTCCAAGTTGCCCGGCTGCCCCGTCCCCGCCACCGTGGACACCGTGGGGCGGGTGGGGTCGGCGAAACTGATGGCGCGCACGCGGTGGTTGTTGGCGTCGGCTACGTAAACATGGCCATTGCCGTCGGCCGCCATCCCGGCCAGGCCGTTGAAGCGCGCCAGGTCGATCGGCCCGTCCACGAAGCCCGTGGGGAAGGAGGCGCTGGGTGCCGCGCTGGGCGCATCCGTGAGCGTTGCCGCGGGCGTGCCCGTCGCCAGCGGCGTGGGCATGCCGACCGGGCCGGGCGTGGGCTGGTGGTCGCGCGCGGCCAGCTTGGCCAGGACCTGGTCCAACGAGGGCTGGTTCTTCCCAAGATCTGCGCGCAGGCCGTCGAAGAGCTTCTTGAGTTCGGCGTCCGCAGCCTTCCAGGCCTCGAGCTTGGCGAGCACCGCGGCCTTGTCCTGGAGGTTGGGCAGGCCGTCGGCCTGGATATGCTGGTAGACCAGGGCAACGGCACGGTTGTAGGCGGCATCGTCGTAAGCCCCGAGCATGCCCGTGAGGCCGTCCGTCAGGCCGGTCGTCAGGACCGTGGTGGCCTCGTTCACGTCGGCGGAGTCGCCCGCCTGGCCGGGCTCCGCCAGGCCGCGCAGCTTCTGTTCCGAGCCGTCGGGCGCCTTCACGCGCGCCACCACCACGTAGGCGTAGCCGGGTTCGGCGTTGGGGATGGCGTAGCTGCCGTCCTTGGCGCTCTGGGCGTGGATGCCGGGCAGCGGCAGGCCCTGGGCGTCGGCCAGCGCCACGTCGCCGTTGGCGGCGGGCACCTCGCGCGGGTCGGTGGCGGAGATCGGCACGCGCACCTGACCGCCCACGGTGGGGGAGCCGCCGCCGAACAGCACGAACGGGCAGGACGTGGAGAGCGGGCCGCAAGCGACCAGGAGGGTGGTGGCGGCCAGGCCGCCCAGCAGGTGGCGCATCAATACACCGGCGAGAGCGCGTCGAGCGGGCCGCTGGGAGCCTGCGTGGCCTTGGCCGCCGGCGCGGCCGCGGCCTGTTGGCGCACGGCGGCCACGGCGTCGCGGAAGGCGGCGTCGTCGGTGGACCAGGCCTTGGCCTGTTGCAAGGCCGCGGCCGGGTCGGCCGGGGTGGGGCCGGCGGCCAGCTTCTGGTTGGCAAGGTCTGCGGCCTTCTGGAAGGTGGCGGGGTCTACCTTGCCGGGGGCGCCCGCCAGTCCCTGGGTTGCCAGCTGCGTCACGACGGTGCTGCCGAGGTCGATCGGGGCGCCCGGCACGGAGCTCAGCGTCACCTCGCGGCCATCGGCCAGGGGCACGCGCGCCACGACGGTGTAGGCGCCGTCGGCGGGCACATCGCCGATCGCGTAGGCGCCGTTGCCGTCCGTGCGCTGGTGAACCAGCCCGGGCACCGGATTGCCCGCGGCGTCCGCCACCGCCACCTCCGCGGGGCCCGCAGCGCCCCAGGCGGCCGGCGTGCCCACGGTCCCGGCCACCGGCGCGCCGGGAGAGGTCGTGGTCAGCGGGGCGCACGGCACGGCGCAGCCAGTCAGGAGCAGCGCGACGAGCGTGGGCAGGCGCATGGGGTTCCTCCTAGCAACCGATCGGCGCGATCGGCCCCATACTTTAGATCGAGAACGAGAACAACCGGGCGCCGAACTGGAGGTTGTTGATCACGGTGTTGTTGCCGGACAGCGTGCTGACCTGCGCGCGCATGTTGGTGGGCAGGGTCATGATCTCGTAACCCACGTAGAGCTCGAAGACCGGCACGGGCGTCCAGGTCAGGCCCAGTTGCAGGCCGGGCAGGGTGCGCAGGCCGGGGTTGGTCTTGCCGGCCGCGGTAACGTCCAGGCTGGGCAGCTTGCCCGACGAGAGCGAAGCGGCGTCCGCGCGCCGCGTGTCCCAACCGCCCGAGACCAGGGTGGTCAGCCCCAGGCCGGCATTCGCGGCGAAGCCCAATGGCAAGTCGACGGCGGCCTTGCAGCCGTACTCGACCCCGCCGTATTGGCTGTAGCTGAGCGCCGTGCCGGCCGAGGAGATGCCTTCGAAGCCTTGCTTGGCCAGCTCGACCGCGTCCGGCGCTTCCCAGGTCGGCGCGCCCAGGTAGCGCCCGCCCAGGTAGGGCGAGATGATCGGCCGGAAGCGGCCCATGGGCCCGAACTGCATGTCGGCGAGCTTGAAGTTGCCCATCACCACGAGGTCCGCGTCCAGCAACCAGCTGCCCTGGTCCTTCCACTGGGGGTTCAGCTTGGCCGCCCCCAACGCATCGGACAGGCCGGGCGCCCAGCGCAAGCCGAACTCCACGGCGGCGGGCTGGTCCCGCGGTGTGCCGACCTTGAACGGCACCATCGTGATGCCCTTGCCCGTGGTGCTGGAGGACCCGAAGTCGATGGCGAGGGCGGGCCCGGCGGCCAGCACGGGCAGGGCGAGGAGGCAAGCGACGAGGCGGGACATGGGGGCTCCTAGGGGTTAAGGGCGACGGCGACGCTTGAAGCCCCAGGCTCCCAGCGCGATCAGGGCATACGTGACGGGCTCGCCCATCCCATGGGTGGGGTTCGTGCCGGGGATGGAGCTGCGGTTGCTGCAGCCCATCCCTTCGGCGGGGCGGGTGGCTTCCTTCAGGGTGGGGTCCAGGGCGGTGGCGATCGCCGCGCTGTTGTCCTGGATGATCGATCCCGGCCCCATCGGGTTGAGCTGCTCGATCTTCCGCGCGAAGGGCATCTCGCGGTCGCGCGTGACGGAGGCCAGCGGCACCGGCACCAGGCCTTCCTCGATGCCGTAGGGGGTGCGCCCCTTCTCGGGGTAAATCGTGAAGCGCGTCCCGTCCTTGAGCGTGACGCGGATGGGCGCGGTCTCGCCGTCCTTGTGGTTGCGGCAGTCCCGCTCACCGTCCGCGACGTGGACGTTGTCGACCTTGGGCAAGTAGGGGTTGAAGCGGAAGGTGGGGTCCTGCGTCATCTCCTCCGGGCTCATGGTGGTATAGAGGCGTGTCAGGTAGTGGTGCCGCCCGAACTGGGCCAGGATCTCGCGGTTGGGCTTGACCACGATTTCCTCCAGCTCCTTGGCGGCCTTGGCAGCATTCACCGTCACGCCCTCGCGCCGCAGTTGCTGGCGGTACTGTTCCGGGTTGCTGTAGAAGCCGGGCTCCCAGACGTCCTTCATGCTCTTGGGGATCGGGACGTAGCGCCGCACGAAGGCCAGGGCCTGCGGCGACCCCCGCTGGAAGTAGCCGTCCTCCTGGATGGCCCGCAGGAACGCGATCGGATCGCGCAGGGTGGCGAGTGCCTTGAGGTCCTGCTTGGCGTCGTCGAACACGCTCAGATCGACCGCCTTGGCGTCTCCCGCGAAGTCCGTCACGAAGGCCTGGCCACCGGCCTCGTCGGCCGCCCGCGTCACCACGGCCTTGTAGTTGGCGCCGCCGGACAGCCAGTCGACGCGCGCCTCGTTGATCTCGGCGTGGCGGTAGTTCTCGGGGATGGCGCGGTCGTCGCCCAGCACCCACACGTAGACGTCCATGTTCGGCGTGGCGGCCACGCCCGTCAGGCGGATCGGGATGCCGGGCTTGGAGGCGCGGTAGCGCATCGTGATGGGCTGGAGGTCGCCCGCGGCGCGATCTTGTTGGAGCTTGAGCGCCACGAAGTAGTACTTGCCGGCCACGTACGGGTCCAGCAGCGGATCCAGCTTGGCGGGCAGCACATAGCCGTTGGCGCGCAGCCAGCGGCGCAGCGCATCCGGGTCGTCGGACCGGATCACGGCGGTGTCGTATGGGCCCACCTGTTCCCGGCTGACGACCTGGACATTGGATTCGGCCGCCGAGGGGGCCGCCGCCCGGTCTTCCGCCTCGTAGCGGCGCGGCTGCCAGTAGCAGTCGCCCAGGTCCTTGATCTTCAGCTGGAAGCTGGGCCGCGTGCCGGCGTCGACCGTGCGGAAGAGCGCCTCCGACCCCACGCCCAGCTTGGGCTCCGTGGGCGTGGGCACGACCCAGCTGAACTGCTTGGCGTCGCCCTGGTAGTTGATCAGGACGTGCGCCGTCACGTCGCCGCCGTCCTGCACGAACATGATCCGCTCGCCCGATTGGTCCATGGGCTGGCTCATGCAGAAGAAGCCGCCGCAGGCCAGGGCCGGGGTCGGGGCCAGGAGCACGAGACCGAGCGCGAGGGCGGCCGCTGGGATTCGCATGAAAGCACCTCGCAAAGGGGACGTTACGGTTGCTACAATGGTTCCCTGCCCGGTTGCGAACTTAACGAGCGAGGGTTCTTGACGCCTGACGGCCTGCCCGCGGCGGGGTTCTGGCGGCGCTACGCCGCCTATGCCGCCGACTCCCTCTTGTTCGGCCCCGTGGTCGCGGTGGCGCTCGCGCCCTACGACGCCTGGAGCCAAGCCTGGATGGATCACGCCATCATCGCCTCGGCGGACCCGGTCAGCATGACGGCGCACCTCCAACTGGCGGATATGCTGCTGGGGGCGGTGCTCGCCCAGGCCGTGATGGCCCTGCCGGTGGCGCTGTGCCTGGCGTCGCGCTGGCGGGCCACGCCGGGCAAGAAGTTGTTCGGGCTGGTGGTGGTGGGCCCCGACCTGGGCCGGCTGGGCTTCAAGCGGGCGCTGCTGCGCGAGCTCGGCAAGATCCCGGCGTCGCTGCTGTTGGGGGTGGGGATCCTGGCCATCGGCTGGCGAGCGGACCGCCGCGCCTGGTACGACGTCTGGGCCGGGACGCGCGTCATGAAGCGCTGGCCCTTGGAAGCCGTTGTGCGTCACAGCCCCGAGGGGGTGAAGCCGGATATGCTGGTCCCGCCCAGGTCTTGAGGTTTGTTATGTTCTCCCGTCGCCACGCCACCGTCTGGGCCATCGCCGCCGCCAGCGTTCCCGCGCTGATCGCGCCGGCCTTCGCCGCCGGCCCGCTGCAAATCGTCTACCCCCCCACCGTCTACGAGACGACGGCGGAGTCGATCTTCGTGATCGGCAGCGCCGCGGGGGCCGTGACCGTCAACGGCAAGCCGGTCGAGACCAGCCCCAACGGCAACTTCGGACCCAGCCTGCCGCTGGTGCCCGGCGAGAACGTCTTCACCTTCCGGGCGGGCGATCGCAGCATCATCATACGGGTAATGCGCAGAGCCGGCGAGCCGGCGCCGCCGCGTGGGGCCAGCTTCGGCGCGGGCAGCCTGCTGCCGGCAACCGACCTGGCGCGCCAGCCCAACGAGATGATTTGCCTGGAGGCGATCGCCCCCCCCGGCGCCAAGGTTACGGCCAGCCTGGCCGGCAAGACGGTGACGCTCGCGCCGGCCCAGGCCATGGACCTGCCCGACAACAAGGCCGCCCTGACGGCCAAGAACCAGCCCACCCAGGGGCGCGCGCTGCGCTACCAGGGCTGCCTGCGCCTGGCCGCGCCGGGCAAGTACGGCAAGCCGGTTTACCGCGTGGAAGCCGGCGGCGCGACCGCCAGCGCCACGGCGGCCGGCAACGTGGAGATCCTGGACCCCAACCGCTACATCGCGGCCCTGGTCCTGTCCGAGGCCGGCGTCGCGCGCACGGGGCCGAGCACGGACTTCTCGCGGCTCACGCCCCTGCCGCGCGGCACCCAGGCCCTGGTGACGGGCCGCGAGGGCAGTTGGCTGCGGCTGGGCTACGGTGGCTGGCTGGACGGGCAAGAGGCGCGCCTGGTGGACGTGCCCGCGCCGCCCAGCTCGATCATCCGCAGCATCGGTGCCAAGCGCGTGGGCGGCTGGACGGAGGTGTCCTTCCCCTTGCAGGCCGCGGTGCCGGTGGCCGTGGCGGAAGGCGACGGCCAGTTCACGCTGTCGCTCTTCGGCACCACCGCCCAGACCGACATCATCCACGTGGACCGCGATCCGTTGATCGACTGGCTGGCCTGGACCCAGGTGGCGCCGGACCGCATCGATTACACCTTCCACCTCAAGCGCCCGCACCCCTGGGGCTACAAGCTGGCCTACGACGGCACCACGCTGAAGCTGGCGCTGCGCCACCCGCCCACCCCGCCGGCCGCCGGAAGGCCGCCGCTGGATGGCATCCGGATCGTGCTGGACCCCGGCCACGGCGGCCCGGAAGACCCCGGCACCTCGGGCCCGACCGGCATCCACGAAAAGGACGTCTCGCTGATCGTCTCGCGCCACGTGCGCGATCGCCTGCGCCAGCTGGGCGCGGACGTGGTGATGACGCGCGAGCAAGACCTCGACGTGGGCCTGAAGGAGCGCCAGGAAATCATCACGAAATCGGAGCCGACGCTCTCCGTCAGCCTGCACTACAACGCCCTGCCCGACAACGGCGACGTGCTGCACACGCAGGGCGTGGGCGGCTTCTGGTACCACCCGCAGGCCCAGCCGCTGGCGGCCTTCATGCAGCGCTGGCTGGTGGAGAAGCTGGGCCGGCCGTCGTATGGCCTGTTCTGGGACAACCTGGCCCTGACGCGGCCCGCGGTGGCGCCCAGCGTGCTGATGGAGTTGGCCTTCCTGACCAACCCGTACGAGGTGGAGTGGGCGGGCGACCCCGGCCAGCAGCAGAAATTGGGCGTGGCGATCGCCGACGGCCTGGCCGCCTACTGCCAACAGGGCATGAAGGAACCCGTCGATGTCCGCTGACGCGCCGCTGGTGGTGACGGGCGCGACCGGCATGGTGGGCCATGCCATCGCGCTGGCCCTGGCCGCGCGCGGCGATCGCGTGCGGGCGATCGTGCGCGACCCCGCACGGGCCCGCTTGCTGCTGCCGGAAGCGATCGAGCTGGTGGCGGGAGACGTTACTCGCCCGGAGACCCTGGCCCCGGCGTTGGCGGGGGCCCGCGGGCTGTTCCACGCGGCCGGTATGCCGGAGCAGTGGCAGGCCGACCCGCTGGTCTTCGATCGGGTGAACCGGCAGGGCACGGCGAACGTGTTGGACGCGGCGATCGCCGCCGGCGTCCCGCGCGCCGTCTACACCTCCACCATGGATGTCTTCGCAGCCCCGCGCGGCGGCAAGCTCGACGAGAGCCGGATCGATCCGGACCCCAAGCCCACCGCCTACGAGCGCTCCAAGCAGGACGCGGAGCACGAGGCGGCGCGCCGCGAGGCGCAGCTCCAGATCGTCTACGTGAACCCCAGCGCGGTGTACGGGCCGGGCCCCGTGCATGTGGGCACCAACTCGTTCTTCATCAAGCTGCTGACGGGCCAGCTGCCCGCGTTGCCGCCGGGTGGCATGTCGCTCTGCTTCAGCGAGGCCGTAGGTCAGGCGCACCTGGCGGCCTTCGACCGGGGCGAGCCGGGCCGCCGCTACCTGTTGGCGGACGTCCATGTGTCGAACCGCGAGCTGGCGGAGGCGATCGCCCGCCAGGTGCCCATCAAGGTGCCGAAGGTGGCGCCGGAGGCCCTGATGCGCGGGCTGGCCGCCGCCAGCGAGCCGCTGGCGCGCCTGTTCGGCTTCACGCCGATCGTGGCCGCCGGGCAGCTGCAGTTCCTGCTGTGGGACGCTCATGTGGATGCCTCGCGCGCCCGGGCAGAGCTGGGCTACGCCCCGGTGTCCCTGGAGGAAGGCGTGGCCCGCACGGTTGCCTGTTTGCGGGAGCAGGGCCTCGTCCCGTCCTAAAGTCGACGTAGCCCGCCGCCGATTATCGGGTATGAGGGAACTGGCAAGCGTCACGCAGCGCGGACAAGGGAAGTTTAAGCTATGAACAAGCAAGGCTTCATCGCGTTTAGCTTTATGTTGACGTTCGGCATTGTGCTGCCGGCGTGCAACAGCGCCATTAGCGTGCCGCCCACGTCGCTGGTGTTGGGTGCGCCGCGGGCCGAGGATTACCTCCTCCATATGGAGGACGACCCGGCGGAGTTCCACCTGGGCGAGCGCTACCACATCATGGGCGCCACCCCTACGCCTACGCCGACGCCCACCAAGACGCCCACCCCGACGCCGA
>JAQBPE010000347.1 GCA_028287685.1 Cyanobacteria bacterium RYN_339 | reverse complement strand
TCCAGCAGCGTGCGCTTGGTCTTGCCCGTGAGGTTGCCCGCGTTGTTGGCGATCAGATTGCCGGCGTTGTTGGCGATCAGCCCGCCACCGTTGTTGGCCACCAGCCCGCCCACCGCCAGGATGCCGGCGCCATGGTCGGAAATCAAGCTGCCGCCATGGGCCAGCGTGTAGGCGGCTTCGATGCTGACGGTTCCGGCCAGCGTGCTCGCGGCCTCCGTGGGCGCCCGCAGCAACGACGCGGCGCTGCCCGCGCCCAGCTTCAACACCAGGGCGGCCGGGGCATGCGCCGCATCCAGCACCAGCTCCCCGCTGGCCGTGGCCTGGCCCAACTGGGCCGTGACCAGGTAGGTGCCGTAGCCCTGGAAGCCGTTGCCGAGCTTGCCCGCGGCGTCCGTCTTGCCGGCGAAGCCGTTGCCCGGCTGCTGCTGCGGGGCGCAGGCCAGGTGGTAGCCCTGCGGCTTGGGCACGACCTTCACGTCGGCGCCCTCCGCCGGCTTGCCTTCCACGGTCTGGACCTCGACGGCGATCGCCGCGCCCGGCTGCGGTTGCGGGGGGGTGGCGCCGCTGCAGCTGCCCGGCGGGGGGGTCGTGGAGGTCGTGGTGCCGCCGGTCACCTTGCCGCCCTTGCCCACGGAGGTGACGCCGACCGTGCAAGCGGTCAGGCCGAAGACCAGCAACAAGGATGCCAGGAGCGGGCGCATGGGGGAGTTATACCGCCGGAAGGGCGACGTGTAGCCTGGCCGGTCAATTTTGGCCGCGCGCGATGCGGGCGACGACGTCATGCGAGCGTTGCAGGGCCCGGGCAGGACCGTTTGCCACCTCCCGATTTTTAGACCTGACAAGCTTCGGTAAAGGTTGGAGCTGCTAGAATGGCCGCCATGAACCATGCCCTCTTGCTGGCCCTGATGCTCACCCCGGCCTACAGCCTGGACCCCACCACCGTGCAGGAGGGCGATCGCCGCGCCGTGGCGCTTTCCGGCACCCGCCTGTGGAGCAACGACGGCGGCACGCCGCGCGTGCGCGAGTTGGGGCCGCTGCCGGCCGGCTTCCCCGTGCTCGAGACCGCCAGCCCGCTGTTGGCCGCGCTCTACCGCCAGGCCGCGGAGGAAGCGGGCGCCGACGTGCGGCCGGACGGCGCGCTGATGGCCGGCAAGGAGTGGCCGGGCGTCTGGACGCGTGACGTGTCGTATTCGACCCAGCTGGCGCTGGCGCTGGTCTTGCCCGAAGGCGCCTGGGCCAGTTTGAAGGCCAAGACGTTTCATGGATCGGGCGCAGCCGCTGGCCGTGTGCGCCAGGACACCGGGAGCGGCGGCGCCTGGCCGGTCTCGACCGACCGCGTGGTCTGGACCACCGCGGCCTGGGAGCTGTACCTCGCCCGCGGCAACCGGGCGCGCCTGGCGGAAGCCTACGCCCTGGCCCGCGGCATGGCCGAAGAAGACTGGCGCGTGGCCCATGACCCGACCACGGGGCTGATGTACGGCGAGTCGAGCTTCATGGACTGGCGCGAACAGACCTACCCCGCCTGGATGGAGCCCGCGGACATCTACGGCGCGCGGGCCCTGGGCACCAACGTGCTGCACGCGGAGGCCTACGCGGACCTGGCGCGCATGGCGCGGGCGCTGGGCAAGCCGGAGGCGCCTGGATGGGACGCGCGCGCGGCCGGCATCCGCCGGGCGATCGACCGGCGGCTGTGGGACGCCCGCGCCGGGCTCTACCGCGGCTTCCTGTACCCGGCGCCGGACGACGGCAGCTCGTTCCAGACGGAGGCGCTGGGCAACGCGCTGGCGGTGCTGTACGACGTGGCGGGGCCCAAGGCGGGCCGCGTGGTGGCGAGCTACCCGCTCTACCCCTACGGCGTGCCCACGATCTTCCCCCAGCTGGCGCACCCCACCCAGCCCTACCACAACAAGGCGGTCTGGCCCTTCGTGGAGACCTACTTCGCGCTGGCGGGCAAGCGGGCGGGCAACGGCGCGGCCTTCGAGCGCGGGCTCGCGGACGTCTGCCGCGCCGCCGCGCTGTTCCAGACCAACAAGGAGAACTTCGTGTTGGAGAGCGGCCGGGCGCAAGGCACTGCCGTCAACTCCGACCGCCAGCTCTGGAGCGTGGCAGGCAGCCTGGCGCTGGTCTACAAGGGCCTGTTCGGGCTGGAGCTGGGCGAGGCGGGCTATGCCTTCAAGCCGATGGTGCCGGCCTGGCTGGGGCCCCGCCTGGCGCTGCGCGGCTTGCGCGTGCGCGAGGCGCGCCTGGACGTGGTGGTCACGGGCACGGGCGACCGCGTGCGCTGGGTCAAGCTCGATGGGCGCCCGGTCACGCGTTTGTCGTATGGCTTGAAGGGCGCTCACCGCGTGGAGATCCAGCTGGACGGAGCGCTCGCGGGCTCGTTGACGGAGCGCTCGCCGGCGCAGCCCCTGACCGCGCCGGAGGCACCGGAGCCGTTGTCCGTCGAGCCGCGGGCCGGCTGGACGGAGCTCCTGTGGCGAGCCGACCAGGCGCTGGCCTGGTTCACGGTCTGGCGCGATGGGGCCCCGGTCGGCACCAGCGCCCCGCCGCGCTTCCACGAGCCGCTGGACGCGCGCCCCCACACCTACGGCGTCACGGCCACGGGCGCGGGCGGCCTGGTCTCGCCGCACGCGCGGGTGCGCTCGACGGGCGCCATCTGGAGCGTGCAGGCCGACGACCCCAAGCGCTGGAACCAGGTCGGCACCCAGACGGCCTTCAAGCTGGATTTGCCCCTGGGCGGCCGCTTCCGCGCCCACGTGGTCTACGCCAACGGCGCGGGGCCCGTGAACACGGACAGCAAGTGCGCGCTGCGCGGCCTGTACGTGGACGGCCGGCGCGTGGGCGCGTTGGTGCTGCCGCAGCGCGGCACGGACCGCTGGGAGGACTGGGGCCGCTCGAACCCGCTTGGGCTGACGCTCGCGCCGGGCCGGCACACCGTCGAGGTGCGCCAGGACCCGCTGGATCGCAACATGGACGAGGCGGTGAACGAGGCGCGCGTGAAGGCGCTGGTGGTGGTGCAAGCGAGCTAGCCCGCCGAGGGTATGAAACGGATATGCAAGTCCGTTTTGTCGCCATCTTCCTGGCCCTGAGCCTTGCCGGCTGCCAAGCGGCCGTCACCGGCAGCGCCGCCGTGAAGGTCGGCACCAAGCCGCCTGTCGGCTCCGCCAAGCCCGTGGCCAGCCCGGCGATCAAGGCCGCGCCCAACCCGCTGGTGCGGCCGGCGGGTAGCGCGGGCGTGCTCGCGGGCCGGGTGCAGTTCGACCCGACCTACGTGGTGCAGCAAAAGGCCGGCAGCTTGATCGGCCAGGACGGTGCCAGCGTGCTCGCGGCGGGCCAGGCCCGCTTGATGACCGGAG
The DNA here is from genome assembly GCA_028287685.1 of Cyanobacteria bacterium RYN_339. Lineage (GTDB taxonomy): Bacteria > Cyanobacteriota > Sericytochromatia > S15B-MN24 > JAQBPE01 > JAQBPE01. The sequence continues at coordinate 7,015 of JAQBPE010000347.1, read as the reverse complement.
GGAACAGCGGGACGCTGATTACCAACGACGGCGGCAGCCTCATCACCAACGACGGGGGCTCGTTGATCTCGAACGACGGGGGCAGCCTCATCACCAACGACGGCGGGTCCATCGTGGCCCAGGGCGGCGGGAACATCGTGGCCCCGGCCAGCTTGATCTCCCAGGACGGCGGCAGCATCCTGGGCGGCGACGCGGCCGCGCCGAAGGCTCGCCGGCTGCTAGGCACCGCCGGCCCGGGCGCCGCGATCGCCGCGGCCGGCATGGTCGTCTACGCGCGCTCGTTGGTCACGCACAAGCCTCTGGAGATCGGCCGCGACAAGGACAACCAGCCGGTCTACGCGGTGTATACCAACCTCAAGGGCGGCTACGAGCTGTACCTGCCGCCGGACCAGGCCGACAACGTCGAGGTGGTGGCCTTCGTGCCAGGCAAGCCGGACCCGCGCATGCACTTCCAGCACGTCTCCCTGCCGGTGGCCACCGAGGCCACCGTGAGCGACGACTCCTCGATCATCGTCAACTACATCCGCGTGGGCTATCGCTCCTTTGCCCGCCGCCTGATCGCCAGTAACAACCGGGAGATCCTGTTGGACCCGTTCGTTAAGGGTAACCCGGCCGGCCAGGATTTCGTCGCGGGGCGCCTCAAGTAGATAAACACCCAGGTGCTCGCCAACGGCATCGACCAGCTGCCGGAGGCCGAGCGCGAGCGGATCGTGGACCGCATCACCGACATCGTGATGGCACACGCGGGCCTGCACCAGACCAAGCCCCGGTTGGAGCAGATCCCGGCCGACAACCGCTATCCGCTGGATCGGACCGACACGTCCCTGACCAGCCTGGCCGTCCTGCGCAAGCTGCTCACGGAGCAGTTGCCGGACGTGAACAAGGCGCTGGCCGAGCCCGGCGGCAAGGCGCGCTTCGAAAGCCTGCCGATCGTGGTGGCTGCCAACCAGCGCGACCACAAGGCGTACAAGTTCGAGCGCGGCTCGGACTACTTCGACTTCATGGCCGTCGGCCTCATCGGCCCGCTGTCGACCAGGCCCGAAGCCGTGCTTGCCGGCGTGTCCGACCTCGAAGGCCAGGCCGGCCTGCCACCCCACTTCGGTGGCTCGAACTGGCTGTTCGCGGCCTTCACCGGCTTGATGGAGAGCCTGGGCACCACGCTCTTCGCCAGCGAGCTCGTGACGGAGCAGCTCTACGAGGTGTTCAAGCAAGCCAAACCCCAGTAGCCGGGGCGGAAACTGGCCAGCCGCTTGGCGGCGAGGCGGGGCGGGTATGTAGGAAGCAGGCAACGCATCCGCAGGAGGACCCCCGCATGGCCGACCCCACGTTCGACGCCTCCCGCCTCGCGGCCCTGGTGAACCCGGTCACCGCCGCAAAGAGCCCGGTCCAGGCAGGGAAGCCCCTCCCCGGCGAAGCGGCGGAGCAAGCCGCCACGGCCCGCGGCAAGGACAAGCTCGCCGCCAGCACCGGCGACGCGGCCGCCAAGGCGCTGGCTACGCCCAAGCCGGGCAAGGGCTTGAAGTCCTACGTGTTGGCCACGGACGAGTGCTACGAGGTCAAGCCGGGCGATACCCTGCGTGGCATCGCCGAGCGCGAGCTGGGCGACGCGGGGCGCTGGAAGGAGATCTTCGACCTCAACCGGGACAAGCTGCCCAACCCGAACCTCCTGACCATCCCCCATGCGCCGCTCGCAGCCAGCTTGCCCGCCGAGCACTTGCTGCTCGACCTCCCGCCGCGGTGAAGCGTCCAAACCGACGAATCCTGGCGGGGTTGGCCCTGTTGCTGGCCGCCTGCGACGGCAAGCTCGCCAACCACGCCACGCCCAGCCCGGCCAAGACCCGCCTGGTGGCCACGCCCGCGCCCGGCGGCCCGCCGCTCTCGGCCTCGCCAGGGGCGACGGGTCCCGACGTGCTACAGAAGCCCAGCCGCGGCGCCACGGTGCTGGCCGGCCGCATCGCGCTGGACGCGGGCTATGCCGTGGGCGCGAAGGGCGCCACACTGGCGGGCGACGTGCTGACCGTGGCGGGCGGCCAGGTCATCGCCAACAACGCCGGCAACGTGATCAACCGCCAGCAGGCGAGCATCGTCAGCCACAACGGCGCCAACCTCACGGGCAAGGTGAAGTTCGTCTCCGATCAAGGCGGCGGCATCATCTCCGACAACGGCGCGGGCTTCGTGTCGGACCAGGGCGCCGGCATCATCGCCAACAACGGCGGGGGCATCATCGCCAACCATGGCGCGGGCTTCGGGGTGTTGGAGGCCGCCGCCCAGGCCTCCCGCCCGGCGGCCGGCATGCTGGTGGCGGTGCTGTCGCTGGCCGACGACGCCTACCTGCCCCTGGGCGTCGATGCCCGCGGCAAGGCCGTCTACGCGGTCTATACCAACGCCAAGGGCGAGTTCGAGGTCTACCTGCCACCGGCCCTGGCGCGCAACGTGATGCTGGTGTCGGCGGCGCCCGGCAGCCAGGACGCCCGCCTGGCCGTGGACGGGCTGATCGACACGGGGGCGGGCACCGGGCTGGTGGTGGACGACGCCACCACGGTCGTGACCACCTACCTGCGCGCGGATGCGGCCGCGCGCATCGCCGAGACCCTCGACCCGGACCCCTGCCGCCCGGTCGGCCGCGTGGACGAGACGCTGGCGGCGAGCGCCCAGCTGGTGGTCCAGGCCTTCGGCGAGGAGCTGCAGGGCGCCGCCTTCAAGGCCCTGCCCCTGGAGGCGCGCCGGCGCGTGCTGTTGCGCCTTTCGGATATCGGCATCGCGCACGCCGACCTCGAGGGCGCCCAGATCGTGCCCAGCCTGGCGGGCCGCGCCCTGGCCCGTGGCACCGCGATCGCCGCGCTCCGCAACTCGCTCGCCAAGCTGGAGCAAGCCGCCACGGCGCGCCTGGCGGCCTCGCCGACCTACTTCGACGATCGGCCTTACGTCCGGCTCGCCGGCCTCCTGCACCCGGGCCAGCCCCCCGTCTCGATCCGGAAGCCCGCGGACATCACGGAGTTCCTGGTGACGGAGTTCTTCACCAGCAACGACGCCGACGCCGCCCCCCGCAGCGAAGCCGTGTTGGTGGATTTGGGGCTGGACGGCATCTTGCGCGAAGACCTGTCGGCCGCCGCCGCCTCGCTGTTCGTCGCCGCCGTCCCGTACCTATCCAGTGACGAGGGGCAGGCGGCCACCAAGCAGGCGCTGCGAGCGGCGATCGCCGACGAAGCCGCGACCCCGGGCACCGCCACCAGCGCGCCCTGCGTGCCCGCCGCCACGCCGCCGGCGATCGCCGCGGAAGTGCACACGCTGGCCGGCCCCACCGACATGAACCTGCCCGCCGGGCTGGCCTACGACCCCAAGGGCCTGCTCTACGTGAGCGAGCGCGGCAGCCACCGCATCCGCCGCATCAACCTCGCGGACCCGGCCCACCCCGTGACCACGATCGGCGGCAACGGAGCAGGCTACGTGGACGGCCCGGGACCTGCCGCACGCTTCTCCTCCCCGGTCGCGCTGGCGCTGGATGCGGCCGGCAACCTCTACGTGGCGGATCAAGCCAACCAGCGCATCCGCAAGATCACCGGGCCGGCCGGCGCTTCGCCCGTGACCAGCACGGTCGCGGGCGACGGCACGGCTGGGTTCCTGGACGGCCCCGGGGCAGCCGCGCGCTTCTCCAGCCCGCAGGGCGTGGCGGTGGGGCCTGACGGCGTGCTCTACGTCAGCGACGCCAAGAACTACCGCATCCGCAAGATCGCCGCGGACGGCGCCGTCACCACCTTGGCCGGCGATCACAAGGACGACGACCGCGTCTACAGTGGCTTCGGCGCCGGGGCAACCTTCCTCACCCCGCTGGGTTTGGCGCTGGCGCCGGATGGCGGGTTGCTGGTGGCGGACGGCGGCTACCACCTGCTCCGCGGCATCAGCCCGGCCGGCGGCGTCTCCACCATCGCGGGCCTGGGCGGCAAGCATACCTGGCGGGACGGCACGTTCTACAGCGCAACGTTCTCCATGCCCAAGGGCGTGGCCGCCGCGCCCGACGGCACGATTTACGTGACGGACGCCGCCGGCCACCGCATCCGCCTGCTGCAGCCCCGCGGCTTCGTCACCACGATCGCCGGCAGCGGCGACGCCCCGGGCTTCGCCGAGGGGACCGGGGCGGCCGCGCGCTTCAACGGCCCGGAAGGCATCGTGCTCGGCCCGGACGGCACGCTGTACGTGGCCGACACCCAGAACAACCGCATCCGCACGCTCGTGCTCCCCAAGCCCTAAATAAGATCCCGCGGCGGGAACAGGCGGCTCAGCACGGGCACGCCGTTGAAGGTGGCCGGCAGGTGCGTCAGCGGCAGGACGGAGGCGCGCAGCTTGCCCGGGTGGAAGTCGATCATCAGCACCAATTGCCGGTCGGGGCCGCTGGTGCGGACCACGTGTCGGTGCCGGACGGCGCTGTCCATCAGCGCCTGGGCGTCTTGCCACTGCGTCACGCAGACGTGCGCGCGGCGCACCGCGTCGGCGTCCACGTAGAGCCGCTTGGCCACGGGCGTCAGCCAGGTCACCTGGACCGGGTCCAGCTGCTCCACCAGCGAGATGGCCTCGATCTCCGCCGGCACCTCCGGCCAGGGCCGACGCGGCACGGGCAGCGCGGTGGCATACAGGGCGCTGCGCAAGATGGCGAGCTCCGTCGACACCTCCTTCAGCACCAACCGCGCCGTTTCGGCCGCCGCCTCCAGCTCGCGGAGGTAGGCGGGCACCCGCCCGTCGTCGAGCGGCGCGGGGCGCATGGCCGCGGCGATCGTGACCTCCGGCTCCTCTGCCAGCTTCTGCAACCAGCGGAACAGGCGGCCGCTGGCGCTGCGCGGCTCCGAGGGCGCGGCCGGGCCGGCGGACTTCGGGCGGGCGGGGGGATGGGCGGGCATCCCGAGCGCCCGCGCGCCGAACGCGCGCGAGGCGTGCTGCACGCCCGCGATCAGGGTGTCCAGCTCGCGCACCGTGGCCGCCAGGTGCTCCGCGTCGAAGCGGCCGGCGGTCACCAGCGCTGCGGCCGCCGTCTGCCCCTCTGCCAGCTTCAGCACCTTGCCGCCGGTAGCGAGCAGCCGCTCCGCCAGCTCGGTCTTGCGCTTGAAGGTCAGCACGCGGTCCGCCACCTCGATCCCCAGGTGCGGCGCGCGCTCCAGCGGCAGCGACCAGAACGCCTCGTGGTCCTGGCGGATCGCGCGCAGGCGCTCGCCCGCGAAGCGCAAGACCCGCCGGATCCGTTGCAGCCGGTCGGCCAGGAGGTCCGTGTTCTTGCTGCCGCTCGCCGAGAATCGATCCATCGTGGGGCGGAGTTTACCAAGTCCGCTCCAGCGGAAGCAAGGGTAAGATACAGACAAGAAGCCGGCACGACAGGAAAGGGGACCCCATGGACTACACCGTGAAGCAGGGCGACACCATGGCGGCGATCGCCAAGCAGCAGCACGTCCCGCTGTCCCGCCTGATCGCGGACAACGAGGACGAGGTGCCCGATCCCGCCCACCTGAAGCCGGGCGACCAGCTCGAGGTCGCCGACATGAGCGTGCCGCTGGGAATGGGCAAGAAGCCGCTGGCGGCCTACCACGAGCTCAACGAGGACCAGGTCGGCTACCTGGCCGAGCACACGGAATGGAAGCACCAACCCGTCGCCAAGGAGGTGGACGGGCACCTGGCCGACGCGCGCCGCACCGTCTCCGACGGCGGCTTCACGGACGACCTGCAGGCGGCGCTGGGCAAGTCCACCTCGCGGGACGATTTCGAGGCCGTGGCGGGCGCGTTGGAGCTCGATCCCGCCTGCAAGCCGCTCGCCAAGCTGGTGCGGACGATCGGCGCCGCGGAGTCCTCGCAGGTGCGCCAGGACCTGCGCGACGCGCTGTTGATCGCCGACCGGCACCGGCCGGTGCCGCTGGCCGTCGCGACGATGTACGCAGAAGGGCGCTTCGACAAGCTCGCGATCCACCAGGTGGCGGCCCACCTACGCGCGGAGGGCATGCCCGTGTCCTCCAAGGAGCTGCTGGACCAACGCATCGCCGCCAACAGCTTCAACCGGCCGCCCCGACTCGCGCCGCCTCCCGGCCGGCACGAGGGCTTCCACTTACCCTTGCGCTAGGCCGGCCACCACCGGCGCGGCCCAGGCGGCCAGCGCGGCGGCCAGGCGCAGCTCGTCACGGTCGCCCGCGGCGCGGGGCGCGTCCAGGTAAAGCACGTCGGACCCCGCGGGCAGGCACCAGACGGTCGAAAGGCCCAGGGCCTGGACGCTGGCATGCGCCTGCCAGGCCTCGTCGCTGCCGGCGTCCACCAGCACCAGCGGCTCGCCGCGCTCGTGGACCCAGCTCGCCACACCGGCGGAGATGTCCTCGGCCGGGGCGTCCAGCGCCGTCCAGCCGGCACCCGCTTGCACCAGCCAGTGCGCGCGCGTGGCGCCCAGGACGTCGCTCACGGCCGCAAGCACGATCCGGCGCGCGGCGGCGGCATCGGCCACCCCGGCCAGGCGAGCTCCTAAGCCGGCGCAGGCGCGCCAACGCGCCATTTCCGTCTCGGCCGCGTGGCGCGCGCGCGCGGCAGCCAGCAACCCGGCGCCCGTGCGCGCGTAGGCCATCAAGAGCGCCAGGTCCGGCGGGCCGAAGCTGGGCTCCAGCGCGGCGCGGTCCATGTACAGCACGCCCAGCACCTCGTCCCCGGCCAACAGCGGCAAGGCCACCACGGTGTGGAGATCCAGGGCCACCACGCTGGCGGCCTCGCGGAACTCCGCGTCGCTGGCCGCATCCACCACGTAGATCGGGCGGGCCTCGTAGAGGGCGCGCGCGGCGATCGTCTCGCTGAAGCCCGCCTGGACCTCGGCGGCGTAGTCCATGCCCTGGGTCACGGCCCCGCGTAAGCGCCCGGCCTCGTAGGCCAGCACGTAGCCGCGGTCGGCGCGGGCCAGGGCGATCGCCCCCGCCAGCAGCGCGGCCGCCAGCCGCCGTTCGTCCGTTTCGGCCACCACCGCCTCCAGCCAGCGGTCCAGCTCCGCGGGCGCAAGCGACCC
>JAQBPE010000329.1 GCA_028287685.1 Cyanobacteria bacterium RYN_339 | reverse complement strand
TGCCCACGTCGACCATGGCAAGACCACGCTGGTAGACGGTCTGCTGAAGCAATCCGGCGCCTTCCGCGCCAACGAGACCGTCGCCGACTGCGTGATGGACTCCAACGACATCGAGCGCGAGCGGGGCATTACCATCCTCGCCAAGAACACCGCGATCGCCTACACCGCCCAGGACACCGGCGTGACCTACAAGATCAACATCGTCGACACCCCCGGCCACGCCGACTTCGGTGGCGAGGTCGAGCGCGTGCTCGGCATGGTGAACGGCTGCTTGCTGCTGGTCGACGCGTTCGAGGGCCCGATGCCCCAGACGCGCTTCGTGCTTCGCAAGGCGCTGGAGCAGGGCCTGAAGCCGATTGTGGTGATCAACAAGGTCGATCGCCCCGGTTGCGATCCGGCCGGCGCCATCGACAAGGTGCTTGACCTCTTCATCGAGCTCGGTGCCGACGACGACCAGGTCGAGTTCCCGGTCATCTATGCCTCCGGCATCAACGGTTGGGCGCAAGACAGCCTGGACGACCCGCAAGAGAACCTCATCCCGTTGTTCGAGTCGATCCTCCACAAGGTGCCGCCCCCGTTGGGCGACAAGGAGAAGCCGTTGCAGTTGCAGGTGACGACGCTCGACTACTCCGAGTACCTGGGCCGCGTCATCATCGGCCGCATCCACAACGGCACGATCAAGCAGGGCGAGAACCTCATCTTGATCCGCGCGGACGGCGGTCACACCAAGGGCAAGGTCTCCAAGTTGATGACCTTCTCCGGCCTCAAGCGCCTCGACGCGGACGAGTGCCACGCGGGCGACATCATCGCCGTCGCGGGCTTCGCGGACGCCAACATCGGCGAGACGCTGGCCTCGGCTTCCGACCCGCACCCGCTGCCGTTGATCCGGATCGACGAGCCGACCATGCAGATGACGTTCTCCGTCAACAACTCGCCCTTTGCCGGGCGCGAAGGCAAGTATGTAACCAGCCGCCAGCTGCGCGATCGCCTCACGAAGGAGCTGGAATCCAACGTGGCGCTGCGCGTCGAGGACACGGACTCCACGGACAGCTTCCTGGTCTCCGGCCGCGGCGAGCTGCACCTGGGCGTGTTGCTGGAAACGATGCGCCGCGAAGGCTTCGAGTTCCAAATCTCGAAGCCGCGCGTCATCAACCGTGAAATCGACGGCAAGCGGTACGAGCCGTTCGAGACGCTGGTCCTCGACGTGCCGGAATGGGCGGCCGGCGCCTGCATCGAGCGCATGGGCAACCGCAAGGGCATGATGCAGCACATGCACCTCCACAATGGCCGCACGCTGGTCGAGTTCCTGATCCCGGCGCGGGGCCTGCTGGGCTTCCGCAGCGACTTCATCCGCATGACCAAGGGCGAGGGCATCATGAACCACTCGTTCTTCGACTACGAGCCGTACGCGGGCGACATCCCCCAGCAGCGCAACGGCGTGATGATCGCCTGGGAAGAGGGCGATTCCACCCCTTACGCCATCCAGCAGTTCGTGGACCGCGGCTTGTTCTTCATCAAGCCCGGCACCAAGGTCTATTCCGGCATGATCGTGGGCGAGCACAACCGCGCCCAGGACCTGGACGTGAACGTCTGCAAGGCCAAGAAGCAAACCAACATCCGCTCGGCCGGCGCCGAGGTGCTGACGACGCTGGCGCCTCCGGTCGAGATGACGCTGGAGCGCTCCATGGAATACATCAACGAGGACGAGTTGGTGGAGGTGACGCCCAAGTCGATCCGCCTGCGCAAGATCAAGTTGAGCAAGCACGAACGCTAAGGGAATCCCCTTCTGACTTCAAGGGCCTCTACCCGGTGGATAGAGGCCCTTGGCTTGTCGTTGGATACGGCGGCGCCGCTACTTCTTGATCCCGATCGCCACTTCGGTCGCGCCCAACGAGTCGGCGCTGATCGCCACCGAGCCGGAGGCATCGGTCTTGACCTCGACCGTCGCCGACTTCCCGTCGGAGCCCGTGGCGGCAGCCTTTACGCTGCCGTCCGCCCCCACCTTGACCTCGGCCACGGCGTTGGCATCTGTATCCACGGCCTTCACCGCGACGGACTCGTCACGGCCGCCCAACGAGATTGCCAGCGACTTGCGGTCCGTGCCGTCCTTGTCCGCGAAGATGATCGTGCCGCTACCGGTGACGCTGCCATCGACCGCGATCTTCCGAGACCAGGATGCCGTGCGCTTCATGCCGTCCGCCAGCACCGCGTCCGACGAGAAGGTGCAGCCATAGGCGCCGTCCGCCTGCAAGGCCTTGCTGCGAACGCAGTGGCGGGAGCCACCGCCGGGAAGGGTCTGGTCGAACGTGACGACGGAGGACACCACCATGCCGTCGGCGCCGGTCGTACGCTCGATCTTCACGGTGCGCGCCACGTCCTTGCCATCGGTCTTCACGGCGGCGTCAAAGGTCACGGTACGGGTCTTGGTGCCGTTGGCGTTCGCGATCGCCGCGCCGGCCAGGAAGGCCGCGTGCAGCTTCACGCGTTCCGTCACGTAGCGGGCCAACCGCGACGTGATCAGCGCCAGCACCGCGGCGCGCTGCGCCACGACCCTGGTGCGCAGCTCCACGGCCATCGCGCCGGCTGCTTTGATCGCTTCCGCGCGCGTCTTCTCGGCATCAGACCGCAGCACGGCGGCGTCCGCCCGGGCCTTGGTTGCCTCGGCACGGGCATCGCCGGCAGCGGCGCGGGCCTTGACGGCTGCGGCGAGGGCACCGGCGATGTCGCCGCTGGCCGCCAATTGGCTTGCCATCGCGGCGTCCGCACTGGCCTTCGCGCCCGCAGCACCGGTGGCGGCACCGATCGAGCCGGTCGCCGTAGCGTCAACACCGACTTTGGCGCCAACCGCGCCGATGATGGCGGCGTCTCGCGCGGTCTGGATGGCATCTGCAGCGGACTTGGCCGCATCCGCCGCGGACTTGGCCGCATCGGTGCCGGCGGCGGCGGTGATCGCCGCGACGTCGATGGTGCTGCCCAAGGCCAGCACGTAGCGGCCCGGGGCGTCTTCCTGGTCCATCATGGTGGCGAAGTCGTCGGCCTGCTGCTCTTCGGCGGCGGCATCCGCGGTCTGCACGCCCGTTGCGGCGGCAGCCTGCTGGGAGGGCGCCGCTGCGGGCGGCTGGGTCGTCGTCGAGGTCGCGGGCGTGGTGGTCGAGTTGGCCGGGGTGGTCGTGGCCGGCTTCGAGGTGCTGGCGCTGGTCCCCTTGGCAACTTGCCCGGAGCCGGTGGGCGAGGTGACGCACCCGGCCAACGTGGTCAGGGCGAGGGTGGTGGCAAGCACCTGGGTCATCGTGGGCATCGGCAGTGAACCTCCATAGCGGGCAACGAAGGCTCCATACCCCACTATTGCAACGACGACGCCAAGTCCATGTACCACTTGCCGTCCGTGGCTTTGTGCCAATAGAGCATGATCTCCGGATGACGCAACTCTTGGGAGTTCAACAGTTTCACGTCCGTGCCGAACTTGGTGCGCGCGCGCGCGCCGGTCGAATCCACGTCCGCCGTCAGCAACTGCACCTTGTCGATCTGGAGCTGCTCCGGCTTCACCAGGAAGAGCCGCTCGATCAGCTTGGGGATGTCGGCCTTCTCCCGGTCGGCCGGCGGGCTCAACAGGGCCGCGGCCTTGAAGTCCTTGTACTGCACCGCCTCCATGAACTGCCGCCCGAGCTCCGTCACCTCGCGCGTTTGGCCGTTCAGCATCACGCCCAATGGCGCGTTGACCCGGTTGCCATGCATGAACAGGACGTAGCCGCCGCCCGCCATGGCGAGCAGCAGCAAGAGCGCGAGGAACTTACGCATGGGCACCGTCCTTGAGCTTGAGCGCCACACCGGCGAAGGTGGTCAGGAGCACGACGGCGGCCAGCAAGATGCCGAAGGCCCAGGCCAGGGCCCCGTAGTCCGGCGGGCTCGCCGTGACCTCTTCCATCGCGCGATAGCTCCACTTGGCGAGCGTGGCCTGTTCCATCCAGGCCAGCGGGCCTTCCAGCGACTTGGCCGGCAACACCAGCTTGGAGAAGATCAACTGGGGCACCATGGCCACCGGCACGAGACCGAGCGCCACCACGTCGGAGCCCACGACGGCCGAAATGGCGAGCCCCAACGCGGTGCCCGCCAACAAGCTGAGGTACAGCGCGAGCACCATCAACACGGGGTTGCCGGCCAAGACCAGGAAGTAGCGGATGCCGCCGTAGAAGAGCAACGTCTGGCCGAACCCCAGCATACCGAGGATCCAGAGCTTGGATGCCACGTAGGCGGGGATTTCGAGGTTGACGAGGCGCTCGCGCCGGTAAATCGGCCCTTCCTTCACGATCTCGCGGCAGGCGTTGACGCAGCCGAAGAACAGCGTGGAGAAGCACAGCACGAAGTAGAGCGTGGGCCCAGGCTGGGTGCCGGACCAGACGGCGCCCGCGCAAAGGGCGACCAGCACCGGCTGGAGGATCAGGAAGCCCAGCCCCTTCCAGTCGCCCAGGAAGACGTCGAGGTAGCGGTCCGACAGCACGCCGGCCTGAACGCGGTTGATCATGAGGCGCGCCCCGCCACGTACTGACGGAATAGCTGGCTCTTGTAGAAGCGTTGCAACCAGTGGCTGGCGGGCTCCGCGGCCAGGCACTTGAAGACGCCTTCGTAGGAGCGGCTGTCGAAGAAGGCCAGCAGCTCTTGGGGCGGGCCGACGTAGACCACGTGCCCATCCTTGAGCAACACCACCAGGTCCAACAGCTCGACGTTCGCCATGGCGTGGGTGGTGACGACCACGGTCGTGCCGTGGCCGGCCAGCTCGCGGAAGAGTTGCATCATGCTCTCTTCCAGGTGCGGATCCTGGCCAGAGGTGGGCTCGTCGAGGAACAGCACGGCCGGGCGCGCCAACAGCTCCACCGCCACGCTGGCGCGCTTGCGCTGGCCCCCCGAGAGCTTGGCGATGCGCACCCGGGCGCGCTCCGTCAGGCCCACCTGCCCGATCACGCGCTTCACGGCGGCTGCCTG
>JAQBPE010000316.1 GCA_028287685.1 Cyanobacteria bacterium RYN_339 | reverse complement strand
GAGCTGCTTCAAGCCCGCCCACATGAAATTCAGCCGCGAGCTGCTCAAAGGCGCGCCCCCATGCGCTCCTTGCCTGGAAACACCCCATCGATCGGCCGGGACACCCCGTGTCGGTCCGTCCAAGGAGGCCAGTGGGTGATATGAGCACCAACTTCTCGGGCAATATTGCCCTGATCTGTCCCGATTGCGGGACGCACATGGTCAACCTCGTTCCTAGCGGCGAGCGATACCACTGCACGGATTGCGACCTGCGCCTGGTGCGCGATGGCGACGATTTCGAGCTGGTGCGCTTCGCCGAGACCGTTGGCCGCGTCGCGGTGGAAGACGTGGAAGCGCAAGTTACGTGGAGGTTGTTGGAGCTGGCGTCGGCCGTTTGAGCCCGCGCCGGTCCTCGACCCGAAAGCCCGTCCAAACGGGCTTTTAATTTTGGCCATCCCTCACCGCCCTACATATGGCGGCGGGTATATAATCCATGGAACCCGGGCGACGCCGCCCGGGCAGGCTTCGAAGTCGGAAGGCCGCCCATGGACCTGGATTTCCCGCTGATCGATTTTCACGCCCACTTGCGAGGCGATTCGCCCATCAAGGCGCTGGAGCCGCGCGGCGGGGTCTACGTCAAGGAACTGGCCGAGCTGATGGAGCCGCTGACGCGGCAAGTGGCCGGCATCTGCGGCATGCACTTCCGCGACCCGTTCAGCCGCTTCCTGTACCGCTCGATCAACCACTACGCCTACCACGAGATCCTGCGCGTCTTCGAGAAGTACACGGTGGAGATGCTGCTCGACAGCATGGTGCGCAACCGCGTCGGCCACACCGTCGTTTGCCCGATCGAGCCTTACTTCTCCAACGAAGACGTGGCGATGGCGATCGCCCCCTATCCCGACCGCTTCAGCCTCTTCATCGCCGCCGATCCGCACCAGCCGGACGCCGTGGAGACGATGGAACGCCTGATCAAGAAGCACCCGGTGGCCGGCATGAAGCTGAACCCCGCGCGCGCCGGCTCCCCGTCCGAGGAGCGGCGCATGTACGACCTGCTGACGCTGGCCCAGGAGAAAGACCTGCCGGTCTTCATCCACACCGGCTCGTTCCCGTTCGAGGTCCATGGCTTCGATGACGCCAGCCAGCTGGGCCCGGTGGTGGCGGCCTTCCCGCACCTCAGCATCACGATCGCCCACATCGGCTGGGACCAGTACCCCACCATCCTTGCCCTGGCCGAGCGCCACCACCACCTGAGCGTGGAGACCTCGTGGCAGCCGCCCAAGGTGATCCGCGAGGCCGTCGACAAGCTGGGCAGCCACCGCGTGCTGCTGGGCTCCGATTTCCCGCTGCTGCAGCAGAACGTGGCGCTGGAGAACGCGCGCACGGCCCTCACGCCCAAGGAGCTGGAGATCGTAGCGTATCGCAACGCTTACCGGCTGCTGGGCGTGAAAGTGTGAATTGATGTAAAATATCGGGGTCCGTCCGCTGTCGAAAGGACCCCCGGGATTTGGTTAGCCTCAAGGACGCTCGCTACCAGGTCTTGAAGAACCTGTTTGGGCCGCTCGTGACCGACATGCTGTGCCCCACGGAGATCGTGGGCGAGAGCAACATCCCCTCGCGTGGGCCGGCCCTGTTGGTCGCCAACCACCGCAGCGTGATGGACCCCTACGTCATGACGGCGCGCACCAAGCGCGTGGTGAACTGGGTCATGGCGCCCTTCGTGTCTTCCATCCCGGTCTTCGGCTGGCTGGCCGAGCAGGCCGGGGCCATCTCCATCATCAAGGGCGAGGAAGGCAAGGCCGAAGCCCTGATCGATCGGATGGACGCCGTGTTGCGCCAGGGCCGCCTGGTGGGTATTTTTCCGGAGGGCATGGACAACTTCAAGCGGCCGGTCGGACCGATGACGCTGAGCCAGTTCCACGGCACCTTCATGCGCGTGGTGTTGCGGGCGGCGATCCCCAACCTGCCCGTGATCCCGGCCGCGGTCTTTTCCAAGCGCGACGCCAGCCTGGGCGAGGTGAAGGGCTCGATGATGAAGCTGTTGGACCCCTCGGAGCGCGCCTTCGCGCTGCCCGACATGAAGCTTGTGGGCTACCAGGAGGCGCTGATCGTGATCGGCAAGCCCCTGCGCTTCGACGAGTACTACGACCGCTACATCCACCCCACCGACCGCGACGGCGAGGACCCGGCCCAGCAGGCGCTGGTCGACCAGCTGACCGAGCAGGTGCGCGGCTCCGTCGCCAACCTGCTCGAACGCGCCGCGTTGCTCGAAGCACCTACGGGCGGCACGCTGCCCGGCCCCGTGACCCTCTTGCCCGACCACCCGGTCGGCACCTGAGACCCCCTCAACCTAGGAGAGAGACGCCCCGATGACCATCACGCTGACCAAGGCCTTCCTGGACACGGTTGCCCGCCACGGCGAGCGCACGGCCATGCGCTACAAGGAAGGCGGCACCTGGAAGGGCATCACGTACGCGGAATACGGCAAGCGCGTGCGCGGCCTGGCCTGCGGCCTGGTGGAGCTGGGCTCCGCGTTCGGCGACCGGATCGTGCTGCTGTCGGAGAACCGCCCGGAGTGGGTGGTGGCGGACCAGGGCATCCTCATGACCGGCGCGGCTTGCGTGCCCGTTTACTCGACGCTGACGCCCAAGCAGACGGCCTACATGGTCAACGACTGCGGCGCGAAGATCGTGATCACCTCGACCGCCAAGCAGCTCGAGAAGCTGTGGGAGATCCGCGCCGACCTGCCCCACATGGGGCACATCATCGTGATGGGCGACTTCACCCAGCCGACCGGCGAAGGCCCGCAGGTGCACCGCTGGTCCGACGTGATGGAGCTGGGCAACCGCTGCGACGAGAAGCATGGCAACGAGCTCAAGGGCCGCGTCGAGGCCATCTCCAGCGACACGCTGGCCAGCATCGTCTACACATCCGGCACCACCGGCGACCCCAAGGGCGCGATGCTGACGCACGGCAACTTCGGCTCGAACATGGTCGAGGCCTGCCCGCTGCTGGGCCTGACGCCCAACGACACCAGCCTGAGCTTCCTGCCGCTGTCGCACGTCTTCGAGCGCGTGGTGAACTTCGCCTTCATCTATGGCGGCGCCTGCCAGCAGTTCGCGGAGAGCATCGACGCGGTGCCGGCCAACCTCCAGGAGGTCCACCCCACGATCATGGCCTCCGTGCCGCGGCTTTACGAGAAGATCAAGGCGCGCGTCCTGGACAAGGTGGCACAGGACTCCAACTTCAAGCAGGGCGTCTTCAAGTGGGCGATGGAAGTCGCCAAGGAGTACCGCGAGGCGCGCGACGGCGGCAAGGGCGTGGGCTTCGCCCTGGCGCTCAAGCACAGCATGGCCGACCGCCTGGTCTTCTCCGCCATCCGCGAGCGCACCGGCGGCAACCTGCGGGCCTGCATCTCCGGCGGCGCCCCGCTGCCGCTGGACGTGGGCCAGTTCTTCGACGCCATCGGCATCAAGATCATCGAAGGCTACGGCCTGACGGAGACCAGCCCGGTCATCTGCTTCAACCGCCTGGACGACATCAAGTACGGCACGGTGGGCAAGCCCATCCCGCACGTCGAGGTCAAGCTGGCCGCCGACGGCGAGCTGCTCTGCCGCGGTCCCAACGTGATGAAGGGCTACTACAACCAGCCGGAAGCCACCGCCCAGGCGATCGACGCCGATGGGTGGTTCGCCACCGGCGACATCGCGGAGATCGGCCCCGAGGGGCACATCAAGATCGTGGACCGCAAGAAGGAAATCTTGGTCATGTCCAACGGCAAGAACGTGGCGCCGCAGCCGATCGAGAACGCCATCAAGGGCACCAACCTGGTGGAGCAGTGCATGTTGATTGGCGATCGCCGCAACTACATCTCCGCCCTGATCGTGCCCAACTTCGACGCGCTCAAGGGCTTCTTGAAGGAGCACCGCCTGGAGGCCCTTTCCGTGGAAGAGCAGGTCGCGAACCCGCAGGTGATCGGGCTGTTCAAGGCGGAGGTCGACAAGGCCTGCGAAGGCTTCGCGCGCTACGAGCAGGTCAAGAAGTTCACGCTGCTGCCGCGCCAGTTCGACCCGACCAAGAACGAGATGACGCCGACGCTCAAGGTGAAGCGCAAGGTCATCTGCGAGAACTTCGCCCAGGAAATCGAGGCGATGTACGCGTCCGAGGCCGTCTCGGCCTGAGGCCGGGCCACCTGCGCTCCCCCGTCATCAACGGGGGAGCGTTTTTGTGTC
>JAQBPE010000315.1 GCA_028287685.1 Cyanobacteria bacterium RYN_339 | reverse complement strand
ATCCGTCTCGAGGTTGGCGCGTGCCACGGCCAGCAACTAGGGCGTCTTCAAGAGGTTCATAGGAGACAGATACTGGCCCATCACGGCCTGCATGAAGGCCTGCTGGCGCTGGACGCGGCCGATGTCGCCCTGGTCGTCGTGGCGGAAGCGCAGGAAGTCGTGGGCGTGGCGGCCGTCGAGGTGGTTCCAGCCCTTGTCCAGGTGGATGTGCAGCTTGCCGGTGTTGTCGTCGTAGTTCATGGGCCGCGGCACGAACACGTTCACGCCGCCCAGGGCGTCCACCAGCTGGATCACGCCCTGGGTGTTGATCACCATGTAGCGGTCGACGGGCACGCCCAGGAAGCCGGAGACGGTCTCCACGGCCAGCCGCGCCCCGCCGTACGGGTTCGCCGCGTTGATCTTGAAGGTGCCGTGGCCCGGGATCGGCACGCGGGTGTCGCGCGGGATCGAGAGCAGGCGCGCCTGGTTGCGGGCGGGATCCAGCCTGGCGAGGATCATGGTGTCGGTGTTGCCGCGCAGCCCCAGGATCTGCTTGCCGTTGCGCAGCTCGTAGTCCACGTCCGTGGCCATGAACAGCACCGTCATCGGCGCGGTGATGCGGGGGATCAGCCCGCGCGGAGCTGCGGTGGCGGCGATCGGCCCGGGGGGCGAGGGGCGGGTCTCGGGCGGCGACCAGTAGCCCTGGTCGAACAGGAAGCCGCCGGCCAGGCCTGCCAGGCCCGCCAACCATACGGAGCAGAAGAAGAACAACCCCCCGGGACCTTTGATCGGGTCCCGGCGCCGGTTTCGACGCGCCATGCGATCCTCGCGAAGCACCTATTATAACGTATCCGGCCGTTTGATTGGCGCGCGTCAAGCCTTTGTTAAAAGCCTGTTTCGTTCCGCAAGCCGGCGCGACGACAGGGGTAAGACCAAGGCATAGACAGTTGAGAGATGGGGGAACACGCACGATGACGACGCGGATTGACGGGCCGAACCTGATTACGCCCACGCTTCGGAATGCCCCGACGCAGCCGCTGCCCGCGGAGCAAGCGCTCCTCGCGCCCGACCAGCAGCGCGCCGCCGGCGACACGGCGGAGCTGAAGACCGGCACGGGCGAAATGGGCGTGGCCGTTGACGTCAACCTGGACGGCATCCACCTGCCGGGCGAAACCACCCCCGAGACCAAGCCCGAAGGCGCGGAGAAGAAGGAAAAGGAAGAAGAGGTCAAGGCGGGCGCGCTCTTCGAGAAGGCCGGCGACAAGCTCGACAACAAGTCCCTGGGCAAGGCGAGCAAGATCGCCAACGCGCCCCAGGTGATCCTCCACGCGATCGAAGGCGCGGAGATGTTGCTGCATGACCCCTCCAAGGCCCTCAAGGCCATCCAGGGCGTGATCGACGACCCGCTCAAGAACGGCATGGACGCGAAGGAGACCTTCGACCAAATCAAGGAGGGCGCCGAGACCCTCAAGGAGACCGGCGAGGTTGTGGCGGAGAACGGCAAGCGCGTCTTCAAGAACGTCGCGGAGCACGGTCTCGCCGGCGGCCTGAAGGAGACCGGCAAGGAGCTCTCGCACGAGTTCAAGACGCTCAAGGCCGAAATCAAGGAGAACCTGTCTCACGAGACCGGTTCCGGCCTCAAGAACATCCCGAAGGCGATCGCCAAGGAGACCGCCGAGGCGGTCGAGAAGAAGGCCACCAAGCAGGCCCTGCGCGCGCTGGAGGAACTGCACCCGGAATTGGCCCCCAAGGGCTTCATCAGCAAGGCTCTGCGGCGCGCCGAGGGCATCACCGGCCCCGTCACCAAGCAGCTCGAGCGCGCCACCGGCTGGGCCAACAAGGTCGCGGACCGCGTCGCCGACCGTGGCGTCGAGCTGGCCAACAAGTCCGGCGCCGGCAAGAAGGCCTTGAAGCTGCTCGAGCGCTTCAACCCGGCCGGCGGCGTCGCCAAGGAAGCCATGGAAACGGCCGTCAAGACGGGCACCGAGACCGGCACCAAGGCTGCCACCAAGGCCGTCTTGGAGACCGCGGAGAAGGCGGGCGTCAAGCTCACCGAGACCGGCACCAAGGTGGCCACCGAGGCCATCGCGCGCACCGCCGCGGAGGAGGGCGCCAAGGTCGGCGCCAAGGTCGCCGGCAAGGGCCTGGCCCGCTTCGCGCCTGGCGTCAACATCGCCATCGCGGCTTACGACACCTACCACGCGGGCAAGGTCTGGGCCGACCCCAAGTCCACCGGCTGGCAGAAGGGCATGGCGACCGCCACGGCCGTCTTCTCCTGGGCCGCCGCCACCAACATCCCCATCGTCAGCCAGGTCGGCGCGGTGCTCTCGATCGGGACCTCGATCCTCGAGAACATCAAGCCGGAGAGCATCGTCCACGCCGCCAAGGCCGTGGGCGGGGCGATCGCCGACGGCGCCAAGGCTGTGGGCGGCGCCATCGTGAGCGGCCTCAAGAGCCTCAAGTTCTGGTAGGACGCTCCCTGTCCCGATGAGCAACATCACCCCTCACCGCTGGCTGCATCCCTGGCGTGCTATCACGCAAGGCGAAGCGCCGGCGTTTGAGGCGGAACTGGGCCGCGAGATCGGCCCGGGGCACGACCTGGAAGGTGTGCATGCGATGGCGATCGCCCGGCGGGACGACTGCGATGACGTGCTCTTCGCCCTCTTCGGGCATGCGCGGTCGTTGGCCGTGGTGCACCTGACGTGGAGTGGCCAACGCGAAGTCAGCCCCAGCCTCCCCTCGGTCGAGCTCTTCGAGAGCTGGGAAGCTTGGGCCGAACGCGGAATGCAGGTCGACGCGGGGGCGTAGCCTACCAGTCGCCGCCGCCGCCGCCGCTGTCGCCACCACCGCCCCAGTCGCCACCACCGCCACTGTCGGACGACGAGCTGCTGCTGTCACCCCAGCCACCGCTGGCATCGGAGCCAGAAGTGTCGCGGCGATCATCGACGGCGCTGCTGTTGTCGCCCCAGCTGCCGCCGGCGTCGGAGCCCCAGCTGCCGCCACCCACGTCATGGTGGACCACCACCACGGGCTCCTCGTAATAGGAGGTGTAGAAGTAGGGCCGGTGGTACGTCGCGGGCAAGGCCATATAAGGGAGATAACCCGCGCTCTGGGCCCAGCCGCCCTGGTACTCGCCCTGGCGGATGGCTTCGCGGTCCTGCTCGCCGTCGATCTTGCGGCGGTAGGCCTCCAGCGCATCGGTGGCCTCCAGGATCACGTCCTCGGCTTCCTTGGCGTCGACCGGCACGGTCGTGAGCAGGCGCTGGGCCTCCTCCAACCGGCGCTCCACCGTGCTGTCGGTTGTGTAGCCCGACGGTGCGCGGCGCTTCAGCTCGTCGTAGGCATCTTTCAATTCCTGGTAGCGGCGGCTCAGGCGCGAGACCAGCTTGGGCAGGTCCTCTTCCTTGCCGGTCAGGCCGGAGGTGCCCTCCAGCCGGTCCAGCGTGGTCAGGGCGGCGGCCACCTCGGACTGCAGGCCCGTGGAGCGGCCTTCCAGCTGCTGGAGCATCGGCTCTGCTTCCTTCTTGCCCTTCTTCGCGAGCGCCTCGACCTCGATCAGCTTCTCGCCGAAGTCCCGGCTCTCGGCCATCAGGTCGGCCGACTTGCGGCCCAGCTTCTTGTACTGCGCCGCCATGTCGCCTTCGCGGAAGCGGCCCAGGGTGTCCACGTCGTCCAGGCGCAGAGCCTGGGCCACGATCTGGGCGTGCTGGTCCTTCAGGGTCTTCACGCGCGGCTCGAGGTTGACCTTGTTTCGGTTGCGCATGAACCACCAGATGCCGCCGCCGGCCAGGCCCAGGAACAAGAAGATGCCCCAGGGGAAGCCGCCGTGTTGGACGGGCGGGGCCACCTGGCGGGGCTGCTGCACCACCTGGGTGGAGGTGGTGTGCGTTTCGGACATGAGGCCCCGCGCCAGCTGGGCGGAGGCGGTGTCGAAGTGGCCGGCCTTGGCCTGCGGGAAGAAGTCGGAGCGCAGGTGGCTCTTGATTTGCAGCGTGCCCACGCCATGGCTCTGGAAGCCGCCGCCCAGGTGCACGGCCACCTTCTTGTCCTTGACGGCGACGGCGATCAGGCCGTCGTCCTTGTCCAGGTGGTGCTGCTGGAACTTCACTTGGGCGAGGCTCTCCACCGTGCCGTCGACATGGTCCACGAAGACGACGTCGAAGCGGTGGCTGCCGTAGTTGCCAAGTTGGCTCTCCAGCGAGGCCTTGGCATCCGGCGTCAGGATCCCGGCCTGGTCTTCGACGGTGGCGAGCGCGGCGCCTGCCGGCAGCAACACCGCCAGCAGCAAGCCCAAGGTGGCAAGCGACTTCTTCATATGGTTGGCTCCTCTTGCGCCCCAGCGGGGGCGACGCGCACATTATAACCCATCCCTCTGCGGCCCGATTTGACCTAAGAGCGCCCGCGGCCAGGTCATGCAAAATGCCTGGCTCGTCTGGTAAGATCGCGGCATGCAGCCCCCCATGAACAAGAAGTCGAACGCGCCGGCCGCGGAAGCCTTCAAGCAAGCGTTGATGGATATCGGGCAGGCCCACCTCGTGGCGGAGGAGCTCGAAGCGGAGCCCGCCCCGGAGGCCGACGCGTACGTCTGGGACGAAGCGCCCAACGACCGAGGCGGGGCCCCGCCGATGCCCGCGATGGCGCCGCCACCGGCCGCGATGCCGCTGGTGGGGGGGCCACCGGGAGGCGGGGGCTTCGATGCCCCGCTGATGCAAAGGGCCCAAGGTGCCCTGCGCGAACGCTCCGACGCCCCCGCCCGCAAGAAAGCCGCCGCCCCGATGAGCTCCTACGCCGCCGCCAACAAGACCTCCGAAGAGCTCCAGCTGGAGAGCTCCGGCATGCGCGTGGTGGAGACGGGCTTCTGGATTTGGCGCAACGTGATCGTGCCGCCCAACGCCTACGTGGTGCATACGCGCCGCGGCCGCGCGGAGCCCGTCACGTTGGGGCTGGGCAAGAGCTTCCGCTACAACCCCCTGACGGACAGCTACATCGCGGTGCCTGCCGCCATGCAGACGATCGGCATCTTCGCCAAGTGCATCAGCGCCGAGAAGCAGGGCATCCACGTGCTGGCTTACGTCCAGTGGCTGATCAGCGACTTCGCCATCGCCTACAAGCGGCTCGACTTCTCCAACGCCAACGACCCGATGGGCATCGTGAACTCCCAATTGCGCGAGCAGGCGGAAGCCGCGATCAAGGATACGGTCTCGACCATGACCGTGGAACAAGTCCTGACGGACAAGGCCCCCATCATCCAGGAGCTGACGGAGCGCATGAAGAGCGTGGCCGAGGGCCGCGACGGCGACGGGCTGGGCTTGAAGATCGTGACGGTGCAAATCAAGGAGGCCGTGGTGGCCTCGTCCAGCCTGTTCGAGAACCTCCAAACGCCCTACCGCAACGAGAAGGCCCGCGTGGCCCGCCTCTCCACCATCGCGACGGAGGCGGAGATCCAGGCCAAGGGCCGCGAGGCGGAGGTCCAGCGCGAGGCGGCGGACGCCCGCGCCACCGCGGAGATCACCCGCTTGCGCGCGGAGACGGAGCTTTCCAGCGCGGAGGCCAACCTGGCCGCGCGTACGCGCCAGGAAGAATTGAGCCAGAAGGCCGAGCAATCCGAGCAACAGTACCGCCACCAGACGGAGCTGGCCCGCTTGGCAGCGGACCGCGAGACGGAGGAGCGCCGCCAACAGGCCGAGCTGGCCCGCCTGGCGGACGCCTACGCCCACGCCACCCGCGAGGCGACCTTCCAGGCCGAGCAGCAGCTGGCCGGCCGCAAGGCCGAGGAGCAACTGGCCGTGGCCCGCGCGGAGTCCGAGATCCACGAGCTGGCCGCCCAGCAGCGCGCGGCCGAAGCGCGCCGCGCCGCGGAGCGCGTGGAGTTGGATGGGCGTATCGCGCTGGACCGTACACGCCTGGCCGCCAAGCTCCAGGCCGAGCGCGAGGCGGAAGTCCAGCGCCTGGACATGGCCGAGGCCGCCCACCGCGTCAACAACGTCGCGGACCGGGCCAACGCGGAGGTGGAGCGCTGGCGCCAGGAGACGGCCAACGCCAAGTCGCCGATGGCGATCCAAACGGAGCTGATCATGCGCCTGCCGGAGATCGCGTCGCAGATGCCGGACATCCAGGAATACCGCTACGTGGGCGTGAGCGACGGCAAGAGCGGCGACGGCCCGTTCAACGCGCTGCCGGAGTTCCTGGCCAAGACCCTGGGCGTGGCGAACGCCTTCGGCCTGCGGCTCCCCGGCTCGGAACCCAAGCCGCCCGAGGCTCCCTAGCGCGGTGGGGTACTTCCAGGACAAGGTGTTCCTCGTGACGGGGGCCAGCTCCGGTATCGGGCTGGCGATCGCCCAGGCCATGGTGGTGGCCGGCGCCCGCGTCGCCCTGATGGCGCGCAGCCGCGACAAGCTCGAGGAGCTGCGCCAGGCCTGGGGGCAGCCGGAGCGCGTGCTGGTCACCGCGGGTGACGTCACCCGGCCCGAAGACTGCGCGGCGGCGGTCGCGGCCACCCAGGCGGCGTTCGGTCGGCTGGACGGGCTGGTCCACAGCGCCGGCGTGAGCATGCGCGGGGAGGTGGCAGCCACGGATCCGGCGGTCTTCCGCCAGCTCATGGACATCAACTTCCACTCAAGCGTCAGCCTGATCCAGGCCGCCTTGCCCGCCATCACGACCGCGCGCGGTCACGTGGTGGTGATCTCCAGCGTTGTGGGCCACTTCTCGCCGCCCTACCGCGGCGGCTACGCGGCCAGCAAGCACGCGGTGCAGGCCCTGATGGACGCGCTGCGCGTGGAGGTGCTGGACCGCGGGGTGCATGTCCTGACGGTTTGCCCGGGCTTCGTCGCCACCAACATCTCGCTCAACGCCCTCGCGGCGGATGGCTCGCGCTACGACCACATGGACCCGGAGACCGCCGGCGGCCTGGATGCGCGAGACGTGGCGCGCGACGTGCTGGCCGCGATCACCGCCCGCAAGCGCGAGATCGCGCCCGCGGGCGGCCTCGAGAGCCTGGGCCTGTTCCTCGCCCGCGTCGCGCCGGCGCTGTTAGACCGGTTCTTCTTGCGGCGCTTCCGCAACAAGCCCCTATGAGGGTGTTTGCCACCTTCTTGCTGGCAGCAGCCGTCACGCCGGCGCCCGCCCTGCACCTGTCCACCTTCATGGCCGCCGGGCCGAACGCGACCTGGCTGCAGCTGAACCCCTTCAACCCCCGCGAGCGCGCGGTGGTGGCCACCTTCCCGGGGTCGCCCGCGGGCGCCCGCGCGGCCTGGAGCGCCAACCGCAAGCGCGGGCTGGTCTGGTTCGCCCCCTACAACCGCGGCTTCATCAACAACCACGAGGAGCCGATGCCTGCCGGCCTGACGGAGCGCCTGTTCTTGGTGGACCTACCGACCCACCAGACCCGCCAATTGAGCTTGCCGCCGGTGGGCGCGCTGCGGGATGCCGGCTACGACGCCGGGGGCGCGGTGCTGGCGCTGACGGAGCAGGAGATCAAGTTACTCGAGGACAAGCACGGCCGCCACTACGTGGACTTCGAAGGCAAGCGCTACGGCGGGGATCTCGGTCATGAAGGGCTCCCGGTGCTCGTGCACGCCTACCGCCTGGAGCCCGACCACCATTGGCAGCGCGTCCAGACGATCCTGTCCGATACGGGCTGGGACTACGCCCAGGGCGTGCGGGCGCTGGCTGCTGCCAAGACGTTGGGGACGCGGACATCCACCATGCTGACGGCCCACCCCGGGGAGGGCCCGGCGCTGGGAACGGGCGCCAAGGAGAAGCTGCGGCGCATGGCCCCGGCGCTGCATGGGACGGAGGGCGACGGGTGGGTACAGCTCGCCGGGACCCCCGGCCCGGTGTACTTCTGGATGTTCTCGGGCGAGTTCACCTACGCGACGGGCCGGATCGCGTTCGATACCGGGGCCAAGACCACGCTGGCGCCGGGTTTGCCGTGGAGCTCGCGAGATACCGTGGCGCTGAACCGGCACGGGGCTTCCTTGCTCGCGACGTGCGCGGGATCCGGGTCGCACCCGCGGTTGTGGGATGTGCCGACGCGGAAGCTGGTGTTCGTGGAGAACCAGGCCTGGGATACGGTGTTCTGGCCGGACTAAGCGGCCAGAGGCCAGGCCGGGTTCTCGAGCACCGCCCGCCCGACCGCCACGAAGTCTACCTCCTGGAGCGCCTCTGATGCGTATTCGAGGCTGGAGACGCCGCCCACCCCAATCACCGGCAACCCCACCTCGCGCCGCAAGAACGCCGCGTCCGAAACCAAGTACCCCTCGCCACGCTGGTCGCGCCCCCGGCGCCAGCCGCCCAGGCCGCTGGAAACATCCAGCATGTCCATCCCGGCCGCCTTGAGCGCCCGGCCCAGCTCTGCCGCCTCCTCCGGCTCCATCCCCCCGGGCAACCGGTCCTGGCCGGGGAACCGAACGGACAGCAGTGTCGAAGGCTTCAACACCCGGCGCAGCTCGGCCACCAGGGTGACCAGCAACTGCCGCCTGTTCTCCGGGCTGCCGCCATGCGCGTCCTTGCGCTGGTTCGTCAGCGGGGACAACCATTGGTTGAAGAAGTAGCCGTGGGCCGCATGGATCTCGATGGCCGCGAACCCGCAGGCTTCGGCCCGGCGGGCGGCCGTCACGAAGGCGTCGAACAGCTCGGCAATCTCCACCGCGGTCATCGGCTCCGGCGCGGGCATGTCGCCGCCGTGGGCCGGCACCGGCAAGGCGCTGGCGCCCAAAGGGCGGCGCCCGATCAGGTCCACGTCCGTCTTGGCGCCGGCGTGCGTCAGCTGGATGCCCGGCAGCGCACCCTTGGCGCGGATCAGGCGGGCCAGGTCGGTCAGGCCCGGCAGGTGGCGCTCCGAACTCAACATGGTCTGGTTGGGCTCGGAGCGGCCCCAGGCGTGGACGCCCGTGTATTCCACCCAGGCCAGGGCGTGGCGATCGCCCACGATGCGGTCGTAGTGGGCCAGCGTCGCGGCCGTGACCTGCCCATCCGCGTCGGCGGTGCCCGAGGCCATCGGCGGCAACACCAGCCGCCCGCGCAAGACGTGCGATCCCAGCACGGCGGGCTTGAACAGGGGATGTTGGTCCAAAGAGTTCATTTTATTGATTCCTATATCTATAAAACTGGATATAATCGACCAAAAAAGGGGAGCTAGGGCGTCCAGCCTACCAACCCGGCGACGGAGGCGCCCAGCATACGCAAGGCGGAGGGGTCCGGTCGAACGTAACGCCATTGGCCGTGCTCCGTGGTCTGCAGCAGCCCGGCCTTCTGGAGCAAGCCCAGGTGGTGGGAGGTGGTGGACTGGGGCAGCTCCGCCGCCTTAGCCAGGTCATTCACGCAGACGCCCACGGCGCGGGCGTCCACCAGGTTGCCCGGGAACTTCTCCGGCAACGCCATCAGGCGGAGCAGGCGGAGGCGGTCCGGGTGGCCCAGCACCTTGAGCTGGCGGGCAAGCAGGTCTTCGTCCATCGAGGTCATGGGATGAATATATCAAGGTTTTTTGATATTGGCAAGCACCTGGGAACGAAAACGCCTCTCGTTGGTCAAACATGGTATGGCGAAACCGTTGCTGGGACCCCTGGTGACCTTGCTCGTGGTCATCGTCCTGCTCGAGGGCGTTGGCCACACGGTCTTGCACGAAGCCATCTTCTTCGGCTTCACGGTGCCGATCTTCCTGCTGGCGCTGGTCTACTTCACCTTCGTCGACGGGCTCCTCGCGGGGCTCGCCAGCATGCTGATCACGTTGGCCTACTATGCCATCACGCTCTCTCCGCTGGACGCCCTGGATGTGGGGCGACTGGCGCTGATCCTGGCCATCTTCCCGGCCGTGGTTACGATCGTGGGCTTGCTGAAGCGGCGCCTGGTGGTATCCGGCCAGGTACAAGGCCACCTGCGGGCCCACTCCGAGCGCGTCGAGGCGGAGGTCTTGGCGCGCACGCAGGAGCTGCGCGGCGTGAACGAGCGGCTGAAGGAGCTCGACCGCCTGAGGAGCAGCATGCTCGACAACATCACCCACGAGCTGCGCACGCCGCTCGCCACCATCCGTGGCTACGCGGAGCTGCTGGAGGACCGCCTGGGCGGCGAGCTGACGGAAGAGCAATCTACCTACGTGGAGGAGATTCAGGGGGCGTCCGGCAAGCTGGAGCGCCTGGTCACCCACCTGCTGGACTTCACGCGGCTGGAAGCCGGCACCTTCGCGCTGGCGTGCGCGCCGCTGGACCTGGGCGAAGAGGTGGAGGACGCGCTGGAGATCCAGCACGCCTGCGCGGACGAGCGCGGCGTGGCGCTGGCCGTCAACCGACCGGCCTCTCCCGTGATCGTCCCCGCCGATCACCGCTGCGTCGCCACGGTCTTGGCCTGCCTGCTGGACAATGCGCTGGCCTTCACGGGCCGGGGCGGGCACGTGGATGTCTCGCTGGGCCGAACCAACGGCAGCGCGCGGGTGGCGGTGCGCGATACCGGCATCGGCATCCCGGCCGCGCAGCTGCCGCGGATCTGGGAGAAGTTCTACCAGGTGGATCCCAGCTCCACGCGCGTGCATGGGGGCGCCGGCCTGGGGCTGGCGATCGCCAAGGCCATGGTGGAGGCCCACGGCGGTCAGATGGGCGTGGAGAGCGACCCCGGCCGGGGCTCGACCTTCTGGTTCACCCTGCCGGCGTGACGCTTCCGCCAGTCGGCCGCGAGCATCTGGCCCGGCAGGAGCTTGGCGGCCGGCAAGGCGCGGCGCAGGTCGTTCAGCGCCTGGGCGGCCAGGCCATGGCGCTGGGTGGCGGCCAGGCTGTACCACTTCACGGCCTGGTCCATCGAGCGCGCCGTGCCGCGCCCTTCCTCGTAGATCAGCCCCAGGTGGAACTGGGCCGCCGCCGCCCCGCCCTCCGCGGCGGCGGCGTACCAATGCAGCACCAGGTGGGGGTCGGGGCGCACGCCGTCGGCGCCTTCATAGAGGAAGGCCAGCGCGAACATGGCGCCCTGGTCGCCCTGGGCGGCGGCGGCCTCGTACCAGCGCAGCGCCTCCGCCAGGTCCTTGGGGCCACCCTCGCCCAGGTGGTAACAGGTCGCCGCCAGCACCTGCGCGTCCACGTCGCCCCGGCGCGCGGCCTCCAGGAACCAACGGCGCGCCAGCCCGGCGTCGCGGCTCACGCCCTGGCCCTCGTGGTAGAGCATGCCCAGGCGCCGCTGGGCCACCGGGTCGCCGGCGCGGGCGGCGCGGAAGTAGAAGGTGGCGGCGGCGGCGTAGTCGGGCTTGCCGCCTTCACGGCCTTCCAGCCGGCCGGCCAGCCGGGTCTGGGCGGGGCGATCGCCCAGCTCCGCCCGCAAGCGCAGCATCCCGGTATCCTCCGCGTGGGCCCAGGCCGTGAGGCCCGCGCCCAACAACGCCAAGCCCGCGCCAAGCCCCAGCGCGGCCCGCAGCGCGCGGGCGCGGTCCACCACGGTCACGGGAACGAGCGCGCCAAACATGGCTGGATTCGTACCATGAAACGCGCACCCGGTGTTAACATAGAGCGTTCAAGCATGCCAATGGAGGTTAAATTGAAGACGACCGCTGACGTGATCGTGATCGGCGCCGGCCACAACGGCCTGGTCTCCGCCCTGTTCCTGGCCCGCCAGGGGCTGGACGTGCTGGTGCTGGAAGACAAGCACATCGTCGGCGGCGCCGCCCGTACGGAGAAGCCCTTCAAGAAGGCGCCGAACCTGTCCACCTCCACCGGCGCCTACCTGCTGGGCGTGATGCCGCCGGAGCTCATCAACAAGATGGGCATCGACCTCAAGCTCAAGCGCCGCGATCCGCACTACTTCTTGCCCACCACCGACAACCGCTACCTGTTGTTCGGCTCGGACCAGGCCGCGATGAAGCAGCAGTTCGTGCAGTTCTTCTCCGACGCCGACTGGCGCGCCAACGAGGCGCTGCAGAAGGAAATCGGCCAGATCCGCGACGACGTCGCGCCCAGCTGGCTGGAAGACGCGCTGACGATCGAGGCGACCGCCGAGAAGTTCGTGCGCCCGGAGCTGCGCCAGATCTTCATCGACCTCGTGCGCAAGCCCGTGCGCGACTACCTCGAGCGCTTCGGCTTCAAGAGCGACTTGCTCAAGGCCATGTACGCGGTGACGGACGGCTTCTCCGGCCTCAACGCCACCTGGGACACGCCCGGCACCGGCTCCAACTTCCTGGCCCACAACATGTGCCGCCTGCCCGGCAGCGATGGCACCTGGATGATCGTGGAAGGCGGCATGGGCGCCATCACGCAGAAGATCGCCGCCCAGGCCATCAAGGAAGGCGCCACGATCGAGGTCAACGCGCCGGTGGAGCGCCTGGTGATGCAGAACGGCGTCGCCAAGGGCGTCGTCTTGAAGGACGGCACGGAGATCAAGGCCGACGTGGTGGTCTGCAACGCCGACCCGTTCCGCATGCGCGACCTGATTGGTTCGCAGCACCTGCCCGAGGACTACAACAAGCGCCTGGACGGCTACAAGCGCGACGGCACCACGATGAAGATCAACCTGGCCTTGAAGGGCCTGCCCAAGTTCAAGTGCCTGCCCGAAGACCGCGGCCAGTTCGGCCCCACCATCCACCTGCTGCCCGACGAGGACGTGGTGATCCAGAGCTTGCTCGACGGCTTCAAGGACGTCCAGGAAGGCCGCCTGCCGCAGTTCCCCACCATCGAGTGGTACATCCACACCACCATCGACCCGACCTTGCGCGACGCCGACGGCCACCACAACTCCGCCCTGTTCGTGCAGTGGGTGCCCTACGAGCTCAAGGGCACGACCTGGGAAGCCGAGGAAGAGCGCTACGTGAAGCACCTGCTCTCGATCTGCGACCGCTTCGCGCCGGGCACCTCCGACTTGGTGGTAGACACGCACCCGCTGCATCCCCAGAAGATCGAGAGCTACTTCGGCATCACGCGCGGCCACATCCACCACGTGGACAACGCCTTCGCCTTCTCGGACCGCTTGCCGATCCAGACGCCCATCCAGGGGCTCTACTCTGCCAGCGCCGGCTGCCACCCGGCCGGCTCCGTGGTCGGCGCGGCCGGGCACAACGCGGCCATGAAGGTCTTGAAGGATTTGGGCAAGCTCGCGCCTGCCTCCGTCTAGCATGCAGGTGCTTCGCAAGTCGGTTGGGGCGGCGCTTGCCGTCCTGTGGTTCGCCCCCTCGGCCGTCGCCCAGGGCGACGCGAGGGGCAATGCCCTGGTGGCGCAGTTCCTGGCGGCTTATGCCAAGACAAGCTCCTTCTCCGCGCACCTGGACGTGGTGACGCGTGAAGGCCGCGAAGAGAGCCACATGGCGCTCAAGCTGGTCTACGCCCGGCCGCAGAACATCGCGCTGACGGTACTGGACGCCAAGGAGTTTCCGGCGGCCAACGGCACCACCGTGACCTGGCTAGGCGCCGCCCGCGCGCGCGTCAGCACGCATTTCTACGGCGTGCCGCTGGCCGTGACCTTGCCCGTCAAGGACAACCGCATCTGTAACCTGCGCGGCTACTCCGTCCAGGAGGTCAGCCTGGCCACGGAAATCCCCATGCTGCAAGACCCCAGCACCCACGTGAAGTACGTCGGCCCCGCCACGATCGCCGGCCGCGCCGCGGAGTGCATCGAGGCGCGCGGCCCCAAGCTGCTGCGCGGCATCGAGCGCGAGCTGATCTGGCTGGACCGCACCACGCGCTTCCCGCTGCTGCGCGAGATGTACGAGGCGGGGCACGTGGTCTACCGCATGGCCTTTGCCGAGTACGAGTTCAACCCACACCTTCCCGCGGCGCTGTTCGCCGCGTTTTAGCGCGCCGAGGCGCCGACCCGCGCAGGGTGCGGAGTGCTACAATGTAGCGCTGGTCCTGCATTGGGGGTCGAATTTGACATATCCCGAGGATTTGGAGCGCCGGCTGGCCGAGCGCACGCGCGACCTGGAAGAGAAGACTCGGCTGCTCGAGGAAGTGCCGTGTGGCATCAAGGTGATCGCGCTCGACCCGATCCGCATCACCTACTGGAACCGCGGGTCCATGGATATGTATGGCTTCGAGGCAGACGAGGCGCTCGGCCGGCACCCGGGCGACCTCTTGAAGACGCGCTTCGACCTGCCAATGGACCAGATATTGGCGTTGCTGTTGCGGGAGGGCACCTGGCGGGGCCTGGCGGTCGAGACCCGGAAAGACGGCGTCGAGATCGTCTCCGACCTTCGCTTGCTCCTGCATCGAGACGATCAACGCCAGCCGGTTTACGTCATATCGACCAGCACCGACATCTCGAAGGAGCGCCTCTACCTCACGGACCTGGCCCGCTCGCGCGATCTGGCGGAGGCGGCCAGCCAAGCGAAGAGCGAGTTCCTCGCGACGATGAGCCACGAGCTCCGGACGCCGCTCAACGCCATCATCGGCTACAGCGAGATGCTGAGCGAGGAAGCGGAAGACGAAGGCCAGGACGCCATGGTGTGCGACCTCCAGAAGATCAACGGTGCCGGCCAACAGTTGCTGCAACTGATAAACGACATCCTCGACCTCGCCAAGATCGAAGCGGGCCGGATGGAGCTCTACCTCGAGGAGGTTGACCTGGCATCCTTGGTGGCCGAGGTGATGGCGATCAGCGAGCCGCTAGCGCTTAAGAGCGGCAATGTGCTTCAGGGGCAGGCGGCCCCCGGGCTCGGAACGTGCCTCACGGACGCCCTGCGCTTGAAGCAAGTCTTGCTGAACCTGACCAGCAACGCCTGCAAGTTCACCAGCAACGGCACCGTCAGCTTGCATGCCGCGCGCGAGGACGATGGAACCGTGGCCTTTGTTGTTCGAGACACCGGCATCGGGATCTCGCCCGAGCAGCTGAGCCGCTTGTTCCAGCAGTTCCAGCAGGCGGACGCCTCGATTTCTCGGCGTTACGGGGGCACGGGCTTGGGCCTGGCGATCGCCAAGCAGCTGTGCGAGATCTTGGGGGCCGAGATCATGGTGGAGAGTTCGCCTGGTGAGGGCTCGACCTTCACCGTCCGGCTGCATAACTAGAGTGCCAATCAACTAGTCTGGCCAGTGGCATGCGCAGGCCTGCGCGTCAGGGGCTAGGAACGAGGAGGGAGCGTGCCCGAAGGCACGTGACCGACGAGTGACGACGACCCTGGCGTGCAGGACAAGCAGGACGCGGCCAGACTAGTTGATTGGTGCTCTAAGGCGAGGTTGCCGCGCGCTTCAGCGCGTCGCAGACGATGCCCGTGCCCGTCTCCATCTGCTCCAGCGTGATGTGCTCGTCGTCGCCATGCATGCTGGCGAGCTGTTGCGCCGTGGCCAGGATCGGCGCGCAGCCGTAGCACTTCACGCCCAGCGGGCGGAAGAAGGCCGAGTCCGTGGCGCCGCCCGGCGTCATGATCGGCGCCACCGCGATGCCCTGGTAGGCGGCCTGCGCCGCCGCGGCCATGGCGCGGTAGATCCGGCCGTCCGGCGTGGAGCGCGAAGGCTCCTGGGCCTGGAGCACGTCGATGCGCAGCTCCGGGTCCGCCAGGGTCTGCTTCAGCCAGGCCATGGTCTCCGTGGTCGTGTGGCCGGGCAGGATGCGGATGTCGATTTCGACGCTGGCTTCCGCCGGCACCACGTTGACCTTCTGGCCGACGTTCATGACGTTGGGGTTAACCGTGTTGCTCAACATCGAGCCCAGCATCGGCTCCTTCGAGACGGCCGTGGGCGCCAGCAAGGGCATCAAGATCGGGTTCGCGAGCGCCGCCAGCATCAGGCCCTTGATGCCGCGCTGGGTGCCGCTCATGGCGGCCAGCATCGGACCGGTCTCCGGTCCCAGCTCGAAGTGGCGGGGCGCCGCCTCCAGCCGCGCCAACGCCCGCAAGAGCTTGCGTGGGGCGCTGTCCGGCCGGTCCTGGGAGCCATGGCCGGGCTTGCCGGTCGCGGTGACGCGGGTCCAGAACGTGCCGCGCTCCGCCACCTGGATGCCCATCAACGGCTCGCCGTCGGCGGAGGCCAGGCCGCTGCCACCTTCGTTCAACAGCTCCTCGCATTGCACCTCGTCGCGGTGGTTGGCGATCAGCCAGCGCGCGCCCTGGGCGCCGCCGGCTTCCTCGTCGGGCACGGCGCAGAAGATCACGTCGCGGTTCAGCTTCACGTGGTCGCGCTTGAGCTGGATGAACGCTTCCAGCTCCATCACCACCAGGTCCTTCATGTCGAGCGCGCCGCGCCCCCAGAGCTTGCCGTCCACGATCGCACCGGCGAACGGCGGCTGGCTCCAGCGCGCCACCTCCACCGGCACGACGTCCGTGTGGCCCATGACCATGATCGCGTGGGCGGGGTCCGGCGCGGCGCCGGCGTTCAGCCGCGCGATCACGCAGGGCCGGCCGGGTACAGCCGCGTAGACATGCGGCTCGATGCCTTCTTCGCGCAGCCAGCCCGCGATCAGGTCCGCACAGGCCTGTTCGTTGCCGGGCGGGTTGATGCTGGGCACTTTCAACAGCTGCTGGAGCCTCCTGATAGGCTCGGAGAGCGGGACGTCGGCCCTGGCTGGCAAGCTGGTCAGCAGCAGGGCGGCAGCCAGGAAGGCGGCCCTCACTTGGTGGGCTCCGCGCCGCGCAGGCGCACGCTGCCGTTCAGGCCCACGGTCACGATCGCGGTGTCGGGCATGGCCGCGCGCATCGCCTCGAAGGCGGCCTGGCGCTTGGCGAGGGGGTTCTCGACGAAGCCCTCGCTGATGGGCTTGAAGAAGTCGTCATCGTGCATCGGCACCAGCACGCGGGGCGTCAAGGCGGCGCCCACGCGCTCCCAGAGGTGTTCCGTGGCGGTCCAGCCGCTGACGCACATCAGCACCACGTCCGCGTGGCGGCCCCGGATGGCGCTCTCCACGATTTGCGCCGTGCCGTTGTGGTAGAGCGTGCGGCCGCGCCACTTGATCAGGAAGCCGTAGGTGGGGCCGTTCTTGTAGCCCGTGAAGCCCATCGGGAAGGCCGGGGCCGTCATCTCGCCGCCGGCCAGCCACTGGGTGATCATGTCGGAGTGCTTCGACTGCACGGCTTCCACGTCGAGGTCGCCCACCTGCACGTGGGTGCCGTCCACGATCGGCTTGCGCAGCGCCGCGGGCAGGCCCTCGGCCTCCGCCAGCTGCTCGCCCTGCGACGAGGTGTAGAGCGGACAGTTCAGCTTGCGCGCCACCTCGGGCGCGTCTAGCAGGTGGTCGAAGTGGCCATGGCTGACGAACACGCCCTGGGCCGGGTGGATTTCGCGCGCGATCGCGGCCATGTCGGGCTTGACCTTGCCGCCCAGCAACTTCAGGATCGGCAGCCGGCTGTAGTACGGGTCGATCAGGATCGCGGCGCGCGCGCTGCGGATCTCGAAGCCCGCGGTGCCCAGCCAGCGCACGTTCAGTTCGTCGGGGCCCGGCGCCTGGTCGGAGCCTTCCACGAGCCAGTCCGGGGCGGGGGCGGTCGGGCCGGGGCCGGGGGGAGGCTCGGCATGCCCCACGGCGGTCAGCGCGACGAGGCCCACGATGGCCGCTGCGGCGGCCGCGATTCTGGCTTTCATGCTCCCCGTATACCCGACGCCTGCTATCATGCCGCGATGGAAATCGTGACCTATGGCGGCTGGCCGAACTGCGTCCGCCTCTCCAACGGCAGCATCGAGCTGATCGCCACCACCGACGTCGGACCACGCGTGATCCGCTTCGGCTTCGTGGGCGGCCCCAACCTCCTGACGGAGTTCCCCGATCACCTGGGCCGGACGGGGGACGAGGCCTGGCTGCCCTATGGCGGGCACCGCTTCTGGCACGCGCCCGAGGTGCAGCCCCGCACCTATTGGCCGGACAACGGGCCCGTGCCCTACAGCTACGACGGGGGGACGCTCACACTGCGCCAGGCCGTCGAGGGCAGCACCGGCCTCGCCAAGGAGCTCGCGATCACGCTCGATCCGTCCGCCGACCGGGTGGCGCTGGTCCACCGGCTGATCAACCGCAACCTGTGGGCGATCGAGGCGGCGCCGTGGGCCGTGACGATCATGGCGCCCGGCGGGCGGGCGATCGTGCCGCAGGAGCCCTACCGCCCGCAGCCGGAGGCCCTGCTGCCGGCGCGCCCGCTGGTGCTCTGGCACTACACGGACATGGCCGACCCGCGTTGGACCTGGGGCACGCGCTACGTGCAGCTCCGCCAGGACCCGGCCCGGCCCAGCATGCAGAAGTGCGGCATGCAGAACTCGCTCGGCTGGGCCGCCTACGCCCTGGACGAGCAGGTGTTCATGAAGCGGTTCGCCCTCCTGCCGGATGCGACCTACCCGGACCACGGCTGCAACACCGAGATCTTCACCAATGGCGACATGCTGGAGGTGGAGTCGCTGGGCCCTTTGGCGAAGATCGAGCCCGGCGGATCGGTGCTACACGTGGAGCACTGGGCCCTGGCTCGCGCCACGATCGGCGTGACGGACGACGCGCTCGATGCCGATTTGCTGCCCTTGATCGCGGCCGGGTTCACCTCCCCTTAATCTCCAACACCCCCATGTGCGCTTGCTCACGCTTGGCGGAAACCGTGGTGTCGGGCCACTCTGGGCGAAACGCGTTAAGGTGTCCTAATCAAAAGGATAAACTTCCCTCAACCTAGCCTTAATCTTAAGTTAACCGGATATCTGACCCGCGGCTGGATAAGCACTAACAGCACCCGAACCCGTTTCTCCTTAGGAAGGACCTCCGATGCCTGTTATCCGCGGCAACGACGTGATCACGATCAACGGCCGGCGTATGAACGTCCAGGGCATGGCCCACCTGCGCGACAACGTCACGCCCGAAGATGCCGCCACCAAGACCAAGGGCAACGGCATGGACGAGATGATCATCGGCTTCCGGAACAAGGACGGCAAGGCGGAGCGCGTGCTGGTCTGGGGCGACCACCTGGACTTCAAGTTCCGTGACCGCGAGTCGCAGCCCGAAGTCCGCATCAACGGCGAGCGTGGCGTGATGGTCCACTTCGACGACGAGCAGAACAGCTTCGTGGAGGGCGCCGTCAACGGCGTCATGACCGGCATCCGCAACGCGTTCGACGCGGTGGAGACCCTGGCGAAGAACAGCATCCAGGGCGTGGCCCTGGCCGGCGCCGCCTCGCTGGTGGGCGGCACGATCTGGGTCGTGGCCTCCAAGG
>JAQBPE010000181.1 GCA_028287685.1 Cyanobacteria bacterium RYN_339 | reverse complement strand
CTGATCGGCTTCTTCGTGAACACGCTCGTGATCCGCGGCGACGTGGCCGGCGACCAGCCGTTCGCCGCGTTCTTGCAGCAAATCAAGGCGCGCTGCCTCGAAGCCTACGACTACCAGGATTTGCCTTTCGAGCGCCTGGTCGAGGAGCTCAACCCGCAGCGCAGCCCGAGCCACCACCCGCTCTTCCAGGTGCTCTTCGTGCTGCAAGAGCACGGGCCCGACGACTTCGCGTTGGACGGCGTGACGCTGTGCCCGCTCGCGCTGCAGGGCCGCCAGTCGCGCTTCGACCTGGCGTTCGAGCTGTTGCCGGGCCCGACGGGCCTGACGGCGAGGCTGGAGTACAACGGCGACCTGTTCGATCACGAGACCATCGCGCGCCTCGTGGGCCACTACGGGCGGTTGTTGGAGGCGGTGGCCGACGCCCCGGAGACGGCGATCGCGGGCCTCCCCATGCTGCCCGACGCCGAGCGCGCCCACCTGCTGGACTGGCACCACGCGCGCGTCCCCTTCGCCGACAACACCGGCGTGCACCGCCTGATCGAGGCCCGCGCCGCCGCAGGGCCGGACGCGATCGCCGTCGTCTTCGGTGATGAGCGCCTGACCTACGCCGAGCTCGATTTGCGGGCCAACCGGCTCGCCGCACGCCTCCACGCCCTCGGGGTCGCGCCCGAGGTCAAGGTCGGGCTCTGCGTCGAGCGGTCGTTGGACCTGGTGGTGGGGCTGTTGGGCATCCTCAAGGCAGGCGGTGCCTACGTTCCCCTGGATCCGGACTACCCGGCGGAGCGGCTCGCGTTCATGGTGGCGGACGCCCAGATGCCCGTCATGGTCACGCAACGGGCGCGGGTGGACTGCCTGCCGGCCACGGCGGCGCAGTTGCTCTGCGTGGAAGACGACGCCCCGCTGGCCGGCCCACCTGACGTGCCCGCGCGGCCGGACGCGCTGGCTTACGTGATTTACACCTCGGGCTCGACGGGCCGCCCGAAGGGGGCGCTGATCGAGCACCGCGGGCTCTGCAACATGGTCGAGGCGGGCCGGCGGGCCTACGACCTGGGCCCTGCCAGCCGCGTGCTGCAGTTCGCCTCCGCGAGCTTCGACGCCGCGACTTTCGAGATCCTCACGACCCTGGCCGCGGGGGGCTCGCTGTATCTGGGCAGCAAGGAAGCGCTCATGCCGGGCGCCGACCTCGACGCCTTCGTCCGGCGACACGGCATCACTGTCATGATTTTGCCGCCTTCGGCGCTCGCGCTGATGCCGTTGCCGGTGGGCGAGCGGCACCCGACGCTCGCGGCGATCGCCGTCGCAGGCGAGGCCTGCCCGCTGGAGCTTGCAGCCGCCTGGTCGCGGGTTTGCCGCTTCTTCAACGCCTATGGCCCGACGGAGGCGACGGTGTGGTCGAGCCTGGCCGAGTTCCGGCCGGGCGACGCGCGGCTGCCGATCGGCCGGGCGATCCCGAACGTGCGGCTCCGCCTGCTCGACGCCTGCCTCGCGCCCGTCCCGGTGGGGGTGGCCGGCGAGCTGCACGTGGGCGGCGTGAGCGTGGCGCGGGGCTACCTCGATCGCCCGGAGCTGAGCGCGGAGAAGTTCATCGCGGATCCCTTCCTGCCCGGAGAGCGCCTCTACAAGACCGGCGACCGGGCGCGTTACCTACCGGATGGGCAAATCGAGTTCCTGGGGCGCCTCGACCACCAGCTCAAGGTGCGCGGCTTCCGCATCGAGCCGGGCGAGGTCGAGCGCGCGCTGGAAGCGCACCCCGACGTCGCCGCGGCCCTGGTGGTGGCGCGCGAGGAGCACCAAGGCCAGGCCCTCACGGCCTACGTGGTGCCCGGCCCGCTCGATGCGACGCCCGCGGGTGAACGCGAGCGCGTCGCGCAGTGGCAGCGCCTGTACGAAGACGCCTTCGACCTGGGCGGCGCCGAGCCGACGGGCGACGACTTCACGGGCTGGAACAGCGCGCTCACCGGCGCCGCTTTCCCCCTGGCAGAAATGGAAAATTGGCGAACCGCCACGGTCGAGCGCATCGCCGCGCTGGCGCCACGCCGGCTCTATGAGATCGGCTGCGGCTCCGGATTGCTGCTCTCCAAGCTCGCGCCGGCGTGTGAAACCTATTGGGCCAGCGACTTCTCGGCCAAGGCGGTGGCGCGCGTCGACCGGCTGGCGCACCGGCTGCCGAGCGTCCACGCGCTGCAGCGTCCCGCCGACGACTTCGCGGGCATCGCGGAGCAGGGCTTCGACACGATCGTGCTCAACTCCGTGGTGCAGTACTTCCCGTCCGCGCGTTACCTGGGCGAGGTGCTCGAACAGGCGACGCGGGCGCTGGGTGCCGGCGGGCGGATCTTCGTGGGCGACGTGCGGCACCTCGGGCTGTTGGAGCGCTACTACGCGCTGGTTGGCGGCAGTGCCGAGCGCGAAGAGGAGCTGTGCCTGGACCCGGCGTTCTTCCTCGGCCTCGGCCTGCGCGCCGAGATCCTGCCGAAGCAAGTGGGCGGCCCGTCGGAGCTGGTGGACTTCCGCTACGACGTGGTGCTGCACGTAGGCGGCGAAGCGCAACCCGGTTCCTTGGAGCGCTTCGCCAACGCGCCGCTAAGGGCCCAGGCGATCGCCCGCCTGGCGCCCGTCCTGCGCGCCCACCTGACGGCCCGCCTGCCCGCGCACCTGGTGCCCGGCCACCTCGTCGTGCTTGACGCCTTCCCGTTGACGCCCAACGGCAAGGTCGACCGGCGCGCGCTGCCTTCGCCGAACCCCCTGCCGGGGCCG
>JAQBPE010000261.1 GCA_028287685.1 Cyanobacteria bacterium RYN_339 | reverse complement strand
GCGACCGCATCCTGTACGGGTCGGACTTCCCCAACCTCCCGTACGCGTGGGACCGCGAGCTGCGCAACCTCGCCGCGATGGGGCTGGGAGACGCGGCGCTGGCCGCGATCCTGGGGGGGAACGCGCGGCGGGTGTTGTTGCAAGAAAAGGGGCCTAGCGACAGCCGCTAGACCCCTCTCCCAATCGCCTCCGCCAAGAGACTACTTGCGGTGGTTACCAGGCTTGTGGAACCGGCGCGGGCCGCCGCCGAAGCCGGCGAGCATCTGCACGCGGCGCTCCAGCTGGGTGCGTTGCTCCACGCTCAGGCTGCCGGCCAGCGCCACCAAATCATCCGCCAGGTCCGGCGAGGCCATCGCCGCGCCCAGGGCGGCCGCGTCGCCGGTGCGCGCGAAGGCGACGAAGGCCTGCATACGCTGGCCGCCGGCCCGACGCTTCTCGCCGAGGGCCTTGAGCTGGGCTTGTTGCTCGGCCGTCAGCGTGGACGCCGGCTGGGCGTGCGGGCGGTGGTTGGCGCGCTCGGGGCGGGCCTTGCCGGTGCGCGCCTCGATCAGGTCGGCGACCTTCGCGCGCTGCTCGGCGGTCAGGATGTTGCGGGCCTCCACCAGCGACGCCACGCGGGCGTCACGCGCCTTGGCGCCGGCGGCCTGCTGCTCCTGGATCAACGCCTTCAACGCGGCCGCATCCACGCTGGGCGCGGTCCACAGGGCGTGGAAGCGCTCGCGGGCCGTGGCGTCAGGGGCGCCAGCGGAGGTGCGGGCCTTCTCCATGAGCGCCTTCAGGCTGGCTTGCTGCTCGGCCGTCAGGCCCAGTTGCTGGACCATGCCGGCGCCGCCGTGGCGGCCGTGGTGGGGGGCCGCGGCCGCGGAGGTCGGGGCCATCTGGTCGTTGGCGGATACTCGCGCCAGCGTGCCGCCGCAGCCGGCCAGGGTGGACGCGCAGATGGCGGCCAGGATCAAGATTCTCGTCGTCATGAGGGTTCCTTTCGGGGAGGGGGCAAGCCGTGCTGCAGCTTCGACATCATTACGCCGGGGGGGTGCCCAAAAGTTTCGGCCCCCGCGACGGGGGTCGCGGGGGCCGTGGCGACGGGCGCCTTACTTGTCGCGCTTGTACACGATCTTGTAGGTGAGCGGCTTGGGCAGCTTGGCGCTGGAAACCGTGACCGCCATCGTCAACTTCTTGCCGTCGGCGGAGGGCTCGAAGACGTTGACGCGCTTGCCGTCCGGGCTGCCGAAGCTTTCCGTGAGGGTGCTGCCGGCCAGCTTCATGCTGACGTCGAGCTTCTCGCCGTCTTCCGGGCGGGTCCACTTGATCGAGCCGCCGTTGGCGACGGCGATGGGCGCGCGGTCGTCGGTGGTGATGGTGAGCTTGCCGCCGTCGGTGTTGATCACGACATGCTTGTAGGGCTGGTTCACCTTCTCGAGGCGGCCCTTGGCAATGGCCTTGACCACGAAGTTCATGGGCTCGATCGCCTTCACGATGGCCTTCTCGACGTCATCGCTCGCGGCCGCATCGTAGGCGAAGCTGCCGGCCAAACCGGAGGCGGCGGAGGCGGGCGCGGCCAGGGAAACCAGGATCAGGGCGGGGAGCAACATGCGGTGCATCAGGGGCCTCCGGGCAAACGAGCGTCAGACCCCGCCATCATATCAACTTGCCTTGGGAACCGCCAGGTGGGCCTTCTTCGCGGCGATCCCGACCGTGGCGAAGGTGCCGGCGTTGAACTGGAGGAAGTCGGCCTCCACGCCGTCGCTGAAGATCACGCCTTCCTCCGCCATGCGCGACTCCAGGTGCAGCTGCTCGCCTCGGCCCAGCTCGCCGTAGACCAGGTCGGCCTGGGAGCTCGGGCTGCGGTAGGGCTCGCGCACGGCGTAGCGCAGTTGGTCTTGCTCCCAATCGAAGCGCTGGTCGGCGTGGGGCACCTCGTGCAGCCCCAAGGCGGGTGCCAGGCCCGCGGCCATGTTGAAGACCGACGACATCCAGCCCGTGGAGCCCGCGCCGGTCGCCACGATCACGCCGCTCGATGACTGCACCTCGCAGCGCTCGCCGTGGCGGATGGTGTAGCGCGCGGAGGTGTGGCTGCGCGGGCCGATGAAGAGGTCGTTGAAGGCCAACAGCCGCTGCCCGTCGGACAGCACGGCCTCGGCCATGGTCACGGCGCGCACGCCCTCCTGGCCTTGCATCACGCGCGCCACCGCGTGGGCCGCCTGCTCCGGCCGGTAGGGGAGCAGGATGCCCATGATCTGGGCGGGATCCGGGTTCACGGCGATCAGGGGTTGACCGTCCAGGTACTTGGCGGTGTTCACCACCAGGCCGTCCTGGCCGATGGCCACCACCAGGTCCTTGGGGGCGAAGAGGTAGGTAGGCAGGAAGCTCCGCTCGATCACGTGCACGCGCGGCGCCAACGTGCGGCACTCCCGGCGAACGCGGTCGACCACGGCCTGGTAGGTGTCGTGTTCCTCGCGGTAGGCCGTGTAGTCCGCGCCCGCCCGTTCCAGGTAGAACTTGGTCTGGCTGACGGTGTTGAACCGCTCCAGCAGGCCCTCCAGGCGGGTCTTGCGCGTCACGACCACGATCTTGTCGTACGTCACTTCTTCAGCAACGAGGACAAGAGGTCGGGGGTGATGTTGAGCTGCCCCACGCGCTGGGCGTTGGCGGCCAGCTCCTGGAAGGCGAGCGCGATGGACGTGCGCGCGTCCGTGGAGCCGGCGGTGAGGAACTGCAAGGCGCGCGGGTCCAGCTTGGCGAGCGGGGCGAGCGTGGCCTCCAGCGAGTATGCCTGCATGTCGGCCTCTTCGCGGGCGTTGGCGGCGCGCTGGCTGACGAACTGGGCGCGTTCCTGCTCGAGCGCGATGTCTGCCGCCAGCTCCGCGCGGGCCAGGGCCTGCTTCTTCGTCTGCACCACCTGCTCCGTCAGCAGCTCGTTCTCGCGGATGCGGCGCTCTTGCTCCACCGCGGCGTTGCGGCGCGCGGAAATTGCCTCGTCGGCCTGCTTTTGCAAGCCTTCGCGGGCGCGCGCCTCGATCGCGCGGCTCATCTCCGGGGTGGGGCGGATCGAGAGGATGCTGAAGGCGATCACCTCCACGCCCAGCGCCTGCACGGCCGGGGACGCGGCCAGGGCCAGGTAGACCTCCGTCATGATCGGCTCCGAGGCGGTCAGGACGGCCTCCAGGCCGAAGCGCTCCACCACCGGGCGCGTGAGCACCTGCGTGAGGTTCACCAGGCGCTGGCCCAGCTTGTCCGGGTCGTCGGAGACGTAGCTGTGGCCATCCGCTTGGAGCGTGAAGTTGAGCTGGGCCGCCACGCGCTTGGGATCCGCGATGCGGTAAGTCAGCTGGCCTTGCAGCGCCACCGCCTGGAAGTCCGCCGTCAGCTCGTTGAAGATGAAGGGCACGTCCACGCTGCTGGTGGGCACCGCCACCAGGCTGGAGTTGGGGCGCCAATACGCGAACGCCAACCCCTGGCCCTCGCGCTTGATGCGGCCGTCGACGAAGTGGATCAGGTAGGTCGTGGGGTCGACCTTGACGTAACCGAGCCCGAACATGGGGGTCTCCTTCGTGTATCTCTTACACGATACTTAGTGTACGACAGACACGTATCGGCTGTCAAGCGGTGACCGCGATCGTTGTGATTGCCGATCGCCGCTGCTACGATGTCCGCGTCCCTGCTAGAGGAGCCAATATGCACCGCATCCCCAGAATCGCGATCGCCCTCCGGACGATCGTCTTCACCATCGCCCTGGTCGCCCTGGTCGCTCACTTCGAGCACCTGGCCACCTTCCTGGAGATCCTGGTGCTGGCCGGCATCATCTCGGCCGCCGCCGTGCCCGCGGTGACTTACTTCGAAGGCCGCGGCCAAAAGCGCCTGATGGCCGTGGGCGCCACATTCGGCGTGGCGCTGGCGGGGTTGCTGCTGGTGGCCCTGGTGATGGGCCCGCTGCTCTGGGAACAGACGCACGACCTCGCCAAGAACCTGCCCGCCTACACCGCCAAGCTCAAGGGTGGCCAGGCCTGGCTGCAGACGCTCACGTCGCGCTTCCCCTGGCTGCCGGACCTCGACGCCGCCGCGGCCGCGGCCTCGGAACATGCCTCCGAAGCCCTGAAGTCCTCGCTGGGCATCGCCGGCAAGCTGGTGACCGGCATGGTCATGCTGGTGGTGGCGCTGGTGACGGCGTTCTTCATCCTGCTGGAAGGCAAGGAGCTCAAGGCGGGCCTGTTGTCGCTCGCGCCGCCGCAGCACCGCGAGCTGCTCGGCGAGCAAATCGGGCCGATCGTGCAGAAGCTGGGTGGCTACGTCCAGGGCATGCTGATCAGCATCGCCGCGCTGGTGGTTTACCTGGCCTTGCTGCTGATCATCTGCCAGGTGCCCCTGGCGCTGGTGTTGGCGCTGGGCGCGGGCTTCCTCGCCGTGATCCCCTTGATCGGCGGCTACATCGGGCTGGTGCCGATCACGCTGGTGGCCCTCACGGTCTCCTGGCAGGTGGCGCTGGTGGTGCTGGTGCTGGCCTACGCCGGCAACTGGGTGGTGGGCCACGTGCTGATGCCGATCGTCTTCTCGAAGAGCGTGCACCTCTCGCCCCTGACCGTGATGCTGGCCTTGCTGGTGGGCGCGGAGACGATGGGCATCTTCGGCGCGCTGGTGGCGGTGCCGATCGTGGCCTGCCTGCAGGTGCTGGTCAAGAACCTCTACATCGAGCCGATGGACCGCAACTACCACCTGCAGGACGGCCGCGTGAAGGATTCCGAGCCCCTGCGCTGGACCCTGAAGCTCGACGCATGATCGCCCGCACGCCCCTGTTGGCCGCCCTGGCGGTGATCCTGGCCGCCGCCGCGGCCACCGCCCAGCCGGAAGCCCAGGCGATCCGCAAGAACGCCCGTGTGCTGCCGGCGCTGGGCCGCTTGCCCGATCCCTTGTTGGCCGACCTCACGCCCTACCGCGCGATCCTGTTCGGCGAGATCCACGGCACGCGCGAGGCCCCGCGCCTGGCGCTCGAGCTGGCGCGGCTGATGGCCCGCGGCAAGGGCAACTCGTGGCTGGGATTGGAGCTGCCCACCTCCGCGCAGGCCGACCTGGACCGCTTCCGCGCCACCGGCGACGCCAACATCCTCAAGCGCATGCCCTTCTTCCGTCGTCCGCCGGAGCAGCAGGACGGCCGCTCCAGCGCCGCGATGGGCAGCCTCTTACAGGTGGCCCAGAAGGTGCCGAATCTGCCGCTGTACTGCCTGGACACCGAAGAGCCCGACCGTGATGCCGGCATGGCGCGCGAGTTCGCCCGCCACATGGCGGAGCACCCCGGCAGCGTGGGCGTGGCGCTGGTGGGCAACATGCACGCGCGCGTCACCCAGGGCGCCCCGTGGGATCCCGGCTA
The DNA here is from genome assembly GCA_028287685.1 of Cyanobacteria bacterium RYN_339. Taxonomy (GTDB): domain Bacteria; phylum Cyanobacteriota; class Sericytochromatia; order S15B-MN24; family JAQBPE01; genus JAQBPE01. Next base: position 13,431 of record JAQBPE010000261.1, on the reverse strand, counting down.
CCGCCCGATGGGCTACAACCTCTCGCACGGCCTGGTGCCGGCCACCCAGGTGCTGGGCATCGACCTGGCGTACCAGCAGGGCACGGCCTGGAGCGTGGCGGACAAGAATGGCCGCCAGGTGGCCGCCCTGCACCCGTTGTTGCCGCCGTCGCAACCGATCTTCGCCACGGCCGTGCAGTGGGGCGGCTACTTCCTCAAGCTGCCCACGATCACGGATGGCTTCGGCGCCGTGTTCTTCTGGCGCACGCTGTCGGCCTCGCCGCCCTTCGTGCCGCCGGGGGCCGCGCCGCTGCCGTCTCCGTCTACTCGACCATCGTCGCCTTCGTGATCTTGTCCGGCGCGCCGCCGGTCTCCGTGGGGTTGAGCGCCTGCGCCACCGCCAGGCCGGCCAGCACGTGGCCGAACACGATGTAGCGGTCGTCCAGCGAGGGTTGGGCCGCCAGGCAGATGTAGAACTGGCAGTTCGACGAGTTGGCCCGCGCGTCGTGCGCCAGGGCCACGCTGCCCACGAGGTGCTTGAGGCCGTTGGCGAAGGCGTCCGGCACGTCGTCGCCGGAGGTGCCGTAGCCGATGCGCGGGTCGCCCACCGGCAGCGTCTTGGACTGCGGATCGCCGCCCTGCGCCACGAAGTTGGGGATCACGCGGTGGAAGGTGGTGCCGTCGTAGACGCCCGCCTTCACAAGCTGCAGGAACTTGGCGGCGGCCTGGGGCGCCTCGTCCGGGAAGGTCGTGATCGAGATTTCGCCCTTGCTGGTCTGGAAGCTCAGCCGGTGGATGGCGCGGATGGCCTTGCCGGAGGACCGGGCCACCTCGTCCAGGGCGCTTTGCTCCGTGGGCGGCAGGGAGGGGGTGCCGGTGGCCGGCAGGTCCTGGGTCGGCGACGGCTTCGGCTTGGCCGTGGGGCCGGGGGTGATGTAGGCGGTCGGCTTGCCCACCACCGGCTTGATCTCGATGCCGCCCGTCTGCGTCGCGGGGCTGCAGCCCGCGATGATCAGTGCGGGGAGTAACAAACGGTGGCGCATGGACCCAGTATACTGGACGGCATGCCCACCGATTTGATGACCGGCCTCCGCAAGCTATGCGCCACGCTCCCCGAGGCGGAGGAATACGAGATGCACGGCCACCCGTCCTTCCGGGCGGGCAAGAAGTGCTTCGCGATCAGCAGCCCAGACCAGCCTTCGCTTTCGATCAAGGTGCCGTTGATGGACCAGGCGCTGTATTGCGAAGATCCCCGATTTAGCGTGACGCACTACATCGGGCAGCACGGCTGGGTGACGCTGGATTTGACCGGCGGGATCCGGTGGCCGGAGGTGGAGAAGCTGGTGGTGATGAGCTATCGGGGGGCGGCGCTGAAGCGGATGCTCAAGGAGCTGGACGCGCGCTGACCTGATCGATCCTCGGAAGGCCTCGGGCGAGGTGTTCGATTGCGGGGAGAACCATTCACTTCATGGCGGAGTGCGCGTTGGTGAGTCCTGGCTTCCCGGAACCGCGGTTCCAAGTGGAGGTGAGCACGGCCATGCCCTGGGTCCTGGAGCCTGGCCTGCCTCGGTAGAGATACGGACAAAGTTGCCAACACCCTGCTGACAGCGGTGGTTTCGCGCATGGCTGGAGATCTGTAGGCGATGATGCATGTAGCGTCACCAACTATACCCATCATGGGTATACCTATAGGGGTTATAATACCGGATGATCGCGTCCTTCCGAGACCGTCAGAGCGCAAGACTCTTCAACGGCGAGTTCATCAAACGGCTTCCCACGGACATCTTGGGACCAGCTCAAGCGAAGCTCCTCCAACTTCACGAGGCAATCACCTTAGAGGATCTCAAGGTGCCGCCTGGCAACGAACTGGAGCCACTAAAGGGTGACCGCAAGGGCCAATACAACATCCGGATCAACCGCCAATGGAGAATTTGCTTCGGGTGGGACGGCCAGAACGCCACGCAAGTCGAGATCTGCGATTATCATTGAGGAGGACCGGAAGATGACCATTCCCGCGACGCACCATACCGCGGCGTACTGGGAGCAGGCGACGCCGCGTCATCCAGCGTATGGAGCACCTCAACACCCCGGCGTACACTTGCTAGAAGACATCCTGCGACCCTTGGGCGTTAGCATCCAACGCTTCTCCTTGGATGTGGGAATCAGCTACCGCAGAGCCCATGAACTGGTGAGCGGCAAGCGCGGCGTTTCGGCCGAGACCGCTCTGCTCCTGGCGAAGTATCTGGGGATGTCGCCGCAGTACTGGCTCGGCTTGCAGTCCAGCTACGAGTTGGAGCTGCTTCGAGGGACGATGGGAGAGAAAATGGGGCGCGTACGGGTGCTCCCGCGGCCGGACCAGGAAAGCAGCACGGGTTAGTGCGGAGCCTGTTTGGCTTCTAGCTCGTGCAATAGCTTCTGCGCCGCCACCCCGGCACCCGGGGTGGGCTGCGCGAAATGAACTTGGAAAATCACGAAAAACCGGCAAAATTGGAAATTGTGAAGCGAGCCGCAGCCGTCATGGGAGTGCCGTACCAGACCTACATCAAGCAGGTGTTGTTCCAGCGGGCAGTAGAGGACATCACGCGCTACAAGGGGGCAACGGCACCCCATTCGACCACCGGGGAAGCTGGCTAGCGCGCAGCTTCCAGCCAGGTGTCGATGCCTTCCAGCATGCCCGCGTCGGAGAGCAACATGCCGCGATCGCCCCAGCCTTGGGCCTGGAGGAAGGCCTTTTCGTTGCGGTAGGCTTCCTGCTCCGTGAAGTTGTAGCGCCGGCCGCGCGTCTCGAAGGCCTCGCCGTCCAATCCGGGGACGCGGCCCAGGATCGTCAGGAAGCGTTGTGTGAGGTTGCTGGCCATGAGCTTGGCGTAGCCGCTGACGTGGGTCTTTTGTTGGACGTGCGTGTACTCGTGCCGCAACACCGCGGCCTGGTAAGGCGGCGATAGGGCGAAGAAGTCGGGCCCGACCTTGCCGTTGCTCAGCGTGATACCGGAGACGGCCATCATGGCGAAGTACTGCACGCCCAAATGCCCGCCTGTCGTGACCTTGAAGGGGATCGCGCCGGAGGCGATGCGGGCGGCCAGCTCGCGGGCCACGGGGTCGGTGGAGCGGGCCAGGTGGCCGAGGGCGGGGGCCAGGGCCGCGCGCACGTCGGCACTCGCGGCACCGGGCGCGAAGTTCGGGTTGGGGAGCTCCTTGGCGCTGGCGCCGGCCAGGGCCCGGTTGGCTTCGGTGCGGCTGGCCTGGAAGGCCTGGTCCAGCTGGGCGTAGCGCTCGCGCCGCGCGGCCGGGGTCGTCAGCGGGCGGGCCGCCAGGAACTGGTCCGCCGCGCTGGCGTACCAGGAGCGGAAGAACTCGCCGTAGGCGGCGTTCTCGGGGTGGCGCTCCTGTTCGGCCAGCCAGGCCATCAGGCCGGACGTGGCTTGCTGGAACGCCGTGGGATCTTCATGGGCCTGCTTCACCAGTGCCACCTGGGCTTGGTGCGCGATGCTCAGCTCGCGGAAGGTGGTCGACGGCGCGGTCGTGGCGGCCACGGGCTTGGCCGCAGGGGCCTGGACCGGGCGCTGGGGGGCGGCCGGCAGGGCAGGGGTCAGCAAGGTGGTGGCGCGGATCATGGTAAGCGGGTTATCGTTGCGCGGGCCGTGCGGATGGCCTTAAGGTGTGTTCAAGAAATGGACGGTGGCCCCGTGCGTGCCAAGCTGCTTCTGGCCGTGATCCTGGCGCTCGTGCCCGCCCCGGCCCTGGCGGAGCCGCAGGCCTGGGGGTGGCTGGAGCTGCGGATGCCGCTAAGTGGCGAGGACGGCTGGCCGCGTACCTTCCGCTTCGTGACGGAAGACAACGGGTACCGCCTGCCGGGTGGCGGGCAGTTGGTGTACCGGTTGGGGCCCATCTGGGAGCTGTCGCCGCTCGTGTCGTTGGCCACCAACCTCACCACCGCGGCGGACCCAGGGCCGGGCGGGACGTCCACGCCAGACTACGCCGTGGAGTTGGAGCCCACGATCCATGGCCCGCTGGGGCCGTTCCAGGCCAGCTACCGCAACCGCCTGGAGTCGCGTTGGCTGGTGCCTGGGCATGACTGGCGCGATCGCCACATGGTGCGCCTGAACTGGCCATTGACGGGCCTGCCGCTGACGCCGTATGTCTGGAACGAGTTGTTCGTCGACTTGTCGGGGGAGGGCATCAACCAGAACCGCGCGGTGGTGGGCGTGGGCTACGCCATCAACCCGAAGCTGCGGCTGGACTTGGGGTTCATGTTGCGGTCGACCCGCGCGGTAGGGGCGGACTGGGTGTTGGACCAGGTGGCGAACATCGTGGTGGTTTACGCGCCCTGAGGAGGGTACAAGACGCCTGCTTGTTGTGGAAGGAGCATCTCGATGAAGCACCCCATCTTGTGGTCCCTGGCCCTGGTGGCCCTGTTCGCCGGGCCCGCGATGGCGAAGACCCGCGCCGAGGCCGAGCGCGACATCAACGCGACCTATAAGGTCACGCAGGGGAGCCTTTCCGCGGAGCAGCGCGCCAAGTTGCAGGCCGCCGAGCTGGCCTGGATCAAGTTCAAGGACGCAGACGTGGAGTTCCATCGGGCCTGGCACGGGGCCGCGGCCGCGGAGGCGCGGTACCTGGACATGACCCGCGAACGCGAGGTGTACCTGGCCCTGGCCCACAACTTCACGGCACGCCTGCACCAGGAGACCGAGACCTTCACCTCGGACCGGCCGTATGCCGCGGCCGACAAGGCGCTGAACAACGCCTACGGCAAGTTGGTGACCAAGCTGGACGCCACCTCGCGCAAGAAGCTGCTGGCGGCGCAACTGGCCTGGATCGCGTTCCGGGACGCCGAGGCGGGCTTCTGGAAGTCGTGGCCGCGGGAGGTGATGGGCAAGAACAGCCCGCATGCCGTCTGCATGTCCACGGTGACGGAGCTGCGCACGATGGAGTTCGAGAAGCTCAACCGGTAGGACCTTCGAGCGCCCTCGGCGCAGGCGCGGACTGCTGGGACTTTCGGTGTGGTCAGGAACCTGTCGGCCTCACGCCCAGCCAGACCGGCATCAGCCGGATTCCCAGCGCTTCCTCGTCGGGCGGCGGCGCTCCCGCCAACTCGTAAGCGAACATGCACAACCAATGATCCCAACCGGACCCGGCGCCGAGCCAAACTTCCGGTTCGCTGGAGCGGTGTTCCACCGTCAAGCGTGTGCCCTGCGCCTCCCCCACCAGTGTGACCACGATCTCGTCCATGGTTCGGCGGGGCAAGATCGGGGATTGCCAGTTCACGACCAGGCGGGAGGGCGCCTCGCACGCAAGGACAAACACTGGCACCGGGGAGGGCAGGCCGATATCGACCTCCAAGGCCGGCGGCTCGCCGGAAACGACGCCAAACCAGCGGGCCAGGTGGTCACGATTCGTCATAGCCGCCCACAAGTCGGCCGGTGCACCGCCGTAATGGACGGAAATCACGCAGGCGCTGCCATCGACGTCCACGCGGGCCGTCCGTTGGACGGAGCTTAACCAGCTTTCAAGGTCCACTTCAAACTCCATCGGCATGGGCATCGGAACGGTCCCCCAGGATCCCAAAGAACAGGCAGATGGGGAAGATAAGCACGCCGATGAAGAGGCCCATCACCTGGTCGACCTGGTACGCGGCCAGGGGGAAGAGGGCTAGCATGAAGATGCCGACTAACAGATAGCCTAGCAGCCGGCGGCGGCGATCGCCGCGCCGATCGAACGTCACGGCCGTGGGGAAGGTCAGCGCCACGCCGGCCGCGGCCAGGTAGCCGGCAGCGAAGTTGCCCGTCGTGTAGGCCAGCGGGGCCAGGATGGCGATCGCCAGGCCCAGCCCCAGCATCACGCGCGCCCCCAATTGCTGGTGGGGCCGCAGGGCCCAGCGGCCACGCGGGTGCAGGACCAGGATCGCGTTCATCACCGGGTCGGCCATCAAGCTGAAGGCGTAGCCCGCCAGCGCGCCGAACACCAGGACCACGCACAGCCGCCCGCCCCAGGGCTCGGGCACATGGTGCGAGGCCACGTAGAGCGCGGCGATGAACAGGGCGACGAACGCCAGGCGCGCTCCGACGCTCAGGTACGCGGCCCGCAAGCGCCCGCGCAGGAACCAGCGGTAGGCGGCGTAGCGCCCGCGCAAGGCGTTCAGCAGCCCCTCGCGTGCGTGCTCCGCGTTGGGGTCGAGGCGCAGCGCCTCCTCGAAGTGGGCCAGCGCCGCGACGACGTCACCCCGCTGCAACAGCACCCAGCCGCGCGTGTCGTGGGCCGCGGCGCTCTCCGGCGCGTTGGCGAGCCCCAGCCGGGCGCGCTCGTCGGCCTCCGCGAGGCGACCGAGGCGCCGCAGGGCCTGGGCGGCCAGGGTCTGGCAGGCGGCGTCGGCAGGGTCGTGCGCCAGGCCGGCGTCGGCGGCGTTCAGGGCTCGGGCCCATTGGCCCGCGGCCAGCGCCATGTAGCCTTTGAGGAGGTGCGCGCGCACCACGGTCGGATCCAGGCGCAGCGTCTCTTCGACGGCGCGGGCGGCGCCGACCGCATCGCCCGTCTGGTTCAGGACGTAGGCCAGCGCGTAGTGGGGGTCGGCTTGTTCGGGCGCGGCGGCCACCGCCAGGTGCGCGGCCTCGACAGCCCGTGCGGGCGCCCCCAGGGCCAGGTGGACCAGCGCGGCCACCACCAGGGCCTCCGGGGCGTTGGGGTCGGCGGCCAGGGCGGCGGCAACGGCCTCCAGGGCCTGTTCCGGCCGGCCGCGCTCGTAAAAGAACCAGGCTCGCTCCAAATCGGCGCGCATGACGGGCTTCCGGCCCCTAGCGGGCCGTCACCTCGAAGAAGTGGCCCGCCGGGTCCGTGAAGTACACCCGGCCGAAGGTGCCGTGCAGGTCCTCCCATTGCCCGTTCGCGGGCACTTCGGGATCGTTGCCGAAGGGGATGCGCGCGGCCTCCAGGTGCCGGACAACGGCTGTAAAGGCCTCGCGCTCGGCGTGGAACGCCACATGGTGGGGTTCCGTCACCGGACCTGCCGTGAACAACAAGAAGCTGCCGTCCGTCAGGTCCACCTGGCAGAACTCGCCTTCGGGACCCGCCACGCGGAACGGCAGCCCACCCAGCACGGCTGCCAGGAAAGCCGCGGACGCCGCGGGATCGGGGGTCGGGAGAGCAAGGTGGTCGAAGCGCATCCCGTGATCCTAAGGCAAAACGAATCGCTTGACACATTCCCATATAGGAATATACTGAATGACATGGCACGTTCCGCAACGACCTCCGACGTCTTCAACGCGATCGCCGAACCCCGGCGCCGCCAGATCATCGAGCTGCTCGCCCCGCGCGAGCGGTCCGTGAACGACGTCGCGAAGATCCTGTGCATGGCCCAGCCGCAGGCCTCCAAGCACCTGAAGGTGCTGAAGGAGGTCGGCCTGGTGACCGTGCGGGAACTGGGCCAGCAACGACTTTACTCCCTGGACGGAGACGTCCTCAAGCAGGTCTACGACTGGGCCAAGGCCTTCGAAGGCCTCTGGACCGAACGCTTCGACCGCCTGGACGAGCTCTTGGAAGAGCTCAAGGAACGCGACCGGGCCAAGGCCCCCCCTGCCGGCGATGACGCCGACGCTTAGCGAAGGAGTTTGTCCATGACCACCACCCAAAAGGCCCGCCACACGCTGACGATCATCTCCGACACGGAGATCGAGATCCAGCGCACCTTCAACGCCCCCGCGCGCCTCGTGTTCGAGGCCTGGACCAAGCCCGAGTACATGGCCCGTTGGTATGGCTGCGCCGCCATGACGATGGTCGCCTGCGAAATCGACGCCCGCACCGGCGGCAGCTACCGCTGGACCCTGCGCATGCCGGACGGTTCCGAGCACAACTTCAAGGGCGTCTACCGCGAGCTGGTGCCGCCCTCGAAGATGGTCTGCACGGAGGCCTACCTGTTGGGCGACACCTGGACCAACGATCTCGTGAACAACGTCTCGATGGTGGAGGCCGACGAAAAGACGACCGTCACCAACCGCGTGGTGTACGCGTCGCAGGCAGACCGCGATGGGCACCTGGGCTCGGGCATGGAGAACGGCATGGCGGAGACGTTCGACCGCCTGGACGAGTTCCTCCAGACGCTCAAGTAGGCTCCCGGAAGCCGGGTGCGGTGCCCACCAGGGCCCGTCCCGGCCCCACCGAGACCGGCGCGCCTTCCGCCAGGAAGGCCGACACCGGTGGCGCGTGCAGGCCAGCGGCCAGCGTCGCGCCGTACAGGCCGTCCCAATCCGTCCCCGCCGGCAAGGCCCGCGCCGCGCGCACCACGCCGGAGCTGCGCGCCACGGGGTAGGCCATCGTCGGCCCGCGCCGAGCGGCGGTGTAGGCCCAATCGCGCTCCAAGAAGAAGTCCGCGTCCGTGAGGGCGCGGTCTTCGGCATCGAACTGCAAGCCGCCCTGGCGCCAGCGGTAGGTCACGCGGCTGGCGCCGATCTCCACGGCCACGCGGCCGAGCGCGAAGTTCTCCTGGAAGACATAGCGCCCGATCCAGGCCACCAGCGGCATGCCCACCAGCTCCTTGAGGAAGACCACGCCGAGGCGATCGCCCTCGCGCACGTAGGTACGCAAGTTCAACTCCGCGAAGCGCCCGTGGAAGGGCGCCGGGATGCCCCACAGCCGCGGGCGCACCCACTCGAAGCCCACCACGCTCGCGTACGCCACGCCATCCAGCGTGTCCAGGGTGGTGCCGCGCGGCACGTAAGGCGCCAGGACCGCCGGGTCGAAGGCGTAGTTGGCCACGGCGAGCGTGCGCCATTCGGTCTCCAACAGCAGCGGCGGCATGCCGGCCTTGTACCCGGAACGCTTGGTTGCTCGTGCGAGTCTTCCGTGTGGGTAGAACTCCCTCGGAGGGAAAGCCCCATGCCCATGCTCACCGACCGCTACGACCAGGCCCTGGTTTACGCTTCGCAGCTGCACCGCACCCAGATCCGCAAGGGCAGCGGTGTCCCGTACGTGGCGCACCTGATCTCCGTCTCGGCGCTGGCCCTCGAGCACGGTGCGGACGAGGACGAGGCGATCGCCGCGTTGCTACACGATGCCATCGAGGATTGCGGCGCGGAGGTGCGCGGGCCGATCCAGGAACGCTTCGGCGCCCGCGTGCTTGCCATCGTCGAAGGCTGCACGGACGCGGAGGAGCAGCCCAAGCCGGCCTGGCTTTCCCGCAAGCAGACCTACCTGACGCACCTGCCCGAGGCCGACCGGTCCGTCCTGCTGGTGTCCGCCTCCGACAAGCTCCACAACATGCGCTCGATCCTGACGGACCTGCGCACGGTGGGCGACGAGGTGTGGAGCCGCTTCAAGGCCGGCAAGCCGGGCTCGCTGTGGTACTACCGCAGCCTGGTCGAGAGCTACCGCCGCTCGGGCAAGGTGCCTGCCGCCTTGCTGGCGGAGCTGGAAGAGGCCGTGGCGACCCTGGAAACCCGCGTGGCGCATCGCGCGGCGCCGCATCCCGCCGTGCCCGAGGGGCTGCCGCCCGCCGCGCTGGTGGCCGGCTAGCTGGGCCATCGGTCACCGACGACGGGGGCCGGTGCCGGTTACGCTAAGGCGTCATGAGGTCCTCGCTTCCAGCTCTGGACGCCTATTTAGCTTCCCTGGTCCAGGCGGCCGGGGAGGTCGAAGCGGGCATCACGTTGAGCCGCCGGCTGGCCAAGTCCGCGCTGCAAGCCAAGCTGCGCCTCGCCATCGCCCACGGCGACGCCCCCAAGACGCTGGCAGAGCTGCAAGCCTTTGCGGCGGCCTACCGCACGCGCTGGAAATTGGTTCGCCAGGCCCAGCGCCTGGCCGCCGCCCCGCGCGCGCGGGCCAACCGCTCCGCCGAGCGCATGTTCCCGCCGGATCAGGTCGCCCGCGAGGTGGGCGTGAGCGAGGAAACGGTGGCTGCCTGGTGCCGCCAGGGCTGGCTGCGCGCCGAGAACGCCGCCACCGAGCCGCGCGTGCCGGACAGCGCCCTGCACGCCTTCCGCGCCGCCCAGGCCCGCTGGAAGCGCCTGGTGGCCGTGGCGGCCGCCGCGCGCGAGGACATGCTGGAGCCAACGGAGGCCGCCATCTTCGCGGAGCTGGCCGCCCGTGGCTAAGCCCATCATCACCTTCGACACAGACGTCCTGGTCGCCGCGCTGCTGGCGCCGTCGAGCCCGTCGGCGCGCGTGCTGCAACTCGCGTCATTGGGGATCTACGAGGCCTCGGTGGCCCCGGCGGCCTTGGCGGAGGCCGAGCGGCTGGGCCGCGCGGGCGTGGCGGGGCGTGGGGCCACGGAGGCCGAGGTGTTGGCGTTCCGGGGGGCGATCGCGGAGATCTTGAAAGATGCGCCCGCCGGGGCCGTCCGCTGTGGCGCCACCGCGCTGCCGCCGGAGCGGGTGCTCGCGGCGTTGCTGGAAGGCGCGGACCTCTAAGGCTGCGCGGGCAGCCCCGGGTGCAGCCCGCGCCAGAGCCCCCACCTAACCGCCAGCTCAGCCCGGTAATTGACCGCACATCCACGGGTACGTATCCTTGGTTGATAGCTATCGGCATGGTGTCTGCCGAGCTTCGAGGGTCAATCCGATACATATGCCGATCTTCGACGCGATCCTCCTGGCGCCGCAGTCGCTGCAAGACGACAGGCTCGAGCGCGAAGTCCGCCGTTGAGACTAAAACGAGCCCGGGGCGGGCCCACCAGCTTGGTCTACGAAGGGGATGCCGGCAAACCGTTCGACGTGGCCATCGACAAGCTCACCACCACGCCGGGCGATATCGTCTTGCTGACATGTGAAGCACGAGGCCAAGGACGGACGGGGTTCTTGCGGCTGGTCAAGGTGTTGAACATAGGCCCGGACTGCAATTAGCCGGTTGCCAGGAACGGCGGTGGGACGGCCCTGCACGATGTAACGTTCAAGTATTAAAGACTTATCAGAGTCTTTATGTGTTTAACAATAACTCCCAGCAAGCAGGGGTATATGATGAGCAAGCCCACATGGTGAGGACTTAATGTAAAGCCCTGGGGGATTTATCAATACCCCGACGCTCAACGTGTTTCACGTCCAATATCCGGTGGCACCAGGGGAGGCTTCGGCCTCCCTTTCTCTTTGCTTATTCGTATTCAATCCGTCATCGAGACGATCAGACAAGCACCCATGATCGATGGCCGTTTGAGGGCACCGCTATCAATCTCAAATTGAAGCAACTTGAAATCAGTCGACGAGTCATTGGCAATCTCTCCGGTCCATAGCATACTTCCCGCACCCACCCGCCCCGGAAGAAGTAGCCCGATGTATACCCCTACGCCCCAAGCCCCCCTGCCGTCCGGCTTCGGCCCCAAGACGACCGCCGAGGAAGCGCTGGCCGGCCGCGACCTGACTGGCAAGGTCGCTATCGTGACCGGGGGCTACTCCGGCATCGGCCTCGAGACCACGCGGGTGCTGGCGAACGCCGGCGCCACCGTGATCGTGCCCGCCCGCACGCCGGACAAGGCCCGCGAGGCGCTGGGCGGCATCCCCCGCGTGGAGCAGGAGAGCCTGGACCTGGCCGACCCCGCCTCGATCGACGCGTTCGCCGCGCGCTTCGTGGCGTCCGGCCGGCCGTTGCACTTGTTGATCAACAACGCGGGCATCATGGCCAACCCGTTGACCCGCGACGCGCGGGGCTACGAATCGCAATTCGCCACCAACCACCTGGGTCACTTCCAGCTCACCGCACGGTTGTGGCCCGCTCTAACAGCCGCCCACGGCGCCCGGGTGGTGTCGGTCTCCTCGCGGGCCACGCACCGCGGCGGCGTGGACTTCGAAGACCCGAACTTCGAGCACCGGCCCTACGACAAGTTCGTGGCCTACGCGCAGTCCAAGTCCGCCAACGTGCTCTTCGCCGTCGCCCTCGATCGGCGTGGGGCGGCCCATGGCGTGCGGGCCTTTGCCTTGCATCCGGGCGGGATCCTGACCGACCTGATCCGCTTCATGTCGGAGGAGGACCTTCAACGGGTGGGAGTAACGAAGGGGGCCGATGGGCAACTGTCGCTGCCGGCAGGGGACGCCTATAAGACCATCGAGCAAGGTGCCGCGACGACCGTGTGGTGCGCGGTGAGCCCGCAGTTGGAAGGGATGGGTGGGGTGTACTGCGAAGACGTGGACATCGCGGTCCCTATCGCTGCCGACACGGAGGGCGTGGTTGGCGTGCGGCCATGGGCGATCGATCCGGAGCTGGCGGAGCGGCTATGGGCGCTAAGCGAGCGCCTGACCGGCGTGGAGTTCAAGCCGTAACCCGGCAATATGGAACTGACGAGCCGATAAATTTTCTTGATTCGTACAACAGAACCAGCAAAGGTTCGAGGGTATGTGACCCTTACGAACCCTCACCGACCTGACCATGACGGTAGCCAAGATGAGAACGATGTTGCTCGTTAGCCTCCTTGCCCAGTTGTGCTGTTCGCCAGCCTGGGCAAGCGACGGCTCCGAAGCCAAAATGCCGGACCCACCCTCGAGCGCGGCGGTGGGAATGCAAGATGAGGAACTCCATCGCTGGCTTGCCGCCTCACTCAGCGCGGGACTCCCCTTCCTGATGTATGCCGGGGCAAGGCTGATTCCTCCCAGTGGGGAAAAGCTTCCCAACCCGATGATTTCGTTGATGCCACTTACGTCTGGTTCTGGGCAGGTCTATGCCGGCCATGTCGTCAGGGGCGTCCTCATCGGGTTAGGTGGCCTGGTCCTGTTCGGCGCCACGCAAAGTTTTGCCGTCCGTACGAATACGTTCACGTCCGACCCGAGCTCGCCAGACGCGTCCGAGCGAGCCCAGCTTGTTTCGCTTTCGCTCTTGGCAGCCTATAGCCTGCTTTCGGGCTGGGATGCCTATGAGACCGCAAAACAGCCCTGAGAGCTCTCCCATCCTCCATGAACCACGCATCCGATAACACGTCCTGAAGCTGGGTAAGACGGAAAAACACGAGTGGAGGTTGAAGGTTGTTTAAGCATTTCCGTGCGGCATTTTCCGCGGTTGCCTGTGTTGCAACCCTGGTATGTTCCACGCTCTCTGCCCAAGCCACGAACCTCTACGTGACGGGTACCAAGGTGAACATCCGCGAGAAACCCTCCGCGGATAGCCATGTCCTCATCAAGGTGCCCTATCGCAAGGCGGTCACCTTCATCAAGGGGCCGACCAACGGCTGGTATCAGGTCAAGGTTGGCGACACCACCGGCTATCTCAGCGCCCAGCTGGCCTCTACGACCGCACCGGATCGGAAGGTTGTCTCCAAGCCCAATGCACCGCATTTCGCTCACTCGGGTAGCGGCTATACCAACGTGGACGGCAACTGGATTCCCAGCCCGGTTCAGGCCAACAGCGCGCCTGCTGGAGCTACGGCTCAATGTAACGATGGGACGTATAGCTTCTCCCAACACCATCGGGGGACCTGTTCCCATCACGGTGGCGTAAGGGCTTGGCTCTAGAGACTCGAAGGAAGCACCCGTGCCGTCTTCGATACC
>JAQBPE010000249.1 GCA_028287685.1 Cyanobacteria bacterium RYN_339 | reverse complement strand
GGCCGAGGGCGACGGCGCGACCGAGGGCGCAGGCGTCGGCGCGGCCGTGGGAGCAGGCGAAGCGGAGCCCTGCGCGGGGCCCACGTAAGGCGTACGCACGCCGCGCGGCAGGCCGGCATCCAGCACGGGCACGGAGGGGTTGCAGGCGGCCAGCAGCAGGGCGCCGGTCAGGCAGACGGCGCGCTTCAAGGCGTGAGCGCCTCCACCGCGGCCGTGGGCAGGTCGGTCAGCGGCGTGGGGCCCAAGATGCCGCCGGCCACGACGATCTTGCCATCCAGCCAGGCCACGGCCGGGAAGGCGCGCCCGACCTGCAAGGGCGCGCGCACGCTCCAGCTGTTCGCGACCGGGTTGTAGACCTCGACGGCGCCGGTGGGCGTGCCGAAGCGCGTGGCCCCGCCGATCACCCAGATGTTGCCGTTCACCGCCAATGCCGCCGCCCCGGAGCGCGCCGTCGGCATCGGCGGCAGCGCCGCCCAGATCCCCGCCTTGGCGTCCGGCGTGAAGGCGTTGGCGTCGCCGATGGCGTCGGAAATGGCGACGTCAAAGGCCGCGCCGAGCGGCACGAGGCCGCCGAAGACGTAGAGCTTGCCGTCCAGCACCACGCTCGCCATGTCCGCGCGCGCGGAGGGCAGGTCCGCCTGGGCAGTGGCCGAGAACGTGTCGGTGAACGGGTCGAAGGCCAGCGTCTGCTTGCTGGGCGCCATGCCCGCCGTGCCGCCCGTGACGTAGATGACGTCCTTGATCGTGCCGGCGGCCGCGCCCCAGGCCTTGCGATTGCCCGGCAACACCCCGAACCCGCCCGGCCGCACCGGATTCGCCGGTGAGAAGACCTGGATCTCGCCGGTGGGCGCGCCATCCACCAACCCACCGAACCAGTAGAGCCGGCCTTCCCAGGTGGTCACGGCGGCTTGCAGCACGGCACGGTCCAACACGGCGCCCACGGTCCAGCCGGCGTCCTTGCGGTAGGACAGGCCCGCGAGGTGTTCCGGCCCGCCCTCGGCGGTGCTGGTGACGCCGCCGATCGTGACGAGCGTCGGCTTGGTGCCGATCGGCAGGGTGCCGTAGGCGGTTGCGCCAACGGGACGCGGCAGGTCGTCCAGCTTCTGGCCCGTGCCGAAGGAGATGGGGATTTGCAGGGTGTCGCCGGGCTTGGCGACCACGGGGATCTTCAAGGGCGTCAGGCCCGGCCCGGGCGTGATGGTGAGGCTCCAGGTGCCGGGGGCGATCGGGCCCAGCACGTGCACGCCGCCGTCATCCATGGCGATGGGCTGCGAGAGCGTATCGTCCACCGTTGCGGTCGCGCTCATGCCGGGCGGCCAGCCCGTCGGGCGCAGCACCAGCGTGGCGCCCTTGCGCACGAAGGCAGGCTGCGCGACGGGCGCGACGCCGTTGCCGTGGTAGATGGCGTCGGCGATCGCCCCCGCGTCCAGCAACGCGGGATCGGGCGCGCGCAAGGCCCGCAGGTAGCCGGCGACAGCATCGGCCAGGGCCTGGCTGGTGGCCTGCCGGGTGACCTGGGTGCCGAACTGCTTGTCGAGCACCAGCATGCCCGCCAACACGTCGCCCTCGACGGTGGTCAGGCGCGAGATCTCCAGCGTGTTGGGCCCGCGGTTGATGTCCCCAACCGTGCGGTAGACGGCGCCGGGCACCGGCCGCTGGTTGAGGTCCAGGCCCACCAGCGTGACCAGCCGCAACTTGCCGATCGGCACCTGCTTCACGCTCAGGGCCTCGCCGGGCTTGCCGGGGTCGAGGTCGTCTTCGAAGGGCGCGTCCAGGTCGGGGCCGGTGATCTGGACCTTGTAGCCCGTGGCCTCGCCGGCGAACTGGAGGCGCCGGAGCGCGTCCAGCCGCAACACCAGGGAGGCGGTTTCCGGCACCACGACCGGCGGGGCGGCGCAGCCGGCCAACAGCAGCAGCGCGCCCAGGCCCCGGACGCGCACCAGCCATCCACGGAACCGGGATTCGTCGCGCACGCGCTCTATATACCCTCGCGGCGGGCGAGGTCCAGGAAGAGGTTGCCCACGCTGCGCCCCAGGTCGATGGCGTGGTAGCCGATGCCCAGCGGCCGGCAA
This sequence comes from Cyanobacteria bacterium RYN_339, assembly GCA_028287685.1. GTDB lineage: Bacteria > Cyanobacteriota > Sericytochromatia > S15B-MN24 > JAQBPE01 > JAQBPE01. The sequence goes on along the minus strand of JAQBPE010000249.1, from coordinate 1,085 downwards.
GTTTGGCCCCATTGTCGGAAGTCTTGCCGCCAGGCGGCGACGACGGGTTGCAGCGCCTCCGGGACCTCGGCTCGCTCGATGTACTGGTGCTGCAGGCAGTGCGCCTGCTGGTGGGCCAGCGCGTCCATCAGGTCGGGCAGCCCGCCCACGAGGTGCCGCACGCCCAGGAGCAGCTCGCGGCGCTTCTCGTCGTAGCAGGCGTGCAACGTGGCGGGCATGCCCACGGCGGTGCCCAGCGGGGCGGGGTCGAAATCGTACAGGCTGCCCATCAGCACGCCCAGCCGCGCGTGGACGGCGTAGACGATTTCCAGGTTGTTCTGGCGGTGCGCGCCGCCGGGCTTCCACTGGCGCACGGCGTAGGGGAACAGGTCTTCTTCGGCGAGCCGCTGGAGCAAGCGCAGCTTGGTGCGGTCGAAGCAGCCGTGGACCAGCTCGCGGTACTCCGGCGTGCCGGGCACGGCCTGGTGCATCGGGAAGGCCCGCAACGCCCGCAAGGTAGCCTCGTCGGGGGTGCCACGCAGTTCGATCAAGGCGATCCGCTCGCCGGGCAGTTGCTGGGTGCCACGGCCCGGGATGACGCCGGTGCCGCCGGCGGGCGGGGCGTTGCCGGGGTCCAAGGCGCCGGTGGCCGCGGTGCCGCCGGCCATGCCGTGCTCGGCGAGCATGGCGGTGATCCAGGCGTCACGTGACGGCGCTGCTTCGGTGCCGAGGTCTTCGTTGGGGTCGGGGGTTTGGCGGGCGGCTGCTGCAATGGCGGCATCGCGTGCGGCCTGCGTTCTGGGCGCGTCGGGCTTGATTGCCGCGGGGGAAGCCTTCATTGCCGAGGGCCCGGAGCGCAGTTCCGGGGACTGCTCCTCGGAACTGGTGAGATTGGCAGCCGAATCGGCAGGCCGCTGGACCCCCTCTGCCCTGACGGGTACCTCCCCCGCGGGGGGGGAGGGAGCCAGGGGTTTGGGTTTGGCGCGATGGCCCATGGCCGCGCCGCGGATCCACAGGGCCAGCGCCGTGAAATCCTCGGCCAGGCGCTTGAACACCGTCCGTTAGCTCAGGCCGGCCGCCATCATCGGGCTCGCCAGCATGCTGGC
>JAQBPE010000212.1 GCA_028287685.1 Cyanobacteria bacterium RYN_339 | reverse complement strand
CCACGACCGCGACGGCGGCCCCGGTGTCGTTCGCCGAGCCCAGCGACGACGGCCAGGCCATCCTGACCTGGTTCGGCCCCGAAGCCGACGCCGACGAGCTGTCCCTCTAGCCGGCCTCGGGCTCGGCCTCGGCGACGGTTTTCGCCACCGGCCGGATGGCCAGCGCCACCACGGCCAGCACGGCCATGATCCCGGCCGCCAGGCCATAGGCGGTGGTCGGCCCCAGCGCCTTGTAGGCGTAGCCGCCCCACAGCGGCCCGAGGATGCGGCCCAGGCTGGCCAGCGACTGCCCCACGCCCAGCGTCTCGCCTTGTGCGCCGGTCTCGGCCGTCAATGAAATCAAGGCCGTCAACGACGGGTTGGCCAGGCCGTTGCCGCAGGCCAGGGGCACCAGCACCAACAGCATCACGGGCAGGCTGGGCGCCAGCGGCAGGCCGGCCAGGCCAACGGCCAGGCACACGGCACCTGCCACCACCAGCGGCTTCTCGCCGAAGCGCTTCGCGAGCCGGCCCACCAGGCCGCCTTGCAGGATCACGATCACCACGCCGATGTAGGCGAAGACGTAGCCGTTCTGCACCTCCGTGAACTTGAAACGGTCCAGCGTGAGCAGCGGGAAGGTGGCCTCCATGGTGGCGAAGGCGAAAATCGTCAGGAAGTAGGTCACCATCAGCACCGGCATGCCGGGAATGGTGGCGGCCCGCCCCAGGCGCGCCAGGCTGAAGCCGCGCGCGACCACCTCACCTCGCCGCTCCGGCGGCAGCGACTCGGGCAGGCGCCAGGCGGCGAAGGCGAAGTTGGCGAGCGCCAGGCCCGCCGCCACGAAGGCCGGCACGCCGTGCCCGAATTGCGCGAGCAGCCCGCCGAAGGCCGGCCCGAACACGAAGCCCAGGCCGAAGGCCGCGCCGATGATGCCCATGCCCTTGGCCCGGTTCTCCGGCGTGGTGCTGTCGGCGATGTAGGCCTGGGCGATCGAGATGGTGGCGGCCGTGATGCCCGCGAAGGCGCGCGAAACGAACAACAGGAAGAGCGAGTCCGCCAGGCCGAAGACCACCAAGCCGGCGCTCGAGCCCAACAGCGACATCAAGAGCAAGGGCCGGCGGCCGACCCGGTCGGAAAGGCGCCCCCAAATCGGCGAGAAGATGAACTGCATGACCGAATAGACGGTCAGGAGGCCGCCGACGGCCAGGGCATCCGCCCCGAAGTGCACCGCGTAGTAAGGGAGCAGCGGGAGCACCATGCCGAAGCCCAGCAAATCCAGGAAGACGGTGACGAAGAGGATCAGGAGGGGTGACTTCTTCATGGCGGTGCATGATACCGCGTATAATCCAATCCATGAGCAAGCCAGACCCCGCCTACCGCTCCGCCACCAGCCGCGCCCTGGACCTGGTCCTGGCCGCCGCGCGCGACGAAGGGACCTACGTGATCGGGCGGGCCCAGGAGAAGCGCGAGACCTCCTTGCTGGTCATCAACGGCCGCACGGAGCACCTGGGCGTGACGCGCCTGAAGGGGCTGGGCGTGCAGGCGTTCACGCGCGAGGGCCACACGGGCTTCGCGGCCTCCGACGACTACAAGCAGGCCGGCGAGGTGGCCCGCACGGCGGCCCGCCTGGCACGGCTGGCCGAGGTGGAGGGGATGGAGCCCAACGACGAGGTCTTCGCGGTGGCGCCGCTGCTGGTGGACGAGGTGCCGCCGCCGGACCACCCGATGGCGCTGGCCGAGCAAGCGGTGCGCCTGAAGGCCTTGAACGACGAGGTCTGCGCGATCGACCCGCGCCTCTCCGTGCGGTCGGGCTGTTCGCACGTCCGCGACCACTGGCATGTGGTGCGCTCCGACGGCACGGACTGTTACTTCCAGATGGCGCGCGCGCGGCTTTCCCACGAGATCACGGCCAAGGACGGCGGGCAGACGGCCTCCGCCATGGCAGGCGTGGTGGGGGTGGACGCCGGGTTGCTCACGGACGAGAACGAGCTGGCGCGGCTTTCCCGCCGGGCGCGGCGCCAGGCTGCCCTGGCCCTGGGCCTGTTGACGGCGCCGGCGTTGCCGGGCGGCAGCTACAAGCTGGTGTTGGACTACGCCTTGGCCAAGGGCCTCGCCCATGAAGCCTTTGGGCACGCGGCGGAATCCGATGCCATGGACACCTCGATCTTGGGCCTCGACGGCAAGTTCCGGGCCGGCGAGCGCGTGGCGCCGGACTTCGTCTCGATCGTGGACGGGCCGTTGGAGGGCGATTTCGCCTTCCAACCGATCAGCGCCAACGGCGAGGTCCGCCGCACCGTGCGCATCGTGGACAACGGCATCCTGAAGGATGCGCTGGCAGACACCTTCTCCGCCAGGCGCGCGGGCGTGGAGCCCAGCGGCGCCGCCCGCGTGGAGAGCTACGCCTGCCTGCCGATGCCGCGCATGACCAACACGCGGATCGAGGTGCGCGACCCCATCCCGCTGCCGATCGACTTCGACGACGTCACGCCGGCCGACCTCCAGGCCCTGCTGCTGGAGCGCGGCCTGATGCAGCCCGACGAGCATGTCCTCTTCCTGACGGGCTACAAGGGCGGGCAGGTCAACACGACCCTGGGCGACTTCGTCTTCAACTGCGCCGCCATCTACGACCTGGCCGACCTCAAGCTCTACCAGCCCGCGATCTTCTCCGGCAAGGTCCTGTCCGTCTTGGGCGCCATCCTGGCCGGCATCGGCGACTCGCTGACCAACGCGCCGGGGATGTGCGGGAAGCGCGGGCAGTCGGTGCCGTCGAGCGGCGGGTGCCATGCGTTCCTGGTGGTCGATGCCCACCCCGAAGTGAAGGTGGGTGGCCGAGCGTGAGCAGCACTACTCATTCGACGTTTGCTAGCGAATTGGCCGAGCGCCTGGCCGAGCCCGGGCGTGGCATCGACGCCTGGCGCCTCGTGGTGGATGCCGGTACCAGCACGGAAGTCGGCTTGAAGGACAACCACCCGGGCGGACCCTACGACGCGCCCAACTCCGTCAGCGGCACGCGTGGCGAGGTCTACCTGCGCTGGAGCGACGGCACGGTCAGCTCCGGCACCGTGGACCTCACCACGCTCGAGAACCTGGACGAGGACCTGGCCCTGTGGCGCACGGCCGCCTTCGTGGACGAGTTCGCCGCCGAGGTGCTGGGCCCGCAGGACGTGCCGAGCGTGCCGCTCTACGACGCCGCCGTGGCGGAGGTGGTGCACACGCGCCATGCCCCGCTGTTCGAGCTGCTGGAGCGCGTGCGGCGCGAACTGCCGCCCTACGACGCGGAGCGCGTCTCCGCGTCCGTCACGGCTGCCACGAACCGCCGCCACCTGATCACCTCCGCCGGGCTGGAGCACCAGAGCCAGGGGACCAGCTTCGGCGCCTACGCCGATGCGGACCACCGCGCGCACGACTTCCTCTCCCTGCGCACCCTGCCCACGGTGGACGAGGTCGGGCGCATGATCCGCCGCGCCGGCGAGACCAACCGCTTGCTGCGCCAGGAAGCCGAGCTGGTGCCCGGCCGCCAACCCGTGCTGCTGACGCCCTCCGCGACGGAGGCGATGCTCAACAAGTTCCTGATGACCAACCTGGACGGGCAGCGGGTGCTGAGCGGTTCCAGCGCCTTCCACCTCGCGCAGTTCGCGGAGGGCGCGCCGTTCTTCCATCCAGCCTTTGGCCTGGCCGTCGACCCGCTGGTGCCCATGTCGCCCGGGTCCTACGAGCTGACGCGCGAAGGCGTGCCGGCGCGCCGTCAGGCCTTCATCGAAGGGGGACGGCTGGTCACGCCGTTGCTGGACCTCAAGCATGCCCGCAAGGCCCAACTTCCGGCCACCCCGTTCCCGCGGGGCGGCAGCAGCCTGCGGCTGGCCGGTCCCACCCGTCCGTTCGACGAGTTGGTGGCCGCGATGGACCACGGCTTCGTGGTCTATGGGCTGCTGGGCCTGCACACCCAGGACGGCACGCGCGGCAACTTCTCCGTCACCGTCGCGCAAGGCCTCGTGGTGCGCAACGGGCGCACGCTGGGCCGCGCGAAAGCCATCATCGCCGGCAACTTCTTCGATGCCCTGAGGCAGGATTTCCAGCTCGGCAGCCAAGAAGGACGGGACGTCCCCGGCCTGCAAATTCAGGCCGACGTGACACCGGGATGATGTCCCCAAAAGACACGTAAGACGATCGGCCCAAGGCCAACCGTCTTACATGCGGGGACTACGAATACCGAACTTGTCGCGACTGTAGCGGGCTTCTTCCGCTTCCTGCTCTTGGTGGGACTTGATCAGCTCTTCGATCCGGTACTGGATGAAGTTCGTCACGTCCTGGACTTTGACCTTGTCGGTCTCTTCGTCCAGGTTAGCCTGTCGCAAGTACAGAGTGCGGAAGTACGTCTCCACGAGCAAGAGCCGAACCGACCAGGGATCCTGGCCGTCCCGGCGCATTTTCTCGCGCATGGTGGCGTAGGTGCCCCGACCAGACGTCCAGAGATTCTCCATCAGATCCATCAGATCTTGGGGAGAGACGTCTTCCAGCGGATCACCGTACTTGTCGATGTACTGCTGGCGGACCTCTGGAACCGCGAATTTCGTCAATTCACGCCTGTTCACCGGGTGACCTCTCAAGGGGGTTGGGACCTAAGGCTTGATTTTAGCAAATCCCAGGCAGGGGGACAAATGATTTCTTCAGAAACCCCACGCCGGGCCGCATTATGGTTAGCCCTTTTGCGGTGCTTGATCGGACGCTAACGCAATCAGCGCCTCGATATGGGCGACCAACGGCAAGCCATGCAGCTCGGCGACCGGGAGAGGACGCGGGGTGATGGGCGTGCTGGTGGTGCTCATGGACCCATCTTAACACGTATAATGGGCGACCCATGACCACATCACCAGGCAAAGTCGTGCTCGTAACCGGCGCCGGCCGTGGCTATGGCGGTGCGATCGCCCGCCTATTCGCCGAACGTGGCGCGACGGTGGCCGTGCATGACGCCCCCGGCCTCGCCGAACAACTGGGCGGGAGCTGCTTCGCCGCCCCGGCGGATCCCCGTGATGCCCTGGCCATGCAACGCATGGTCGATGAGGTATACCGGCGCACGGGCCGGTTGGACGCGCTCGTGACCAGCGCCGAGCTGGAGCGCGACGGCGCGCTGTTGGGCGTGGCGCCCCACGATTGGCTGAACGCGTTTGACACCAACGTGCATTCCGCCTTCTACGCGATCCAGGCGGCAGCCAAGTACATGCTGCTGGATCGGCGTGGCCGGATCGTGGCCGTGACGGGCCTGGCCGGCGCCTACCCGGGCCGGGCCCAGGCAGCCTTCGCGGCGTCGCTGGGCGCACTGCATGCCATGACCCGGGGGCTGGCGATCGAGCTGGCGCCCAAGCAGATCGGCATCAACGCGGTGGCCCCGGCACCGCCAGGCCAGACCAGATTGGATTCGCTTCAACGCGCCGTCCGCCCGGAAGACGTGGCGGAGCTGGCGTACTTCCTGGCGTCGGAGCAGGCCAGCTACATCACGGGCGAGGTGTTCTTCGTGGACGGGGGGCTGGGCGGTCGGCATTGAGCGGCCGCACCAGCTTCTGCACGCCGGCGTTGTACCAGCCGCAGATCCGGCCTTCGTCACGTTGGGCCAGCGCGCAACGGTGGTGGTGCTTGCACCGCAGGCAGTGGGGCCCGTCAGGTAGGACGGGGCGCTTTGCCTGCTTGCGGCCGCGGCGGCTTGCTTTTGACCGTGGGCTGGCGCACCACCTCCAGGAGCGCCGTCAACTTCGCTTCGATGTCCCGCAAATCGACGGCCTGTTGCGCGTCCAGGGCCTTCAGGGCGGCTTCCACCGCCTTGCCGTACTTGAAGCGCACGTAGTCGTCCTGCGTGAGCTCCAGCAACAACGCCCGCACCTTGTCCATGCCACACCTCTTGGAACGTATGTTCTAATTCATTGTAACAGAAAGGGGGGCGGAAGTCCGCCCCCCTCGTGAGGTGAGTTTAGTTGCCGCTGTTGTCGTCGGCCGGGGCCGGGTCGTCCGCGGGCGTCGGCGGGGTGTCGCCGCCACCACCGGGCGTGTACTTCGGGTTGATCAGCTTGATGAAGTGGTCCACGCAGTAGTCTTCGAACTCGGCCTGGCTCAGCGCGGTGTCCTGGGTCTTGTCGGCGCTGTCGAAGGCCGCGTCGTCCAGCTCCGTGATGTGCACATTCACGTGCAGGGCGTCGATATGCAGGTTGACGTCGACCTTCTTCAGGGCGGCTTCGTTCAGCTCGCTCTGCTGCAGGACGCGGTCCTTGTTCTTGTCCAGCTTGGTGAAGGCGGTCAACAGGGCTTTGCGCGCCTGGTTCAGGAAGTCCGTGCGGCTCTGGCGCAGGAAGCCGAACACCCCGCCGCCGTCGGCGTAGTTCATGAACTCCGTCTTCGAGAGCTTGTGGTCCTTGCTCTTGTCGGCCTTGGCGAAGTCCGCCAGGTTGATCGCGGCGCTGGCTTCGTACTCGTCCAGGCGGCCGTTGCCGTCGGCATCGAGCTTGGTGAACACCGCCATGTGGATGTCGCGGAAGCCCTTGAGGAGGGTGGCGGTTGCCTGCGCTTCAACGACGCCAGCGGGCGCGACGGCGGAAACGGCGGTGGGGCCACTCTTGCCGCAGCCGGCAAGCAGCAACGAGGCCACGGCGGTTGCGAGCAAAACCTTCTTCATAGAGAACTTCCTCCTGATGCGGTTGGGGTGAAGATCCGGTTAAAGAAATATCGTGGCCTTAATCCCCGAACTTACCAAAGGATCGGTTATATTTGGGTTAACCTTCCACGAAGACCTCCCCAAGTAGCTCGCCTGTTTGTTGCCGGGGAGGGTCGGGTATGAAAGCGCCGTTGTTCGATTCAACACGATGGAAGGAACGTCATGGCCCGCGTTAAGTTCGATAGAGTGATCAAGCGCTATGGTGACAACCTTGTCATCAAGGGTTTGGACCTCGAGATCCAGGACAAGGAGTTCCTGGTGCTGGTTGGGCCTTCGGGGTGCGGCAAGAGCACGGCCCTGCGGATGATCGCGGGCCTGGAGGAAATCTCCGAGGGCTCGCTTTACATCGGCGAGCGCGTGGTCAACGACGTCCACCCCAAGCACCGGGATATCGCGATGGTGTTCCAAAACTATGCGCTTTACCCGCATATGTCGGTCCGCGAGAACATGGGCTTCGCGCTCAAGCTCAAGAAGACGCCCAAGGCGGAAATCGACCGCTTGGTGGACGATGCGGCCAAGCGCCTGGAGCTGACCCACCTGCTCGACCGCAAGCCCAAGGCGCTCTCCGGCGGCCAGCGCCAGCGCGTGGCTCTCGGCCGCGCGATCGTGCGCAACCCCCAGGTCTTCCTGATGGACGAGCCGCTCTCCAACCTGGACGCCAAGCTGCGCGTCTCGATGCGCGCCGAGATCAAGAAGCTGCACCAGCAGCTCCAGACCACCTTCGTCTACGTCACGCATGACCAGACGGAGGCCCTGACGATGGGCGATCGCATCGCCATCTTCAACGCCGGCTTCATGCAGCAAGTGGGCACGCCGTTCGAGGTCTACAACCGGCCGGTCAACACCTTCGTGGCCACCTTCATCGGCTCGCCGCAGATGAACCTGGAAGCGGCCAAGCTCGCCTTCGAGGGCGATCGCGCCGTCGTGAAGAGCGGCTACTTCACGTTTAACCTGCCGCGCACGGAGCTGATGAAGGAAGGCGACGTGCTGGTGGGCTTCCGCCCGGAGCATCTCGTGCCCGGCAACGCCGGCGACGCCAACCTCCTGAAGGCGCCCGTCGAGGTGATCGAGCCGATGGGATCGGAGGCCTACGTCTACCTCAAGGGCGACAAGGGCAACGTGATCGCCCGCGTCGGCGAGGAGTTCATCCCCAAGCTGGGCCAGGAATTGAGCCTCACGATCGACCCGGCGAAGGTCCATGTCTTCGACGCGGCCGGCGACGGCAAGCGCCTGAACTAGCCCGAAACCCAACCACTTGATCGCTCGCAGCCACTTCTTAGCCTCGATCGTGACGGCTGGCCTCCTGGCCAGCCCGCTCGCCGTCTGCTTGCCTGCTTCGGCACAGGACGCCACGTTCGGCGGCACGTTCGAGGACGTGCCCATGGACCACTGGGCGTTCCTGACGGTCGAGCTGCTGGTGCGCAAGTACAAGGTCATGGCGGGCTTCCCGGACGGGAGCTTCAAGGGCGGCGCCGAGGTGTCGCGCTACGAGTTGGCCGCCGCGCTGACCAAGGTGGTCTCCCGCATGGAGACCTTGCAGGCGGCCGGCGAGCCCATCTCCGTGGCGGACGTGGCCGTGGTCAAGGACGTGGCCGTCAGCTTCGACGCCAAGCCGCTGGTGGAGCGGGCGGATAAGCTGGAAGCCAGCCTCAAGCCGATCGTCGACAACAAGACCCTGCGCCCATTCTCGATCGCCGGCGGCATCGGCGCCGATTTCATCGACAACACCCAGGACAACGCCGCGCCGTATATGAAGACCGGCTTCGGCGTGGACATCAAGACCACCGTCCTGACGGACGTGGAGGTGGTGGCGAGCCTGGGCGGCGAGCTGCCCGCCGCCGCGGCAGGCAACAAGCCGGCCACCGCGGGGTCTGATAAGCCGCCCGCGGGCAAGTTCAACTTCGGCAGCGCCCACGCCACCACCCACCCGGCCGGCGGCAGCCTGCGCTTCGGCATCTTCGAGCCCAAGGCCTTCTACGGCGCCGGCTCGGAGCTGGGCGGCCACTGGGGCGGCCCGGTCGGCAACGGCTTCGTCGGGCCGGACCGCAACACCACGCGCTGGGGCGACAAGAACGTGGCGATCGCCGCGACGCGTGAGTTCGGGGGCCTGAAGGCCTCGGCCGCCGTGACGCCCGTGTTGGTGGCGGCCGGCCTGGACTGGAAGTTGAACGACTTCCTGCGCTTCAAGTTGACGGGCGACAGCGACCAGCCCGATTGGGGAAATCTAACCAATTCGAACAAGGCCAGCGCCCACAACGTCTACGGCGTGGCGGACTTCGGCACCAGCAAGCTCGGGCTGACCTTGCAAGGCGGCCTGGCCAAAGACTTGTTGCAAGCATCCGTCCAGGTGCTCTGGGGGCCGATCGGGGATTACCAGGTCGGCCTCGCCGCGGTCTACCGCTCGTCGGACAAGGGCGTGACCGAAGTGACGCCGGGCGTGTTCCTCTACCTGCCCGCCTTTGCCGCCTGGTCGCCCAACATCACGTTCGGCGTGAAAGAGCCCCAGGTCGTCGCGACGGACAAGGGCAACACGGGCGCCGGCTCCCTGCTGGGCGAGCAGGCGGGCTTCTCCAGCGTCTTCGAGTGGAAGCTGGAAGACCGCGGCTTCCCCAACCTCACGGTGGAGTACAACATCCAGCAACCGGTGCTGTTCTACGCCATCTACGACGCGACCTTCGCGATCTCCGTGGGACGCGGTTTCTAGCGTCGCGCTGCGACGTCCGTCACATCTTCGCCGGGTCGGCGCTTGGTATTCTGTAAACCAGTACAGACCACCAAGGAGCCCCTCGTGCTTGATTTCTTCGGTTTGGCGGAGTCCCCGTTCATCGATGCGGTGGACGTGCGCATGTTTTACATGTCAGATCAGCACCGGGCTTGCCTCGCGAAGACGCTCTATTGCATCTCCGAGCACCAGCCCCTCGGCCTGATCGTCGGCCCCTTCGGCACGGGCAAGAGCCTGGTCCTGTCGCACCTCTACGCGATGTTGCGCGCCAACCCGTCGCTCGACGTGGTGCACATCCAGAACCCGGCCTCCTACCCCACGGAGACCGCGCTGCTCCAGAAGGTGGCCTTGGAGTTGGGCCTGCCGCTGCGTCGCGGCAAGGGCAAGCAGATGAGCGACCTGATGGGCTACCTGATCCGCCAGGCCATGGAAGACCGCTCCGTCGTGTTGATCGTCGACGAGAGCCAGAACCTGGGCAAGAACGTGGGGCAGAACCACCTCGAGCTGTTGCGCGAGTTCTCGAACTTCGACGCCGGCCGGAAGCTGATCACCACGATCTTGGTGGGCCAGCCCGAGCTGTTGCTGCGCCTCAAGCACAACCCGGCGCTGGAGAGCCGCGTAGCCATCCGCTCGACGTTGGCACCCCTGGACGCCGCGGAGACGCGCCGCCTGATCGACCACCGCGTCGCCGTTGCGGGCCGCGAGGCGCCGCTCTTCACGCCCGAAGCCTATGACCTGGTCCAGCGCCTGAGCGGCGGCTTGCCGCGCCGCGTCAACCAGATCGGCTGGAACGCCCTGCCGATCGCCGCCGGCCGCCGGGAAACCACCATCTCCGCGCAGAGCGTGCGCGAGGCCGGCCTGACGGGCCTGGGGATCGAGGAGCTGCAATATGCCTAACGCGGGAACGTGGGACCAGTTGCTGTCGGTCACGACGGCCAAGCTGGGCGGCTCGGCCGCGGCGGAGCGCCGCAAGCTGCCGATCGCCCACATCAGCCCCAACGCGGACCAGCCGCGCAAGTTCTTCGACGCCCAGGCGCTGGCCGACCTGGTGGCCAGCATCTCCGTGCATGGCGTGCTGCAACCGATCTTGGTGCGCACCCACCCCGCCGACCCCGGCCGCTACCAAGTCGTGGCCGGCGAGCGTCGCTGGCTGGCCGCCCAGCAGGCCGGCCTGGTGGACGTGCCCGTGGTGGTGCGCGAAATGAACGACCAGGAAGCGTTGGAGCTCGGCCTGGTGGAGAACGTCCTGCGCGAGGACATCACGCCGATGGAGGAGGCCCGCGCGCTCAAGAAGCTGATCGATGCCTTCGGCTACTCGTACGCCAAGCTGGGCGAGCGGCTGGGCAAGAACAAGGCCTACGTGGACCACCGCGTGCGGCTGCTCAGGATGCCCGGCGAGGTCCAGGACGCCCTGGAGCGCGGCGTGGCGGAGGGCGAAGAGGGCAAGGTGCGCCGACCCTTCACGCCCCGGCATGCCGGGATGGTGGTGCAGCTCGAGGACGCCGAGGAGCGCGTCGCCTTGATCGAGGCCGTGTTCAGCGAAGGCCTTTCCGTCGCGGAGACCGGCGCGCGGCTGCGTGGCATCCCCACCGCACCGGTGGCGGTCTCGGTGGCGCCCGCGCCCAAGCCGACGACGGTTGTCGCCGCCCCTGCGCCGGAGCCCCTGTCGGCCGTGGCGGTCGACGTCGACGTCGACGTCGAGACGCTGGCCGTGTACAAGCTGATCGCGCGCGCCCAAAAGCGCGGCGGCCAGGCCTCGGCGGCCAAGCTGCTGGCCGCGCTCCAGCGGGACGCCAGGACGCTCCGGGAGCTTCACATCCCTCGTTCCCTTTGAAGCTGTCGGGGGGCGGGTATATTGGGCTAGACCCTGCTTAGGAGAACCCGGATGTCCCGCAACCAAACCCTGCGCATGCTGGTGCCGCTCTCGCTGATGGCCCTGATGGGCTGCAACACGGGCAGCGTGCTCGGCGGGAACAACACGGCTGCCGAGGTGACGGTGCAGAGCCACGCGGACGCCACCAAGGTGGTCTCCGTCGAGGACTCGCTGCCCAAGCCGCCGCGCTACTCGCCCTTCCTGATCGACCACAAGACGGTCAGCCCGTTCTCCAGCCAGGCGCCGGACGACGCCACGCCCACCCCCAAGCCCTCGGCCGCGCCCTCCGCCAGCCCGGGCCCGTCGCCGACCGTCAACCCCAACGGCACCCCCACCCCGTCCCCGGGCACCTCCGCCACGCCGCCGGCCGGTCCCGTCGATTACGCGACGGGCACGTACGTCAGCACGTTGCTGGCAGGCGGCGGCAGCCCCGGCAACCTGCTCGACGGCACGGGCGGCTCGGCCGGCTTCGGCACGAACGCGGTCTCCGTGGGCATCGCGCTCAACTTCGAGGCGACCCCGCCTGTCAGCCTGGGCATCACGGACGGCGCCGGCAACCAGCTACGCAAGGGCATCCTGGCCACCGGCGCGATCTCGCTGATCGCCGGCGAGGCCGACCACAGCGCCACCAAGGGCGACAACAGCCTCAAGGACCCGGGCGGCCTGGTCTTCAACGCCCTTCAAAAAGTTTACTACGTCGCGGACACGGGCCACCACCGCATCGGCCAGGTGAACCCCACCACCAGCGCCCTGACCTGGATCGCGGGTTCCGGCACGTTGGCCGGCGTGCCCGCCACGCCCGCTATCAAGGACGGCAAGGGCTCCGGCGTCGCCGCGGACCAGTTGGCTGTCTTCAACAACCCGCGCGGCCTGGCCTTCCGGGGCAACGGCGCGACCATCCTTTATATCGCGGACAGTGGCTTCAACTGCATCCGGGCCTTGGACCTGGGCAAGACGCCCACGGAGGTCACCACGATCGCGGGCAGCGCGACGGGCGCCAGCGGCAAGCCCGCCGCGGTCGGGACCGCGGAGGACCTGCTGGCAACGAAGTTCAACAACCCTACGGGGCTGGCCATCTCGACCGACGAGAAGACGCTCTTCGTGGCAGACACCGGCAACCACTGCATCCGCGCCATCGACCTGGCTGCGGGCGGCAAGGTCCGCGTCGTGGCCGGCACGCTGACGGCGGACAACAAGGACGGCCTGGGAACGGCCGCCAGCTTCAGCAGCCCCTGCGCGCTGGCGCTCGACAAGTCGCGCCTCTGGGTCGGCGAGCAAGGCAACGCGCGCGTCCGCGCCGTCGACATCACCACCGGCAAGGTCACGACCGCGCTGGGGCTCACGACCACCGGCAAGATCGAAGGGGACAAGACCAAGGCCGCCTTCACCAAGGTCACGGGCCTGGGGACCTTGCTCGATGGCAGCGGCGTGGCGACCACGCTGTTCGCCTTCGACGCGGGCGATACGACGAACGGGCCGCGCCTGCTCTCGATCAAGCCGTAACACAGCAGAAGGCCGGGTTCCGCGAGGAACCCGGCCTTCAAGTGTTTGGGGTGACCTAAACGGCCACGCCCTTCGCCGCGTTGATTTCCTTGATCATCTCGGGGATGACCTTGAAGAGGTCGCCCACGATCGCGAGGTCGGCCGCCTTCATGATGGGGGCGTCCGCATCGGTGTTGATGGCGATGATGTAGCCGCTCTCCTTCATGCCCACCCAGTGCTGCACGGCGCCGGAGATGCCGGCGGCGATGTACAGCTTGGGCTTGATGGTCACGCCGGTCTGGCCGATCTGCTCGTTGGCCGGACGCCAGCCGGCGTCCGTCACCGCGCGCGAGGCGCCCACCGCGGCACCGAGCGCCTTGGCCAGGTCCTCGATGATGCCGAACTTCTCGCTGCTGCCGACGCCGCGGCCGCCGGCCACGACGATCTCCGCCTCGCTGAGGTTGATCTTGCCGGAGGCCACCTCGGCCAGGAAGCCCTTGATCAGGCTCTTGGCAGCCGCGGCGCCGTCCACCGCCAGCTCCACCACCTCGCCCGCCTTGCCGGCGCCCGCGGTGGCCTTCTCGAAGGCCTTGGGCAGCACGGTGACGAGCTGGGGCTTGGCGGCGTCGCCCGCCAGGGTGGTCAGGGCGTTGCCGCCGAAGATCGGCCGCGTGGCCTTGACCACGCCGCCTTCCAGGCGCAGGGCGTTGGCGTCGTTCAGGACGCCGGTGTGCAAGTAAGCGGAGGCCAAGCTCGAGATGTCGCGGCCCTGGCTGGTCGCGCCGAAGAGCACGACGGCCGGCTGGTGCTGCTCGATGGTCTTGCCGTACCAGGAGCCGTACGCGTCGGTGCCGTAGGCGGCGAAGTCGGGGTGGTCGGCCACCAGGACCTTGTCCGCGCCGTAATCGCCCAAGCCGGCAGCAAGGGCCTTCACACCATTGCCGACCAGCAGCACGGAGACCGGCTGGCCCAGCTCGCGGGCCTTGCCCAGCAGTTCGTAAGTGATGGGCTCGAGGGCGCCGTTGTGGTGCTCACCGACGACCCAGATGCCATTCAAGTTGCTCATGACTTCTCGTTTCTCTTTCTGTGGGCCGCGGGCGCTAAATGAACTGCTTGCCGCGCAAGGCCAGGACGGCTTCCTTGGCGGTGTCGGCGGCGTCGCCTTCCAGCTTCCGGCCGGCGCCGCGGGCGGGCGGGGGCGCGACGGAGTCGGTGCGCACGCCGGCGGTCACGTCGGCCAGGCCCAGGTCGGCCAGGGTCCAGGTCTCGAGCGGCTTGTTCTTGGCGCCCA
The DNA here is from genome assembly GCA_028287685.1 of Cyanobacteria bacterium RYN_339. Classification (GTDB taxonomy): domain Bacteria; phylum Cyanobacteriota; class Sericytochromatia; order S15B-MN24; family JAQBPE01; genus JAQBPE01. Next base: position 10,139 of record JAQBPE010000212.1, on the reverse strand, counting down.
TGATGCCCTTGAAGGTCGGCAGGCGGGGGTCCTGGGGGAACTTGCCCACCATCACGACGGCGGGGGTCTGGACTTCCACCGTCTGCGTGCCGCGCTCGATCAGGCGCTCGACCGTCAGCGTGGTGCCGGCGGCCTTCACATCGCTGGCGTAGGAGACGACGGGCCAGCCCAGCAAGCCGGCGACCTCGCCGCCCGCGTGGAAGGCTTCGCCCTGGATGCCGGGGATGCCGAAGATCAGCACGTCGACGCCGCCCAGCTTCTCCAGCGCGGCCTTGAGGATCTTGCCCTGCACCAGGGAGTCGTGCTCCGCGGCCTTGGCGTCTTCGATGATCACGGCGCGGTCTGCGCCCATCGCGAGGGCCTTCTTGACCACATCGCGAACCTTGTCCGCGGCCGCGGCCTGGCACACCACCACGATCTCGTTGCTGGCGTCCGCATCCTTTTGGCGCAGCGCCACCTCGAGCGCGAGCTCGTCGAAGGTGTAGACAACGCGGGGGACGCTGCTGGTGTCCAGGCTGGTGGCGCCCTGCGCCATCCGGACCTGCTCGTAGTCGGCGACGACCTTGAGCGAAACGACGATCTTCATCTGGAGGAGAGCTCCTTTGCTAAGTTGCGGCGCGCAAAAATCGCCCACATCATGCCAGATGGGGCGCGGCACGGCAACTCCGGGGCTATTGCAACAGCAGCATCACCATGAAGGACTTGGAATTCGCCTGGGCGAGCATCGCGGTCGACGACTGGACCATGATCTGCTGGCGCGTCATGTCGGACATCGTCTGGGGCAGGTCCGCGTCGCGCATGCGGCTCTCCGCGGCGGCCTGGTTCTCGCGGCCGACCATGAGGTTCTGGGCGGCATGCTCCAGCCGGTTCTCGTGGACGGCGAAGGCGGCGCGGTAGGTGCTGATGGTGGAAATGGCAGCGTCGAGCGCGGCGATCGCCGCGCCCGCGCCGGTGTTGTTGGTCAGGGAGAGCGTGTTGAGGCCCAGGCTGGCCTGTGTGACGTTCACCAGGCCGATCGTGTCGACTTGTCCCTGGTCAGCGCCTTGCTGGATGATGACCGGACCGGCCGCCGCCTGGGGTTGGAAAGTCTCGATCCACGGCGTCGGGTCACCTGCCGTCCCGTTGGGCACCACGCCGTTGAAGTCCTTCACCGGGCCGCCGTAGTCCTTGCCGGTGACGGAGCCCGTATCCGCGTCGGCGAGGTTGGCGGCGCTCATGTTCGCGTTCATCCAGGCCAGGCCATTGCCACCCTGCAAGTCGGCGATGAAGGCCGCCTGGTTGGCATAACCCGCCAAGGCGACGAGCCCGTCCATGGTGGCGGCGGGGTTGTTGGCGATGTAGGTGGCGGTGGCGGTGCGCAGGCCGTTGGGCTGGCCGGCCGCGCGGAGTTGCGCGTCAAGGTAGCGCATCGAGGTGTAGGCCGCGGAGTAATCCGCGCTCTGTCCGCCCCAGCCGCCGGCGCTGATGCGGCCCAGCAATGCCGCGCGGTTGGCGGGCGTGTCGCCCCCCATGGCCGCGAGATCGCCTTGCACGCGCTCGTCGGCCCCGTGGGTGAACTCCGCGGTGCCTTCCTGGAACCAGGTCGGGAAGCTGCTGAAAGCCGTGCTGTCGAACATGACCGCGTGCGTGAACTCATGGGCCAGGATGCGGTCGTTCAGGAATGGGGGCGAGCCCAGCCCGGCGTTCGGCACGAAGTCATACATATCCACGTGCAGCTCCAGCGACGGAGAGAACGAGCCGAAGCCGGAGACGTAGGCCAGCGTGCCGCCGGCGGAGACCTCGTCCAGGTAGATGTCGATGGGGCGGGTGTTCGGCCCGACGACGGGGATGCCCCACGTGTTCTGCACCACGGCGTAGGCGTCGCCCAACAAGCTGTTCTGGAGGGCGTTCGTCACCGCCGCGTAGTCCGCGGCCGTGAAGGTGCTGCCGCCCAGCACCTTGATGCCGTTCCAGGTGGTGTTCAAGGCGGTCTTGTCGATTTCCGCGAGCAGCTGGTTGAACTCCGCCTGGATGTCCGCCCGATCCGCCGCCGCGTAGGTGTCGTTGCCGGCTTGCACGGCCAGCTCGCGGCAGCGTTGCAAGATGGCATGGATCTCGTTCAGGCCCCCGTCGGCCGTGCGAATGAGGTTGATGCCGTCCTGGACGTTCTTGATCGCCTGGGCATCGCCCCGCACTTGTCCGCGCAGGGTCTCGGAGATCGCCAGGCTCGCGGCGTCGTCGGAAGCTCGGTTGATGCGCAACCCGGAACTGAGGCGCTCCAGGCTCAACGACAGGGCTCGGTCGTTCTGCTGGAGGGCCCGGTGGGTGTTGAGCGCCGAGATGTTCGCGTTGATCCGCAGAGGGGCACTTCCATGTGCGTTGCCTTACGGTGCTTCCATCGGCGCGATCCCCGCGGGACTTTAGGTTTGCCGTGCGTATGACATTCCAGTTCCGTGAAGACGCACGGCCTGATCCATCGTCGTGATCACGTTTCCCACATCGGGATGTGCACGCCCTTGGCGCGCGCCGTTTCCGCGGCCAGCTCGTAGCCCGCGTCCACGTGGCGGATCACGCCCATGCCGGGGTCCGTCGTGAGCACGCGCTCCAGGCGCGCGTCCGCGGCGGGCGTGCCGTCGGCCACGATCACCATGCCGGCGTGCAGCGAGTAGCCGATGCCCACGCCGCCGCCGTGGTGGATCGAGATCCAGCTGGCGCCGCCCACGGCATTGATCATGGCGTTCAGCATGACCCAATCGGCGATCGCGTCGGAGCCGTCCAGCATCGCCTCCGTCTCCCGGTTGGGGGAGGCCACGGAACCGCAGTCCAGGTGGTCGCGGCCGATCACGATCGGGGCGTCCAGCGTGCCGTCGGCGACCAGGCCGTTGATCAGGCGGCCCAGGCGCGCCCGCTCGCCGTAGCCCAGCCAGCAGATGCGCGCGGGCAGGCCCTGGAAGTGGATTTGCTCCCCGGCCATGCGGATCCAGTTGCAGAGGTGCTCGTCGGCGGCGAACTCGCGCAGGATCAGCGCATCGATCTTGCGGATGTCTTCCGGGTTGCCGGAGAGGGCGGCCCAGCGGAACGGGCCCTTGCCCTCGCAGAACAGCGGGCGGATGTAGGCGGGGACGAAGCCGGGGTAGTCGAAGGCGTTGGCCACGCCGAAGTCCTTGGCGACCTGCCGCAAGTTGTTGCCGTAGTCGAAGGCGATCGCGCCCTGGTCCTTCATCGCCAGGATGGCCAGGACGTGCTGGGCGCAAGAGCGGCCGACCGCCTGCTGGTAGGCCTTGGCGTCCGCGTCGCGCTGGGCGCGGGCTTGCTCCACCGTGCTGCCGGTCGGCACGTAACCGGTCATGAGGTCGTGGGCGCTGGTCTGGTCGGTCACGACGTCCGGGATCAAGCCGCGGCGGACCATCTCGGGGAGGATCTCCGCGGCGTTGCCTTGCAGCGCGATCGAGACCGCTTCGCCCTTGGCGGCTGCCTCCTTGGCGCGGGCCCAGGCGGCGTCCAGGTCCTTGGCCTGCTCCATGCAGTAGCCGGTTTCCAGGCGCCGCTCGATGCGGGTGGGGTCGATTTCGATGGCGATCACCACGCCGCCGTTCATCGTGACGGCGAGGGGCTGCGCGCCACCCATGCCGCCGAGGCCGGCGGTCAGCGTGATCTTGCCCTTGAGGGTGCTGTTCCAGTGCTTCTTCGCCAGGGCGCCGAACGTCTCGTACGTGCCCTGCAGGATGCCCTGCGTGCCGATGTAGATCCACGAGCCGGCCGTCATCTGGCCAAACATGGTCAGGCCCTCGGCTTCTAGCCGACGGAACTCGTCCCAGTTGGCCCAGTGGGGCACCAGCAGCGAGTTCGCCAGCAGCACGCGCGGGGCGTCGGCGTGGCTCTTGAAGCGGCCCACGGGCTTGCCTGACTGCACCAGCAGGGTCTCGTCGTTCTCCAACGTCAGCAACGAGCGCACGATCGCGCGCAGGGCGTCCCAGTTGCGGGCGGCCTTGCCGCTGCCGCCGTAGACCACCAGCTCGTCCGGGTACTCCGCGACCTCGGGGTCGAGGTTGTTCAGCAACATGCGCAGGGCGGCTTCCTGCAGCCAGCCCTTGCAATGCAGCTGCTTGCCGCGCGGCGCGCGCAGCGGGATGCGGGACTGGCCCGCCAGCAGGGCGGGGAGTCCGGAGTCGACGGGCAGGGAGGTTGTTGTGCTCATGCCCGAGATTTTACCACTACCTCCCGAGGGCAGTCAGATCGGCTTTCAGGTGCGACTCGCCCGGCGTGCGGGCCAGGCCCGCCTGGTAAACCGTGCGTGCTTCATCGAAGCGGTTTTGCTTCTTGTACAGGGCGCCGAGCTTGTCATAGGCATAGTATTCGCTGGGCGAGACCTTGATGGCCTCCGAATACGCGTCGATGGCGTCAGGTTGCTTGCCCATCTTGCCGTAGGTGTCACCCAGGTAGCTCCAGGCCCGCGCCTGGTCCTTGATCGGGCCGCCCATCTCGATGGCCAGCTGGTAGGCGTCCACGCCCTCCGCATGCCGCCCCAGGTCTTCGTAGAGCATGGCCAGCAGGAACGCGGCCTGGAAGTCATCGGGGTCCACCTCCACGGCGGCCATGGCATGCTCGATGGCCTCGCCGAAGGCCTTGGTCTTGTGGTGGGAGTGGCCTTCCGTGTGCAGGTGTTCGGCTTCCTCGAAGAGGGTATCCGCCAACTTGCGCACCACCTTGGGATCGCCGTCGTAGTCGAGGCCCATCTCCCGCTGCGCCAGCCGGTTGCGGCCGAACTTGTTCACGGCCTGGTGGGCCAGGTCCAGTGCGGCCGTGGGGGCCGTTGCCAGCTGCGTGTGGGCCCGGGCCAGCAGCTCACCTGCATGCTTGAGCCGCGCCTGCAGGCCCTGTTGGTTCCGCGTGCTGGCGCGGTAGGTGGCGTCCGCCTTGACGGTGGCTTCGTAGCTGGCCAAGGCGTCGGCTGGCCGGTTCATTTGTTCGTAGAGCCTTCCCAGCGCGTTGTGCGCCGGGGCGAAGTCCGACCAACACGCCACGGCTTGCTTCAAGCTCGCTTCGGCCTCCTTTTTGAGGGCGGTCTTGGCGAGCATGCAGCCCAGGTTGTAATGCGCATAGCTGGCGTCATGCTGGGTGGGCCCCAACGCGATCGCCTGGCGGTAGACCTCCTGGGCGCGGGCGGCGTTGCCGGCGTACTCGTTCGAGAGGCCCAGCTCGTTCAATACCAACAAGTTCGTCGGCGCGAGCTTGGCCGCGTCTTCCGCCCGCCAGACGGCCCGACGGTAGTCTTCCTCGTAGCGCAGGCGCACGGCGTCTTGGCGCAGGCTCTCTGCCTTGAGCGCGGCGGCGACGGGGTCGAGCTTCGGCTCCGGCCAGAGGAAGATGGCTGCCACCAGGACCACTGGCACGCAGGCCACGGCGGCCCACTTCTTCAGCTTCCGCTTTTGTTCCAGGTCGTGCTGGGCCCGGGCCAGCAGCTCCTTGGAGAAGCCGGTCTCCTCGGCGATGGCGTCCAGCGCGGCCCGGGAGACCTCCTCGCCATGGCCGTGTTGCTTCGACAGCAGGTGCGCCGCCTCGTCCAAGACCGCGTCCAGCTGCTCTTGCTTGATGTGCAGCCCGTCGTCCTTCTTGTCTTTCACTTAACGCCGTCCCGTCCCGGCAATGCCCACCACGGCGAGCACGGTGCCGATCAACCCCAGCTTCAACAGAGACATCAACACCGCCGTTGGGTCCTTGGCAAGCGCCAGCAGGCCCAGCTTGGCCTGACCCGTGGGGATGACCTCCATTGGCCATCCGCTGGCGCCGGGCAGCAGCGCCCAGGCACACAACACCAACGCCACGCCCAACCCGCCGGCCACCTGCCAGGGGCTGCGGCTCCAGGACCCGATGGCGAGGCCGCCGGCCACCATGACGGCCGCCACCATCGCGGCCAGCGTGAAGAGGTGGGGCGATCGCTGGGCGCCGGGCCCGACCAGCAGGTCCACCATCACCAGCAACAGCGAGGTCACGAGCGGCAGCGGCAGCATGGCCAGGAAGGCCCCCACCCAACGCTCCGCGGCGCCCACCGGCAGGGTGCGCCAGCGCAACTCCACGGCGTCGTCGCGCCGGGTGTTGAGGGCGGCAGGCAGCAGGCCGCCCAACGTCCAGCCCAGCAGCATGAGGGCGGTGAAGCGGTCAGGCGGGCCGCCGGCCAACACCCAGATGGCGGAGATCAGCAGCGGCACCCCCAGGAGCGCCAACACGCCCACGGGGTTGCGCACCTGGCGGTGCCAGAAGGGCTTGCTAAGCGCGAGGATTTGCATGGTCGGGCTCCTCCGTCATCAGACGGTCCAGGTGGTTCTCCAGCGTCTCCTGCCGGATCTCCACCTCGAAGGGCTTGGAGGGGCTGTTGGTGACGATGCCCGTGAGCTGTTGGCGGTAGTTGTCCACCTGGACTTCTTCCTTGCGTGGCCCGGTCTTCTCCCGGTAGTGCAGCACCACCGTGCCCTTGCCTTCTGGCTGAATGGCCGCCGTCGCGTTGCTCGACAACAGGCGCCCGCCCCGGATCACGCCCACCAGGTGCGCCTTGGCGGCCGTCTGGGGGTTGGAGGTGGCGATGATGATGGTACGGCCTTGCGCCGCCAGCTCCCGCAGGTGGGCCCAGATCCGGCGGGAGAACTCGCCGTCGGCATAGGCGAACGGGTCGTCCAGCAGCAAATACGACGGCCCGCCTACCAGGGCCACCCCCAGCGAGACGCGTTGCTGGAAGCCGGCGCTGAGGTCTCTTACGAGGTCTCGCCTGCGTAACTGCAGTTGCAGCAGGTCGAGGATCTGGTCCACGCCGCGGGCGCTGGCCTTGCTGCCGGCGCCGAAGACTTGGAGGTTCTCCTCCACGCTGAGGTCGGGGTACAAGCCCGCCAGCTGCGGCATGTAGCCAATCAGGCGGCGCGTGTTCGTGTTCAGGGGGTTGCTGCCATCCAGGGAGACGGAGCCGCTGTCCGGCTTGAGGGCGCCGGCCAGCAGCGCCAACATGGTGGACTTGCCGGAGCCGGAGAGGCCCAGCAAGGCGGCGATGCAATGCGACGGTACTTCCCAACGGAAGCCGACGATCACGGGGCCGCGCTTGTAGCCGAAGTTGACGTCGCGCATCGCGATCGTCGGGCGGGACGCTTCGGGGAGGCCGGGAAAGGACGAGGAGGTCAAGGCGGGGGTTGTCCTTCCGTTGGGGGACTCAGCCGGCGGTCTGGGCGGCCTCTTGGGCGCGCACCTTGCGCGCGAGGATATCCACGAACGCCGCGTTGAGTTGTGTACCCGCGACTTCCTTCATGATCAGCAACGCCCGCTCGCTCGGCATGCCGCGGCGGTAGGGGCGATCGCTCGTCATCGCGTCGTAGGTGTCCGCCACGGCCACGATCTGCGCCATGACGGGGATTTGTTCGCCCTTCAGGCCCTCCGGGTAGCCCTTCCCGTCGATCCGCTCGTGGTGGTAGTAGACCAGATCGAGCATGTCCCGGAAGTCTTCGATGGGCTCCAGGATTTCGCGGCCGACGACGGGGTGGATCTTGATGTGCTCGAACTCCTCCTCCGTCAGGTGGCTGGGCTTGTGCAGCACCTCCTGGCGGACGGCGATCTTGCCGATGTCGTGCAGGGCCGCGCCGTGCTCGAGCACCGCCAACTGGAAATCCGTCAGGCCGAGCTCGCTGGCGATCATGAGGCTCAGCTCCGCCACGCGCAGGGAATGGCCGTGGGTGTATGGGTCCCGCGCCTCGAGCGCCTGGGCCAGCGAATCCACCATCTTGACCACGTTCTTGCGTAGCCGCTCGAGCAGCACGCCGCGCTCCCGCTCGGCCTTCAGCGTCAGCAGCAGGCGCCCGATCGTGGCAACCAACTCGTCCATGTCGAAGGGGCGCACCAGGCAATCGTCCAGGCCCATGCGGCGGGCCTCGCCCACGGTCTGGTCGGCCTCGCCTTCTGGCAGGATCGCGACGGTGCGCACGTGCGGGTAGGCGGTCTTCAACTGATGGTAAGTGGGCGCCGTCATCTGGGCGTCGCCGATCACGACGGCCAGGTCCCGCACGCCACGGCAGACCAAGAGCGCTTCGGCCGCGTCGGCGGCGGCATGGACCGCGAAGCCTTCGCGGGCGAGCAGCCGTACGACCGTGCTGCGCACGACCGGCTCGCGTTCGATCACCAGTATGTTCTCGCCCATGCCAACAGCTCCCCGGTTGCAGCATAGGGGAAAGCCGCCGGGCTTTCAAGTCTGCCCGTTGGATATGAAAAAATATGGCGCTGGCGCCGTTGCGCAACTATTGTTACAATCAATGCTTGGCCCTAGCCCGCCCCCCACGCCGCGTTCAAGGAGCGTTCCCCAGCCCTATGACCCAAGCCGCCAGCACCACCTCCGTGGTTCAAGAAGCGAATGCGTATTACGATGAGCTGCTGAAGGAAGCCAAGATCACCGCCGAGCGGTACCAAAACTTCCAGCAGGAGATCATCGACGCCAAGATCACGTTCGGCGGCCGCTCCAGCTGTCCCTACCTGCGTCCCTGTTTCGTGGGCGCCGAGCAGTGGGAGCATGTGAAGCAGGTCTCCGTGCTGGTCAACCAGGCGATGGACAAGGCCGGCGCGGCCATCCAGCAAGAGCCCGAGCTGATGGAGATGCTCTGCCTGACGGAAGGCGAGAAGGAACTGATCGTCCCCGATCCGGGCTACCCCTGGCTGACGCCCACCTGCCGGTACGACTCCTTCCTGACCGAAAAGAGCTACTCCTACGTCGAGCTGAACGCGGAGTGCCCCGCGGGCCCCGCCTTCACCACCGTGCTCGCCAACCTCTGGCTGGAGCAGCCCACCATGAAGAAGTTCATGGAGCGCTTCGCGATCGAGACCTTCGACGTGCGCCAGCCCTTGCTGGAGATGCTGGTCGAGGTCTACCGGACGTGGCGCGGCAACGGCCATTCGGACCGCCGCGAGAAGCCCCAAATCGCGATCATCGACTACCTGGACGTGCCCACCGTGGAAGAATTCCACCTGTGCGCTGACTTCTTCCGCAAGGCCGGCTACGAGACCGTGGTGGCCGACCCGCGCGACCTCACGTACGAGAACGGCCGCCTGTTGGACAAGAACGGCTTCGAAATCGACCTGGTCTACCGCCGCCTGCTGACGAACGAGTTCCTCGAGCGCTTCGACCAGCTGCAAGCCTTCTGGAACGCCTACAAGGACGGCGCGGCCTGCGTGGTCAACCCGTTCCGCTCCAAGTTGCTGCACAAGAAGATGATCTTCGGCATCCTGACGGACGCCCGCGTCATGTCCCGCTTCACCACGGAAGAGCGCGAGGCGGTCATCTCCGCCGTGCCTTGGACCCGCCTCGTGCGGGCCGGCAAGACCCAGACGCTGGAAGGCAAGGAAATCGACCTGCTGCCCTGGATCCTCGAGAACCAGCAGAACCTCGTCCTCAAGCCCAACGACGAGTACGGCGGCAAGGGCATCTACATCGGTTGGACCTCCACCCCCGAAGAGTGGAAGGCCGGCCTGGAAGAAGCCCAGGGCAGCCCCTACATCGTGCAATGGAAGGTGGAAGCGCCCCAGGTGCCCTTCCCGGTCTTCGACACGGCCACCAACGAGGTGGTCTGGGAGCCGAACACGATCGATCTCGACCCGTACATGTTCTTCGGCAAGGCGCATGGGTTCCTCACGCGTCTCTCCACCACCGCCTTGTGCAACGTGACCGCCGGCGGCGGCATCGTCCCCACCTTCGTCGTGTCCCGCAAGTAGGAGCACCCATATGAGCCGGAACCTAGAGCAATTCACGATCGGGGTCGAGGAAGAGTACCAGATCGTCGATCCCGAGACCCGCGAGCTGCGGAGCCACATCTCCACGATGTTGGAGGAGGGCGAGAAGGTCCTCGGCGACCAGATCAAGGCGGAAATGCACCAGTCCGTGATCGAGGTCGGCACGGGCATCTGCAAGAACACCTCGGAAGCCCGCGCCGACGTCGGCCGCCTGCGCGCCGCGGTGGCGAACCTGGCCCGCAAGAACGACCTGCGCATCGTGGCCGCTTCCACGCACCCATTCAGCGACTGGAAGCAGCAGGACATCACGGACCGCGACCGCTACCACATGATCGTGGAAGACCTGCAGGACGTCGCGCGCGGCAACCTGATCTTCGGCTTGCACGTCCATGTGGGCATCCCCGACC
>JAQBPE010000209.1 GCA_028287685.1 Cyanobacteria bacterium RYN_339 | reverse complement strand
GGGGTATGGCGCAGTTGGTAGCGCGTCTGCATGGCATGCAGAAGGTCACCGGTTCGAATCCGGTTACCTCCACTGGCAATAGTTAACTGGACAAAGACCGCCTCAAGCGCTCAGAGAGAGCCTTTGAGGCGGGTCGACTGGGGCGTCAGGACATTCACTTGCCGAGGTGGGTGCGGCCACGAAACATCGAGTATCTTGCGGTACTTCCAGACGAGGCAGCGCGATCGAGACCTCTCGGCCGGAACAACGGTGCGTCGCTGGGGTCCATGTTCACCGTCTTGCCTTGGTAATCAACGCTCGTGCTTCGGTCACATCAAGCCCATAGTCGTCAGTCTCTTCCAGCTCACGCAGCTTGGCAAGCGCCTCCTCGCCCCGCCCCAGTGCCACGCAGGCTTCCGCGTAGATCATCAGGCCTTCGTCGACGGCGGCCATGGTCGCCGAGTCGATGAGGTGGCTGAACTCGTACCCCAGCGTCCCCAGCTCGACAAGCGCCAGGCCCGCTGCGGGTTGGTGATTTATCGGTAGCAGTCGGGCATCACGCTGCAGCGACTCCAGCTCCCACTCGAATGATGCCTCTGTCAGACCGTACCTGTTCTCCAGCCGCCCTCTCAGGTCGTCGGCGGAAGCGAAAAAAGCGGACGGTTGCGGATCCAAGGGCATCACGGCCCATCCCTGTGCCAGCGCGATCGCCCCCGTTCGAGCAAGGACGGCTGCTTCGACTTGATTGGCCCGGCCAGCCGCTGGACTTCGGCCAACAGGGACTTCTTGCGTCCGTGCGCTGCGCGCAGCTCCACCAGAAGGGCCTCCCACTCGTCCAGGCGATCGGCGGCCAGCCAGCAGCGGCGCGCGTTCCCGAAATATGCCACGGCCTGCGCGTTCGATCGCCCGCGACCGAAGGTGAGCGTGCGCCAGCCCACGGCCCGATACACCTTGCCGGCCAATGCCGGCGCCGTGGACTCGATCGCCTCCGCGGCTGACTCAAGTAGATGTCGGCTCGTGCGCTCCAGCGCCTCATCAGACAACTTGGCCAGCGCGCCCGCGATCCGATCGATCGCGCCGCCGCGCAGCCAGACCTTGAGGGCTGGTCCTAGCGCCTCGTCCGACACCGCGTCCATCGCCCGCGCCAGCCAGCGCCCGTGCTCGGGTTCGGGCGCCAGCTCGAGCACCTCTTCCAGGGTGTCGTCGCAAGGCTCCCGCTCGAATACCGCCCAGGCTTCGGCCACTGCCTCTTCGGTCCGTCCCAACTGTACGAGCAGATTGCGCCGCCTCCTGGGCAGCTCGGCCGCGATATAGCTGCGGTTCTCCTCCTCTTCGTTCCCCGGAAGCAGCGCGATCCCCCGCTCGACCCAGGTCAAGGCGCGTGCCGGCTCGTCACGTTCCTCGAACAGCCCCGCGAGAGCACCACAGTCCTCGGCCATTGCCGCGGGTGACTTGCACAACGTCTCAAGTGCAGCCACGTCGCAGCGCGCCACGAGGAAGCGACGCAAAATCCTGGCCCAGCTGCTTTCACCAAAGTAGACGTAACTCCCCTCGCGTTGCGGCTTTTCGGCCTCCCGCGCGGCCAGTTCTAGCGCCCGCGCAAGCTCGGCGCGCAAGGCTCGTTCATAGGCTGCTGCTCCGGGGGCGTCCAGCGCCTTTGCTGCCACGACCGAGAGTTCGAGGTCCCAGGCGATGTCCCGTTCCCGGCGTACCAGGATCGCCGCCGTAGCGCCGGCATCGTCTCCCTCGGCTTGCCGCGCGCGGATCCAGCCCTGGAACAGCTCCCCGACGAAGGCCGAAAGATCGTCGGCGCAATCGTCTTCCAGCTGGTCTAGCTTCTCGAGACAGGCACCCATCAGCCCTTCGTAGAGCGTCACTGCCCGCGCAGGTTCCTTCTTCCCCAGCTTCGCGACTTCGCGCTCGATCGCCTCGAGGTCGCCTATCATCGAGAAGACGTCCTCCGGCGCCATGTACAAGCCGGGCTGCAGCGCGTCGGAAAGCAGCTGGTCAAGATCTTCGAGAGACGGGGACGTCAACTTGCGGCTGCCACGACGCTTCACGTGCGCTGCTCCTCTGGGCCAAATCAGTCTCCGGATCATACCCGATCCGCGACAAGCGCTGCCCGCCGGGTGCAAGGTGGCGGCAACTCATAGGCTGGCAGACCGCCGCCGGTGAGACCAGCCATTCGCCCACCTCTTCGCGTAAGATGGGTGCATGAGCGAGTTCCAGTACTACGCATTTCGAGCCCTTGACCGCTCCTTGACCGCGAGCGAAATGGCGGCGTTGCGTGCCCTTTCGACCAGGGCCGTCATCACGCCGACGAGCTTTACCAACGACTACCAGTGGGGGAACTTCAAAGGAGACCCCGACCGGCTCGTCGAGCAGTACTTTGATGCCTACTGCTACATCACGAACTGGGGTACCAGGCAGCTTCAATGGCGGTTCCCGGCCCGAATGGTAGACGAGCAGGGGTTCACCGCCTTTCTCGTTGACGAGCGTGTCGCGCTTCGTCGCGGCCCCGGTTTTGTCATTTTGAGCCTCACGGCCGATGACCAAGAAGGCTACTGGGAGCTGGACCGCGAGCCCGAGATCTGGCTGCCGGCCACATTGCCGCTGCGTGACGACCTCATGAACGGCGACTTGCGGGCCCTTTACCTGGCCTGGCTCGCGGCCGTGCAAGATGGTTACGTGGACAATGACGCGGGCGAGCCCCCGGTGCCACCCGGTCTCAAGAAGTTGTCGCCAGCCTTGGAGGCGCTGGCCGAGCTGCTGATGCTGGATGCGGATCTCATCAATGCCGCAGCGTGTGGAAGCGAACAGGCGCCCGCGCCGGCAGGCCCAACGCGCGAGGCCGTTGGCCAGTGGATCGCTCGGCTTCCGGCTGCCGAAAGGGATGCGCTGTTGGTGCGGATGGTGGCGGATGGCGATGCGTCGGTGAGTCCGGAACTGCGCCGCCGGTTCCGGGAGTCGGCCGGGCCGGCGGCGAAGCGGATGGCGCCGGCCGAGGCGCGGACGGCGGGAGCGCTGTTGGCGTTGGCGGAGCAGCTGGCCGGCGAGCGCAAGCGCCAGGCCAGCGAGCAGGCGGAACGCGCCCGCACCCGCTACCTCGACGAACTCGCCCGCCGTGAGCCTGCGGCCTGGCAGGAGATTGAAGGCGTGTTCGACGCGCCGCTCAAGAGCCACGCCAAGGGAGCGGCCTACGAGCAAAAGGCCAAGCTGCTGCACGACCTTCGGGATTTGGCCGTCCGCGAGGGTCGCGTCGGGGAATTCGAGGCGAAGCTAACCGCTCTGCGTGCCCGATACGGCAAACGAGCCGCGTTCTGGACGCGTTTCGACGGCTCTTCGAGGTCGTGACTGCTTGGATGGCGAAGTGGGCTGATGCGGGGGACAGTGGCTTCCTTCCGGCGGGCATCAACGACAACCATGCTATTCGTGTCATGGCTCTTCACTCGAAAAGCAGACATTGGGACGATTCGGTAGATGATCTAGCGTCCGGAATATAGCCGATAGCGCGGTAGCCCTTCAGGCGCTTCGCGTGCATCGCGGCGAGCATCGGGACACTGACGTCGGCGTAGTCGTAGATACGCACCTCCGTCTTGCCGTGGTGGGTACGCTGCAGGCGGCCGGCGTACTGCACGAGGGTGCCCTTCCAAGACATAGGCATGGTCAAGAAGAGCGTGTCCAGGCGGGAGTCGTCGAAGCCCTCGCCGATGAAGCGGCCGGTGGCGAGGAGGAGGCGAGGTTCGCCCTCGGGGGCCGCGGCTAGGCGGGCGACGGCGTCGCGCCGATCCTTGGCCTTCATACCGCCTTGAAGGACGATGAGGTGGGTCACGCGCGGACCCAGGTGGGCGGCCAGGATCGCGAGGTGCTCCTTGCGTTCGGTCAGGATGATCGGTGAGCGTCCTTCGGCGAGGGCGCGTTCGACGTCGGCCATGATGAAGGCGTTGCGGTTTGGGTCCGAGGCAAGGGCGGTGCATAGGGCGGGGAAGTAACCCTCCGACGGGAGATCGGGGGACCGGAAGGCGGTTTCGCGAACGACGAGGTGGTGGGTGAGCGGCCGGGCCGCACGTTGCTGGCGGGCGTCGACCTCGAAGCGAATCGGACCGCACTGCATGTGGATGATGGGCTGATGGCCGTCTTTGCGGTAGGGTGTGGCCGTCAGGCCGGTGACGAAGCGGGGGGAGAGCTGCTGGAGGACCCGCTCGAATGAGCCGGCGGGTACGTGATGGCACTCGTCGACCACGACATGCCCGTAGCCTTCGGGGATCTGGGCGTTGGCCTTGGCGAGGGTCTGGAACATGGCGATGTCGATGCGGCCACCGGGCTTCTTTTTCCCGCCGCCGATCTGGCCGATCGCCTTGGGAGCAAGGCCGAGGAAGCGAGCCAACTGGGCGCGCCACTGGTCGAGTAGGGGCTTGTTGTGGACCAGGATAAGGGTGTTCCGGTTGCGCTGGGCGATCGCGTAGATGCCGACGATGGTCTTGCCGATGCCGGGCGGGGCGACGAAGACGCCCATGTCATGAGCGATCAGCGCGTCGGCAGCGACCTGTTGGATTGGGGTGAGGGTGCCGTCGAAGGCAAGGTCCAGGGGGGCGCCGTCAGTGCGCTGGTCTTCGAGGCGGAGCGTGATGCCGTGGGCGTGGCAGAGTTGCTCGAAGTCCTCGCGGCAGCCGCGAGGCAGGGCGAGGTGGTGGGAGAGTTCCTCGGCACAGGCAATCACACGCGGGGTGTCGAAGGTGCTCAGGCGGTTGGCCTGCTTCTTGTAGAATGCCGGGTTCTGGAAGGCGGCCAGCCGGACGAGCTGGCTCACCAACGGGGAGGGTAGGTCCTGGCGGGCGATGAAAAGGCGGCCAGCCAGGACGGCGTCGAGCGTGGTGGGTAGGGGGCCCGGCAGGGCGGTGTGCTTCACTGCCGGGCGGCGGACCCAGGGAGTAGGGTTGTCGTCGGTGACGGGCAGGCGCACGGCGATAATGCGGTCACGGCGTTCGGCCTCGCCTGCCAGGGCCTCGACGCGGGCGAGTGCGATGGGGACAATCGAGGCGAGGTAGGCCCACTGGTCGGGGTAGGGCACCATGGCGTCATCCAGGAACTCGGTGTGCCCCTGGGGGCGAACCCCGCCCTGGAGCGGCAGGGCGATCAGGTTGCCGAAGCCGCCCTTGGGCATCGTGTCCTGGTTGGGGAAGAGGCGATCGTAGGAAGCCATGCCGAGGTGGCGCCGGGCCATGGTCTCCGTAAGCAGGTAGCAGCCCATCTTGCGGGCCGTGGCCGCGGAGACGGGCTGGGCGAAAAAGAACCAGGCGTGGGCCCCGTTGCCGGAGCGCGAGCGTTCGATGGCGACGGGAATGCCGACGGAATTGCAGGTTTCGCGGAAGGCGGCGACGTCGTCGGCCCAGGCGTGCTTGTCGAAGTCGGCAGCGAGGAACCAGCAGGTCTCGTCGGGCAAGAGGGGGTAGACGCCCACGACCCGGCGGCCAAGAAGGTGGTCGCGGAAGGCTTGGTCGTCGACAGGGACGAGATGGCCATACTGGCGGACCGGAGAGTAGCCCTTCTTGCCGTTTTTGGGATCCTCCCAACGCGTGGGGTAGACATCCGTACGGCCGCGGAAAAGGCGGCGGAAGATCGCCATCTTCTCGCGGTTGGACAAGGACGCGGGGACCGCGGCGTGCGGACTTTCTAACGCTTGGATCTGCTGCTCCAAGGCGGACAGACGTTCCTGGGCCTGGTATCGCTCGTCTTCGAGCCTTGCGATGATCCCCCGCTCCTTGGCGATGGCGGCCAGGAGGGTCTCTCGGTTAATCTGGGAGCTCGGGCCGGCCTCGCGCGGGTGGCTCGGCTCCGGGCTGTAAGGCCGATCTGTGGGCGTCATGGTCGCCCCGGCTCCAGCCCCGCGGCCCCGTCGACGAACTTCAAACCCAAGCCCCGGGCGTAGACGGTTGATCGGATCTCCGCGACTTGGCAGTGCAGCGCGCGACGCGCTTCGACGTCCTGCGTGCGCTCCAGCGCGTCTTGCAGCTCGCCCAGCTCGAGCAGATCGAGGTGGGCCTTGTCCCATAGGTCCGCGAAAAAGGAACGGGCCGCACGTGGCAGCTTGGCTAAGTAGGTTGCGAGGCTGGCGCGTAGTTCCACGCCGCCGTTGTGGTCGTCGATCTCCGTGGAGGTCCGGGGCCGTGGGAACCGGATCTCGATCAGGGAGCCCGCCGTTCTTGGGTGGTTGAACATGGCGTGCAGGAAGTCCGTCGCGGCGTCACGCGGCATGCCTAGCTCGAACGCCGCGAGCGCCGCGACGAGGCTCTCCGCTGGAAACAGTTCCCGGAGCCGGAGCGCCGCCCTGCGGGCCTCCGACCACTCGCGGAGGCAGAGGTGCGCGGCGGCCAAGTGGGCGTCAGCCTCGAGATCGTCCCCGCACTCCCGGGCCAACTGGGTGGCGACGGTGATCGCGTCCCGATGCCTGCCGGCTCGTTGGAGCGCCACTGCCAGGTTGCGTCGGCCGCGCATGTACGGACGAGTGTCCAGGTCCGACCACCACGAGGCCTTGGCGATGCGCTTCGGCAGGGCGGCACGTCCGACCTCGCTCGTGCGCTCGAAGCAGGCGATCGCGTCGTCCAGGTGCCCCGCCCGTAGAGCGATCAGGCCGAGGTAGTTCCACCCTTCCGCGTAGCGGGGATAGACCTCCGTCAGGAAACGGAACCTGGCCTCCGCCTCGCCGTCGGCATGAGCCTCGTAGCGCTCCTGCGCCAGCGCTTCGAGGTCGTCGGGGACCAGGTGGGCGTGGCGCGACAGCTCCCAGCGGAAGTTCACTGGGAAGTCGTGAACATGGGTCCCGCGGTCCAACACGTCGAGCCGCCAGCGGATCCAGGCCTGCAAGACTTCAAGGTTGGATCGCTGGGCCCCCAGGACGCGCGTGGCATCGGCGGTCTCCTGCGGATCCAGGGGTGCCAGCTGTCGCGCGAAGGCGACCATCGCTTCATGCAAAGCCGCGCCGAGGCGTTCATGCTCAAGGAGAACCTCGTCCGGAAGCGCGCCAATGTGTGCCTCGACACCCGCTCGGAGCCTCGTCCAGTCGAACCGCATGTCGGGGAACCGTTGCTCCAGGCAGCGCTGGAACTCGCGATCGGCGTCCTGTCCTGGTGCGCCGACCGCCGCGAGGGCCTCCTGCCGGGAATAGAATACGTACAGCTCCTGTTGCTCGACCTGGCGGGTCTCTTTGCTCCTCTTGCCGTGGACGATGGCAACCTGGTTCCCTCGGGTCCGAACGTAGGGCATGGCTCCTCGCTGTTGTGAAAAGGTGCATATTTTCACAACAGTCAATCATGACCACAATTCCCCGTCAAGGTGATCTTGGTCAGCGTGGTGCGAGCGAGACGGCGCGGCGCTTTGGCAGCAATCGCACGCGGGCGTGACTCGGGCACGGGCGCGCGAAAAGTACGAACCAAGCTTCCTGTTGAGCGGTGATGTTCAAGGAACGCCGGAAGAAGCCTTTCTTGACCGGCGCGGTGTACCTCCAATAGGCGGGACCGCCCTGGGGCACTCGGACCATGTAATGACGGATCGAAGCGCACACCACTGCCAGCTCGCGGCGGTCCGGCACGATCGCCGGGCACTCGTTCGGCGCGAGGTCTGGGCGCAAAGCCAGCAAAGCCGGGTAGTCCGCCGGCAAAACCGCTATTTCCAACATGGTTTTGCACGATAACTCGCGCCATGCTATCGTGCAAAAAAAGAGTTAGTCATTCCGCAAATGTCGATGCCCTGCCCATCACGAATCGTGGGGACGAAACGTACACCAAGTGCTGGTCAAGGCCTCGACGCAGGAGGGGACCCTGAGTTGCTTGCCAGGCTGCCGTAAGGTCGCCCGACAAGCAGGGGCTGGCGCGTCCATCAAAGCGTCGCAGCTGTGCATTGTTCGGGACGCGTGGACCTAGGCTTGCCCATGAAAGGCAAGTTAACCCGATATTGCACGATAACATCATTCATGTTATCGTGCTAGGAGAGAGTTACAAGACCGCCCATGTCACAATCCCTTGCCCACCAGGTCCGACACTACCTCCACGAGGTACTGGGCACGAACCCACCCGAACCCAAGCCGTGGGGCGGCGCGCACGAGCTGCCTTACTACCTCCAAGACGCATTCCAATGGCATGAGATCGATCTCCTGGGGCAGCGCGTGGTACTTGCCCTCGAGACGGGTGACGCGAAGGCCAAACTGCGGGACGTCCGGAGCAAGCTCGCCAAGGCGCGGGGCGCGACCAACCAGCCCATCGTCTACGTAACGAGTGCGCTAGCCTCGTACGAGCGCCGGCAGCTCATCGAGCACAAGACCTCGTTCCTGGTGCCAGGGAACCAGCTCTACATCCCCGACCTCGGCATCGATCTGCGGGAGTACTTCCGGCAAAGAATCTCGGCCCCCGATGCGCTTGGTCCCGCGACCCAAGCCGTGCTCGTCACGATGCTGTTACAAACCGAGCAAGCCGCATGGCGGGCCGGGGAGCTGGCACGAGCGTTAGATTACTCGCCCATGACGCTCTCGCGTGTCATCCGTGAGTTGGAGCATGCCGAGCTAGTGACGACCCGGGGCCAGGGGCGCTCCCGCCAGATCACCCTGGCAGACGGCCCAGCCGTGATTTGGGAGCGCGCAATGCCCGTGCTCCGGAGCCCCGTGAAGAAAGTTGAATGGTCCTCCTCCCATCCCATGCCGGCAGCCCTCCACCACGCCCCCCTCGCCGGCGCGAGCGCACTTGCACACCACACCATGCTGGCGGAGCCCACTTCTACAGTGCGTGCCGCGAGCCCGGCCCAGTGGAAGGCCGCCACCGAAGCCGGCCTCGATCTTATGAGGGAAGAGCAATCCCGGGCGATCATGTGGCAAGTCTGGTCATACAAGCCGCCGCGCTACCGCGCTGCCTGCTGCGTGGACCCACTATCCCTGACTTTGAGCCTGCGGGACGAGCAGGACGAGCGCGTCCAAATCGCACTCGAAGAACTAAAGGAGACATTTCCTTGGTAAAGGGGCTAGACATCTTCAAGGACCACTTCGCCGGCCACGAGGACAAGTACATCCTGATCGGCGGGACAGCCTCCGGCATGGCCCTGGAAGGCGCCGATCTGGCCTTCCGCGCCACGAAGGACCTGGACATCGTCTTGGTCGTCGAAGCCTTGGATGTCGCCTTCGGGGCGGCCTTCTGGACCTTCATCAAGGCCGGCGGCTACGAGATCCGCCAGATAGCCGACACGGGCAAACCGATGTTCTACCGCTTCCAGAAGCCGACGGACGAGCGCTACCCCGCCATGCTCGAGCTCTTCAGCCGTGCGCCGGACGGCCTAACGCCAGACCCCGAGAGCCACCTCACGCCGCTGCCGATCGACGAGGCCGTGTCCAGCCTGTCCGCTATCTTGCTCGACAAGGCATACTACGAATTCATCGTGGCTGGCCGTCGGGTCGTGGATGGCTTGGGCCTCGTTGCCGAGGACCGGCTCATCCCACTCAAGGCGAGCGCTTGGCTGGACCTCACGAGGCGCCAGAAGGCCGGCGCCGAACTCGATTCGAAGACCATCCGCAAGCATGCCAACGACGTGGTCCGGCTCTCGCAGCTCCTCACTCCGGCTTCCTCGATCCCACTTCCCCCAGCGATCGCTGCGGACCTAAAGGCCTTCCTTGCAGACATCGAGAAGGAAGGTACGCTCGACCCCGGCGGTCTGGGGGTCAAGAACACCCTTCCGGAGGTCTTGAAGCGGATCGCCGCGGCCTACCAGCTCGATCAAGGCGCTTGATGCGCGGGAGGCGCCTCTTGAAGCCGAGGAGATGGATTCGGGAGCACGACGATAGCATCGGTTTATAGGCGCAACCTGGCGGGGAAGCCGGGCATCACAAGATCCCGCCGCAAGCATGTTCACTCGTTTGCCTTTCGAGCGCGGTTCGATAACTGTCTCGCCAACTCCACCTAGTTGTTATGTGACCCGGAGAGATCGGAACCGATCTCTCCGGGTTTTCTACTTCTACGTTCTTGCTGGCGCAGTCTTCATGCTTTAGATGACCGTGGACGAGGCCCGCGACCTGAAATGCCAACTTGGCATCTCAAAAGGGCAACTGCATCTAGTACCCAAGCACCTGAAGTGCGGGCCGTTCGGATGGTCAAGCAAGCCTCCCTTTGGCCGAGCAGGGGAGAAAGGCATTTCTTGGACCTGGATTCTAGGCTGAATGGTCCCCACCATGCCTGAGAGCGGCAGATTGACGAACTCCTCGACGAAGCCGCTCACTCGGTGGATGAAGGTCGACGCAAGGCGGTTTATGACGAGTTTCAGCGGGTCGTAACCCATGACGCCGTATTGATCTCCCTGCCCGTGTTTGACCATTTGGTAGCTGTCCAGGACTCGTTAGGTAACGCCCGGCCGACTTCTGCCTCCCAGTCCGGAATTACCTGGAACTCCTACTCGATGTACCGCCGTCAGTCTGCCCAAGGTGGCCGATTTCGAAAGTGCAGTGGCCTTGTTTCAGTCGTCGATCTCTATTTACAATTCGCGATTTGCGAATACAATATGCGTAGGAGAATCGACAATGCTCAAACCCCAAGACGTGGTCGTGCTCTTGCACCTCGCCGGCGAGCGTACGACCTGGACCTACCAGCACTTGTCCCTGGACCTCGGAATGAGCGCATCCGAGGTGCATCAGGCCCTACGCCGCGCCGGAGAGTCCGGCCTGTACAACCCACTCACCAAGAGCGTCCGGACGGAAGCCCTCCTGGAGTTCTTGCGCTACGGCCTTCGCTACGTCTACCCGGCGAAGCGGTTGCCCAGTGGCCGCGGCGTTCCCACGGGCATCAGTGCGGAACCGCTACGCCAACACTTCCCGCCATCGGTGGGCGACGAACTGGTCTGGCCGGATCCAGCTGGCGATGCCTTCGGCGACGGCCTGGAGCCGCTCTACAAGTCCGTTCCGTTCGCCGCGCGTCACCATCCCGCGCTCCACCGCCGCCTCGCTCTGGTCGACGCCATCCGAGGCGGCCGAGCGCGGGAGCGGAAGCTCGCGATGGACCTACTGCCGGAAGAACTACGGTCGTGATCGTCCCTGACCAGTTGAAACAAGTGGTCGAAGACTTGGGCGTCTTCGTCCCGCAGCTAGCCTTTACTGGCGGTCTCGTCCTCGGCCTTTATTTCCAACGACCGCCTATGTTCCGCATCCGCCCGACCAAAGATGCGGACGCCGTCATCGCATGCGCAACACACGCCGCCTATGTTGCGTTTCAAGCCGAGATGGGCAAGGTGGGGACGCGCCCGCACATCGGGGAAGATGGCGAGCCGATTTGCCGGATGATGACCGCCAGCGGCAACTTGCTCGACCTGATGCCGACAGAAGCGGGTGTCCTTGGCTTCGGCAACCGCTGGTTTCCTCTAGGATACGAAACGGCGCAACCGTTAAACATCGGTGCGTCGCAGCCCATACGGATCTTTCCGCCCCCGGTGTACGCAGCCGCGAAGGTGGAAGCATACCGGAGCCGTGGCGCGGCCGATCCAATGTGCAGCCACGATCTCGAAGACTTCTTGATGCTGGTCGCCTGTCGGCCATCCCTGGTTGAAGAGATCGCAGGCTGCGATCCGGAACTGCGCACCTACTTGGCGGTCTTCGCCGCCGAGGTACTGGCATTGCCCCGGCTCGATGAGATCATCGAAGGTAACACCGGGGAACCGGTCGAGACGATGCTCACCACCTTACGCGCGATTGCGGCGCTCGCCTGAGACCTGGTCAGTGAGCTCACAAAATGCAGTTCGATAACTGTTCACCCAACTCCACCTGACACGATAGCGGTCCGGATCCATCGGATCCGGACCGGTTCGTTCTTGCATGACGGCGGGTGCGAAGGCCACCAGGGCGAGGCCCCGCAGATCGAGGTATCGCCGATGGGTGCAGACGCCCGGAAGTGCTAACATGGGAAGCATGCCTGCCTCCCCCCCTCTTCGGCTTCCGCTAGCGCTGGGACTCGTGCTGGCGCTAGCAGTGCCCGTGCGCGCCAGCGAACGGCTGCTCGAGGTGCGCGACGGCTTCGTGAACCCGACCCATGTGGTCGCCGGCCAGGGCGGCCTGCTGTACGTGGCCGATACCGAAGGCCAGGCCATCCGCATGATCGACGGATCTGGCCACCTCGCCACGCTGTGCCAGGGTCCATACAGCTACAAGGGCGGCGACCTGGACGACGGCGAGTTCCACCCGGGGCCGATCGCCATCGACGCCCACGGCGACCTGGTGGGACTGGACCACACCCACACCGTCTTCAAGGTCGAGCTGCACGGCACCCAACACACGCCGCGCGTGATCGCGGACATGTGGCGGATGAGCGGTCCCCAGGCGTTGCAGGATCCCCCGCTGGAGACGCACCTGCGCGGCCTCGCGCCGGAGCCCGCGGGCACCCTGCTGGCGACGTGGGGCAGCGACCTCATCCGGATCGAGCCGGAGCAGGGCTTCAAGGTGCTCGTCCCGGGGCTCGTGGCGTCCACCGGCAACTCCAAGATCCCTATCGCCCGGGACAAGGACGGCACCGTCTACCTGGGGCTGCAGGAAGAATCCAAGGTCCTGGCCGTCACGCCCGAAGGGCATGTCTCGACGCTCGCCGGGCATCCCTCGCCGCTCGACGACGGCAGCAACGTCGGTCTCGCGGATGGGCCCGGGGCCAGCGCCGGCTTTTTCTTCCCGAACGATCTCGTGCTGGCACCCGACCACAGCCTGCTGCTGACGGAGCCGGGCGGCGGCCGCCTCCGCCGCATCGACCTGAACGACCCGCGCCACACGGTGACCACGCTGATGGGCCAGCGCGAGTTCTTGGAGCTGGAAAACCAGCCGGGCGTCGACCACCCGGCAGGCTTGACGGTGGACCCCACCGGCCGGATCTTCATCACCGATGAGGTCAACCGACGCGTCAAGGAAGTTGGTCACCTGCCCGTTTCGAGGTGACGGCAGGGCGTGGCGGTGGTCCCGGGCCAGCGGGCACGAGGGAAGGGATGACGGCGGCGCTTCGTTGCAAGCAGCCATTTGAGGTCTTGCCGCAGGCCATGAGTTGAAGAGGTCGTCGTCGCTCTCGAGCGATGCGAGCAACGCGTTGGCGAAAGTTCGAACACCGTCAAGCCAAGCCCACTTTGTCGTTATGTAACTCCGCGCACGCGCCCCTTGCTTAGTTGACCGGAAGAACGCCTGATTTCATCATTGGGCGGGGTCCCACGGATTTAGGAGTGGCACACCGGTTGCCTCGAAGTCGGCCAAGTTGCGGGTCACCACCGTCAGGCCGTGCACCAGCGCCGTCGCCGCGATCAACGCATCGCGTTCGGAACGAGGATCGGGGACGTGGAGGCGCGCGCAGCGTTGGGCTATGGCCACATCTACGGGAAAGATTCGGCCGCTGAACGCGGGTAATACCAGCGTGTCGAGCCACGTACGAAGAAGCGCGCCCTGAGTGGGATCTTTGCGTTCGAGTTGCAAGACGCCGAGTTCCAACTCGAGCACGGTGATGGACGAGAGATGCAAGCTGCCCGCGTCCACGCCGTCGGCCCACTCGGTGACGTGTGGATCGGACTTCCCCGAGCGCACCTTGCGCAATTCAGAAACAACGTTGGTATCGAGAACAAACATCAAGAGAAGTCTGCCGGCCGGATCCCCATCTCGAAGCGCGGTGGCTCGAACTCGATGTCTGCAATCCCGGGCATGGCCAGCGCATCGGCAATCTTTCGATGCCCACCGGAGATTCGCAGATATTCCTCGATGCTGAGCAGAACATGGGCAGGCTTGCCTCGGTCGGTGATGAACACCGGTCCCAACGCAGCGGCTTTCTTGGCTTTGCTGGTGTCCTGATTGAATTCCCGACTAGATAGGGTGGTGATCGCCATGGGAAGTGCCCCTTCTGACATAGCCTCGTCGCAATTGTATAAACGTTACTACAAAATTTAGCTTAATTCAAGACACTTTTCTCGGGGTACTCTTCGGCCCGTTCGTGCAGGTCCGCGGCGCCCGGGACGCGGACCAGGACGCCTTCCAGGCGCTTATTTGCAACCAACCCTGACCTCGCCGCGCGTCTGCTTCTGCTGGGCTTACAGTTTCTCCCACCGAGCATCTCGGCCCATCCCGGAACACCGGAGCTTGCCTTGCCGCCGAAGCTCGTCGAGCGTCCGCGTGATCGTCGGGCGGCTCACGTCCGGACACGCCTGCTCGAGGTCGGCAATCCGGAAGCTGGCCGGCAAGCGGTCGATCGCCTGGACGAGCCGGGCCCGCTTGGCTCCCCGGCCCTTGCTCACCGTTCCGACGCGCTCCTCGAAACGCCGGTAGCTCGTCAGGAGCATGACCCCTGTGAAGTACTCCCACCACGGGACCAGCGAGTGTTCGCCTTCGTGCCAGCGGAGCGAAGACTGGTACAAGGCGTCGTAGTAACCTTCCTTGGTCTCCTCCACGACCTTTTCCAGGCTCACGAAGCCGCCCACCCGGAAGCCGCCCTGGTACAAGAGCAACAGCGTCAGTAACCTTGCCATGCGGCCGTTGCCGTCCGCGAACGGATGGATGCACAGGAAGTCCAACACGTAGGCCGGGATCAAGAGCAGTGGCTCGATCTCGTGCACCGAACGCAGCCGATCGTAAGCCTCATGCAACGCGATCATGGCGGCCCGAGTCTCGGAGGCAGGCACTGCCTTGAAGCGCACTTCGAGGCGGCCATCGGGGTGTTTCGCCGTAATCTCGTTGTCCGACTGCTTCCAACGGCCGCCGGTCGCGGGCGTGTAGCGATAAAGGTCCCTGTGCAGCTGCAAGACCACGCCTGGCGTGAATGGGATGTCCGGAGCGCTGGCATGGATCAGCTTCAAGACGTCGCGGTAGCCGGCGATCTCCTGCTCCGAGCGGTCGCGAGGCGTCGTGGTTTCGCGGATCAGCGCCTTGATGCGCTCGCTGGGCGCCTCGATCTGCTCGATCCGGTTGGACGACTCGGTGCTCTGAATGACGGCGAGATCGCGCAGCGTGTCGAGGACCTGGGGCGACTGCTGGAAGAACGAGGCCTCCTTGCCTTTGTACTCGGCAAGCAGCGTCAGGGTCCGCAGCAGGGCCATCGGCTTGGGCTGCCGGTCAAGGAAGTCTAACGAAAGCGAGCCCATGAGGCCTCCCAAGTGATAGCCTTAAGTATATCATTTGGACCGAAATGACATACTTAAGGCGATCACAAAGCGGAACTCTGTACAGGAGCCGGCTTAGAAATTTGACTCGGACGTGTCTACGGGTTGAACAAGGGCAGTCGATAACTGTTCACCCAACTCCATTTAAGTAGACGGGTGTCCGGATCTGATAGGTCCGGACACCCGCTTTTTTGTGTCGAGGACCCGCCCTCGCGACCTGATCGAGCCCGTACCAGGCAGGTATGGAGGCCGTTACCGGTACGCGTGTTGGAGATCCGCGGGCCGCGAGCGCCATCATGGCCGCGGTCGGGGTAGGCAATGATTTCCGTGCATTCGCCTACCACCTCTCGCGTTTCGAGTTGGCCGGGCAGTAGGCAACGGCTTCTAGACCCAACCGTCGTTTGATTTCCAGCCCGCGCGGAGGAGGCCGGTGGGCTCCAAGTCCTTGTTAGGCCGCTGGAGACAGGCCTCCCTGCACAAATGGGAGCTTGAACCAGAAAGTACACCCCTTGCCCTCGCTAGTACCCACCCCGATCTCGCCGCCGTGAAGCTCGACCAAGCTCTTGCAGATGGTCAACCCCATGCCAATTCCGCTCGACTCGCGCGTGTTGGTCATATCGACCTGGGAAAAGGTCTTGAATAGCTTGCCTTGTTCCTCGAGCCTGATGCCCGGACCGTTGTCCTCGACCTCGCAGAGGATGAAACGGCCTTCATCCTTCGCGCGTACTTCGACCCAACCGCCTGGTTGGGTGAACTTGACGGCGTTCCCGATGAGGGTCGTGAGTATCTGCGCCAATCGCTGCTCGTCGGCTTCGATGGGAGGCAAATCGGCGGACACACGGTTCCTTAGCGTAACTAGGTGCCGCTCCGCAGTGTGGGCCAGATTCGCCAGCACGTCCTCGGTTATGGGTGCGACGTCGATCAGCCGAAACGTGAGCACGACCTTGCCGGCCTGTAGCCGGGAAACATCCAACAGGTCATTCATCAACAGCGAAAGCGTTTCGGCAGCGGCCATAAGTTTGACGGTGCAATCGTGTTGCTCCTCGTTGAGCGGCCCCACCAGCTCGTCATCTAGCAGGCTGCCGAATCCGATAATCGAAGTGATGGGCGTGCGTAGCTCGTGCGAAAGGATGTTCAGGAACTGGTCCTTATACTCGTTGGCGGACACGAGCGACATGTTGAGTTTTAGGATCTTCTCCTCGGCCAGCTTGCGCTCCGTCACGTCACGCGCAACCACAACAAATCCTTTCAACTGGCAGCTCACATCTCGCAGGGCCGTGATCACGACATCGGCCCAAAAGTGCGTCCCGTCCTTACGTAGACGCCAGCCCTCGTCCTCGACGTGCCCGTTAGCCGCCGCTCTCGTCAACAGGCGGCCGGGCTTGCCTTGCTGGACGTCGTCGGGCAGAAAGAAGCGGGCGAAGGGCATTCCCATAGCTTCAGCTTGTTCGTAGCCCCTAATTCGCTCGGCGCCTTTGTTCCAGCTCTTGACGACCCCTTCCGCGTCGAGCACATTGATGGCATACTCCGCAGCGCTTTCGATGAACAGATCGAACATCCGACGCTGCTCATCGAAACTGTCACGGATGGTGTTTAGCAGCTCAAGGCGTTCGATCTGATCGCGCTGCACCACCCCTAACGCGACCCGATCCGAGACATCCTGTGAAAACACCAGGACGCCCTCGATTATCCCGCCTTGGTCGTAAACAGGCACAAAGATAATTTCCCAATAAGTGGCCTTCGACATGCCGTCGACGGTCGCAACCGCCGGATACTCCAGGCAGGTCAAGACCTCCCCCGATACGAAGGCCTTCCGGAGCAATGATTCGAAGGTTGCCCTGAGAGGGGTCGGCACGCATTCCAAACACGGCCGGTCGATGATGTCTTGGGGGGCTCGGTCGAACAAGCGCGCAAGCTCGCGATTCGCCCAGCGGACGACGAAGTGGTTGTCGACGTAGATGATGCCGGCGGGGACGTGTTTCACGATGTTCTCGACAAACGCCTTTTCGGTACCGATCTCGACATTCACGCGCCGGATATGCTCCACCGCCTCATCTCGCAGTTTGGCGAACAGGCGGACTGCTCCGTATTGGACCTTGTAAAAGTATTCGTCCAATTCCCGTGTCACCGCCTTTGCCACGGCCACGCTGTCGGTGAACTGGTCGATGAAGCCGGCGATGGCCATTTTCTGGGCTGCAAAGACGAGGACGTGGTCGCCCGGCTGCAGTCCTGCCTTGGTGATGCCGAAGGGCATCCTGTCTTCCATCCAGGCGCGCAGACGCTCCTCCTCCGCCTCGAGCGCCCTACTCGACGCCAGGTCCGCCAGGAGTTCGCCCATGTTGTTGATGCCCATCTGGCGGATTTCCTGCTCCGACAGGTGCGCGAAGAACTGCAATAGCGGCAGCTGAAGCTCCCGGGCGAGGCGCACGTACTCGGTCGAGAGTGCCTCTAGATGGTTTTCGCTAAGGTATTTGGCATAATTCCGTAGCATCATTACAGGTTAACATCCTGTCTGCATTTTTCTGCTCGTTCGATGCGCGCTAGATATGTGTGACTGTTCACGGGGCCCGAGGCACGAGAACGCTTGGCAGGTCCTTGAATTGGGCGTTTATGGCATCGCATAAGTGGGAGAAGAGGTTCCCGTCCTGTTGGCAGCAAGTGGCAGACACGCTCAACATGCGCTCGACGAAGCGATCACCGGCCACGCTGTCGGTGCCCCGCACATCGCCGTGAGCCGTTGCACCTCCGCGCGCACCCACGAAGACCCGACGCGTTGCGGCCGGCCCAGGGGCATCCACCTCCTTCTCCGCCGATTGGGATCATCCAGGCCAGGGAAGTAGGGTGGGCCGGCGGCGCTCGGCACCACTCGACGGGAGGGCGCGAGCCTATGTGCATTGGATTCACATGCAACAGTGGCCACATCGAGCGTCTATTCGCGGTATGCGTCCTGGGAATCGTCGCCTCGATCGCGCTCCCGAGCTTCGTCGGCGCGCAGGACAAGGCCCGGAACGTCCAAGTCGTGAGCAATCTCACGACGATCGAACTGGGCCTCCAAAGGTACGCCGCCGACCATGACGGAGCCCTGCCGCAAAAGGACGGCCGGCTGGACCTGATCGCCAGCCTCACGGGGCCGGGCGGCTACATGCCGGAGGGCCGGATGCCCCGGTCCCCATGGGGTACCTTCGCGCAAGACCACATCATCCCGGCGGTGCGTGTACCGACGCTGGAGCCGCTAGGTCGCCTGCACGGCGCCGCCGAGCCCGCCAGTGCGGAGGGCACCATGCTGGGTGACGGGCTGGTGCCGGAGCGCATCGGCGGCGAGGCAGTAGACGCCCGCAAGTACGGCGCGGTCAGCTACGACCACGCCGGGACGCGCTACGTCCTATATGGAACCGGTAAGCGCGGCAAGACCGCCCGCATCGTCGGTGTCCGGGCTGGCGCGGCGCCACCCGCCACGCCAAAAGGAACTAAGTAGCCAGCCGTTCGCGTTCACCCAATCGCCGCAAGATGCTCTGCGAAGCCGGGGCTTTCCAACTGGCGCTGGCAACGCGCGAAGCGGTCGTTCGCGTAGGCCAGGAAGTCTTCGGCCGGGTTGCCGTTGGCGTGCTGGATCAGGCCCCAGAGCGTCCACAGGAGGTCGCACATCGCCTTGTAGATCTCGAAGCGCCCCCGGTCGGCCGGCGTGGCAGCGCCGCCGAAGTAGCCCGCGAGCAGCGCCTCGTCTTGCTCCAGGTCGAAACCGGCTTCGACCGACAGGTCGCCCAGGTCCCACATCGGGTCGTTCATGCCGGAGTACTCCCAGTCCACCAGCCACATGCGCGCCCCGTCGTCCAAGAAGTTCTCCGCAAGCGGGTCGCAATGGGACGGCACCAACGCCACCGGGTGCGCCGCGAGCTGGCGCCGGATGCCCTCGCTGCGGGCCAGGGCGTCCGCATAGCCGGCCGGCAGCGGCGCGGGGTGCTCGGCCAGGTAGACCAGGTACTCATCAATCTTCGCGAACAGCTCGAAGCGGAAGGTGAAGGGCAAAGGCGAGCCGTGCAGCCGCCGCAGCAGCGCGCCCGCACGGGCCGGGGCGCCGGCGCGCGTGCGGAAGAGCGGGCCGGTCATCGTCGTGGCCGAGGCGAGGAACGCCGTCGCCATCAGGCCGTCGTCGGGGTCGGCGAAGACCAAGACAGGGGCGACGTCAGCATCGGCCGCCACCTGCGCGTTGTGCGCTTCCACCCGCCGATCGATGTACGCCGCGGTGCCCTTGCCGGGAACCCGGACGGCCAGCGGTCCCGCGGGCGTCGCCACGCGGTAGACCACGTTCGTGAGGCCGCCGAGGCGCTCCCAGTCCGCGTCGGTCGTGCCGGCGAGCGCGGGGATCCGCGCCAGGGCGGCTTGCAGGCCGGGGTCGAGCGACAGCTGGCTCATTTCGAATTCACCTTGTAAGGTTGGGAGGCAAAGCGATCTAAGCACGGATCGGGGTCCGCCGTGGAAGAACGATACACCGCCGCCGAAATTCGGCGCTACGAGGCCATCTACGGCCGCGACTTCATCAGCCCCGGCGGCGAGGCGTCGGCCAGGACCTTCCTCGCGCACGCCACGCTGGACGCCGGGTCGAACGTGCTCGACGTGGGCTGCGGCGTCGGCGGCAGCGCCTTTTACATGGCCCGCACGTTCGGCTGTCGCGTCGACGGCATCGACCTGGCGCCGGAAGCCATCCGCATCGCCCAGGCCCGGGCCGCGGAGTTAGGGCTAGACGGCCTGCTCACGTTCATCCAGGGCGACTTCCTGGAGGTCGCCACCCCGCGGCCAGCCTACGACCTGGTCTACAGCCGCGATACCTTCCTGCACATCCCCGACAAGGCGCGGCTCTTCGCCAAGGTGCGAGACTGCCTGGCACCCAATGGGATGCTGCTCTTCACCGACTACGTCCGCGGGGCCGCCCCGCCGAGCGAAGAATTCGCGACGTACGTCGCGGCACACGGCTACGCGCTCGAGACCTTGAGCGGCTATCGTGACATTCTGGCCGAGGCGGGCCTGGAGGTCACGCGTGCCGACGACCTCACGGCGGCGTTCATCGCCGTGCACCGGGAAGAGCTCGATCGGCTGACCCACGCCGAGTTGCCGATCGCTGATGTTGACTACCTGACGGCCCGCTGGCGTCGGAAGATCTCCCGGGCGGAGCGCGGCGAGCAGAGCTGGGGACTGTTCATGGCGCGGAAGCAAGCTGGTACGTAGTTCCGGCCGACCTTTCCCTGGGCCGATGGAGACCCACGTTCAGGGACAACTGGTCTGGGACAACGGCGCTTTGTTGATGGTGTTGCTGTCCAAGGTGACCGCCCCATTGCGGGCCAAGGCTCGGCCTTCCAACGCCGCCCCGGTGGTGATTGTGATCGACGTGTTCGCCAACAAGGTTCCCTTGCAAGTGCTGTACGTTCCCAGGGTTGCAGACGAGCCAATCTGCCAGAAGACGTTGCCGGCTTGGGCGCCGTTGATCAGCGAGATTTGGCTGCCCGAGTCCAACGTGAGCGTGGAACCCAGTTGGAAGATGAAGACCGCGTTCGGGTCTCCATTTGCGTCGAGCGTGAGACCAGCGGACGAGATCCTCAGCGACGAGCCACTGCGATAAACACCGGGGAAGACGGTTTGCCCCCCCATCGTGAGGGGCAGGACCGTGCCGCCCAGGCGTCCGGCCGCATCGTCGTAAGCGCTGGTCAAATCTAGCTGGGCTTGCAGGGCGGAGCCATCGGCCTGATGGACCGTTCCCGGAGCGGCCACCGTACCCGGCAAGAAGCCGGTGATGGACGTGCCAGGATAGAGATCGAGATTGCCCGTCAGCACGGTTGGCCCCGTGTTGGTGACGGTGGAATTGCCGAGAACCGCCACATCGCCCAGCAACGGGCTCAGGTAGACGGGTGCCAGCCAGGGGTTGAGGGCAACCTGGCCGATCTGTGCCGGGAGGCAGAGGACTTGCGAGCTCAAGGTGCCGATTCGGAACGACCGCGGCACCACCGCGCCGGCCACGAAACGTTGCAAGGCGATCGCCGAGACGCCAGCTATCGGCGCATCGACGACCGCTTGGCTGGTCGGCTGATCGAGCAACGCCCGTAGTGCGACTTCGTCGGCATTGACGTTGGCCGCCGTCAACAAGTCGGCGTCCGCGATGTTGATGACGAGAGCATTGTAAGCCGCGGACGAAACGCAGGTCGTGGCCGCATTGATGGTGGAAATGACTTGCCCGCTTGCAGGGGCAACCGCGAGGCTGCGTAAGATGTGCGGGCCTGCCTTTGCCTCCAGCCAGAAATACAGCGGCGTTGGCGGAAGCTTGTAGAAGGAGAAGTTGCTGTTGATATCCGTCGTCACCCAGCGCGTGATGGGGCGCCCGGAGAATGTAACCGCCCGGACTTGAGCCTGATTCGGCCACGGGTAATCCGCGTAGCTTGCCAACGCGTACTTTGCTGCCAATTCTACGCCAAACGGTACGGCGAGGTGGCCTACCAAGCTGCCGCCGTCGTTCGAGATGAGGTTGCCACCCCCTTGGGCGACGATGTTGCCGCCGCCCTGAGCCACGATGTTGCCGCCGCCTTGAGCCACGATGTTGCCGCCGCCCTGCGCCACGATGTTGCCGCCGCCCTGCGCCACGATGCTCGCACCGTCCTGGGAAATCAGGCTGCCGCCGTCTTGGCTGATCAGACCCGCTTTGCGTGTCACGAACCCCGTTCCATCCACGCCGAGCGAACCCGAATCGGAGGAACCCGAATTATCGGGAGCTATCAAGCGTTGTCCCACGGCGAGCAATGCGTTGAGGGGGGCGGCCGCAGCAACGATGAACGTTGCGGGAGCGAGACTTCTGGTGAGCGCGCTCAAACCGGGCGTCAGGGCTCCTTGCGGCAGGGAGTCGCGTATCGCGCTCACGGCGGTGAACTCCATGTTCACGCCCAACAAGTCGAGGCCTTCGACTTCGATGCGAACGAAGCCGTCCAACACCGCAGTGGTGCCAAGGTGCACCGCGAACGAGAGCAGGTGCCCGGTCAAGCTGATGCCGTACCCTTCGGCCAGCAAGTGACGCATCGTCAGCCCATCCGGGCTGGCGTCCATCTGCCGAAATGTTTGCAATAGGCGGGCCGCAGCGTTCGCCCGCAGCGGATCTTGGGCCGCCACATCGAGGTCGATTTGGCTCGTCACCGTGCCTGCCTGCAACGGTCCGTTCACCGTGAGCATCACCCCCAAGCCGGCCCTTGCAGGGGGGCAGGGCAGGGGCTGCTCGGCATTGGCGCAGTCCGCGGCAGCCAAGCTGTATTGCGAGGTGCCCTTCAGGGCTGCCAACTTCGTCAGAAACGCCTGACGACTCGCGAGCGAGGCCGCGACGGCCGTCGGTCCATCGTCGACCGCCGGCACGTAGGTGCTGACCTGGATGGCCGTTGTCGGCTTGACCAGCAACCCTACGGGCAGGTTGACGGCGATGCCGGCTTCGGGCGAGGCAATCGTTCCGCCGGAGGACGGGAAGGCGTCAACGACCTTGATGGCGAGCAGCGGAACGAGCGGAATCTCGTCGCCAATTGTCCCTATCCACACTTGCCTGGGCACGTAGCCAGGTGCAAAGACGCGGAAGAACCCACGGGAATTGGTTTGGAAGTCGCTCAGGGCCGATGCCGGCAGGTGGAACTTGCCCTCCACGGTGTTGTAGACCTTGCCACCTATCTGAATCGAGACACTGCCGACCGGGCGACCGTCGAGGGGCTTTAGAAGGTAGCTGTGACCGGCCACCTGGATTTGGACGTTTCCAAACGCATCGGAACTCACCGTGCCTTCGGTGGCGGGCTGTGAGAGCGAGGGCGTGACGGGCGCACACCCGCTGGCCATCAAGGCAGCGAGAGCGAAACCCGACCAGACGCTCGATGACGTTACTCGGATGTAAACATGCAACCTAGTCCCCCTTGCTCGCGCTTGGCCGGCCTGCGTCCACTTGGGCGCCCACCGATTACGCTGGAGCTTGTAGAGCTAGTGTAAGGTGTTCCCTATCACGGACCTGATTAACACCTCATTAACAGATCTTATACAAATGTTATAAATAGGGAGCGTCTCTATTGGGACATAACATTTGTAGCGCATAACGAGCGGAGTTCAATTCAGCCGATTCCTGCCCCAGCGGGACAGGGGTCGGCCTCAATATTTCGCAAACTATCTACTTATTTCTTAATAATCTGGGTATGCTGTGCTTGGTTGCTCCTGTCAATTCAGAGAAATTAAGGCCTCCATTTTCAGGATTGTTCTCGTTGACAGCTCTTCGTTGAAAGCGTCAATTTGGGTCGAAATCAACGCCATCACACACCCAAGCCCAGGTTCGAGAATAGCCCTGGTTATAGAAATCGCAGTATTTCGAAGGAGACTTTTGTGAAATTTATTGTAACGAAATTTGGAACTATTCAGATGGCGGGATGCCTCACTGCCGTAGGCTTGTTGAGTGCCTGTCCTGCGTTGCCCCCTACGGCAACGCCGGCTGCTTCCGCGACCGGGGCGCCCATCGGTTCCACGGCGGCCCCCGGGGCCTCTGCGAGCGCAATGGGCACGGCTGCGCCTTCGACTGGAGCCGGCGCTTCGTCGGCTGCTCCCAGCGGCGCCACAACCGCACCGGGCAGTGCCACGGCCGCACCGGGCGGCGCAACGGCCGCACCGAGCGGCGCCACGACCGCACCGAGCAATGCCACGCCTGCACCGAGCGGCGCCACGGCCGCACCGACCGGTACCCCTACCGTGACGCCGAGTGCCAGCCCCACCGCGGTCGCCACGGCGACGCCTACCCCGTCGCCCGGCGCCCAAGCCCCCGTCCCGTTCACGGCTGACCTCACCCAGTACCTGGTGTTGTCCGGCCAGGGCATCACGAATGCCGGTGCAACCTCGATCGCCGGTGATGTAGGCGTGAGCCCGGCGGCCTTGTCGACCATCACGGGCTTCACCTCGGTCACC